>JACDHD010000116.1 GCA_013821265.1 Parachlamydiaceae bacterium | reverse complement strand
CTAGACTATATTGTCAGCCGTGTTAAATTTTTACTTGTCGCAATTTTGTTAATTTTTTCACAAGCTCTCCCGGCCTGGTAAAAAAAAGGACGACCAGACCGGGACGGTCTGGCTACCATATAGGAAAAATAAATGTGGTTACTCGGTCAAAAAAGGAGAGGTGACGTCTACAATTTGCCACTAGGACTTTTTGAGGTTGCCTTCCCATTCTTTGATGTAGGTAAGTAAAGCTTCTTTGTTCGGCTTTGACTGCAAGAACTTTAAGCATTCAGGCTGACTGCTGAAATGTGCTATTTTAGCTAGGATGTGTAGGTGTTTTTTGTCATCACAGGCAAACAGGAAAAACAGTGTGTGAACAGGTTTGCCATCCAAAGCCCCATATTCCAATGTCTTTTCAGGATATACCACAACAACAACATTGTGATGTGAGCTCAGCAAAAAATCGCGCGTATGCGGAATGCCAATCCCGTTATTTAATGCTGTGGGTTGTAAACGCTCACGATCAACTAATAATTCGGTGATAACGTCTGCGTCTACATTTAATTCGCCCGCGATCAGCTTCATTGTAGCGCTGATAACCTCTTCCTTAGTCTTCCCAGGAACGTTTTTTAACACATTCCCTTTGTGGATCGCTCGAAAGAGGCTGAACTGCTTGTTGCCAGGAGCACTGCGCTCTTCCGAATCTTCATTAAAAGTCGCTTCAGTTGCTTTACCTTGCTTAGTGTTAATCACCCAATCTTCAATTTCTGTACGGCTGAAGCGGTACTGCTGATTAATGCGATAAGCGGGAATTTTGCCTTCGCCCAACCAGCGGCGAATAGTCGTTTCCGATACACTTAAAAGGTCTGCTACGTCTTTAATTTTTAGATCCATATCAACGACTCCTAAATTATAAGTTAGACCAAAAACACGCTCACAATCTATTTTGAGTAGGCAATCAGTGTCTCAGGTGTCAAATAGCCCGATAATAGCAGCCGGGGAATTGAGTGTTAATAGTTTTTTTCGACGCTCTTCATCTTTTAAGGCAGTGGTCAAGCTGGAGAGAATCTGCAAGTACTCAGTTTGTTTGTTATCTGGTCCCCCGATCATGAAGATGAGTTTAACAGGGACACCGTCAAGGGAGTTCCAATCGACACCGCGCTGTAGAATGGCGATAGCAATGAAAAAGTCTTTGTATTCAGGTAACTTGGCGTGAGGAATCGCAACACCCATGCCTATTCCCGTTGAGACAATTTTCTCCCGTTCGACGATGGCATGGTAGAATTCCGATGCACTCTTTAACTTTCCGCATGTATCTAATTGACTGACTAAGGATTGAAGCGCGCTATCACGTGTTGAGGCTTCCAAAAAAAGCACTAATTGAGGATCAAAGTATTTGGAAATCTTAACCATAACCGCTTCATGTTAATTTTAATGGAGGCCTGTATGGCCAAATCCACTGCTTCCACGCGTCGTAACGGCTAAAGTCGTCGCAACCGAATAATTGGCTTGTAGCACTGATGCGAGAACGATTTGTGCAATGCGCATTCCTGGCTTAATCACAAACGGTTCCTTCCCGTGATTAATTAGGATCACCCCCACCTCACCTCTATAATCAGCATCAATTGTACCTGGAGTATTTAATACTGTGACTTGATGTTTTAATGCAAGGCCACTTCGTGGTCGCACCTGAATTTCATAGCCAGCTGGAATAGCAAAACGCAATCCTGTGGGAATTAAAGCTGAAGAGCCTGGAGCTAAAACGATGTCATCTTTAATAAAAGCGCGAACATCTGCTCCAGCAGCGTCTGAAGAGGCATATTCCGGAATATTAGCTCCCTCTTCTAACAAAGTCTTTACATCGACAGGTAAGCAGCAGTGGTGTGAATGGTGATCCATATTATTTTTCCTTTGCCTGAGCAGTAACAGTTTCTCTTGATCCTGAAGCATTAGCTTTTGTTGCAGGAATTAAAAAAGCGAGGAGTTCCGCTAATTTGTCTTTGAGATCGCGGCGATTGACAATGCAATCCACCATGCCGTGTTTGAGTAGGAATTCCGATTCCTGAGCCCCTGGAGGCAACGTTTGTCCAATTGTTTGCTCAATCACACGGGGTCCTGCAAAGCAAATTAAAGCATTTGGTTCAGCAATGATAATATCGCCCAAAGAAGCGAAAGAAGCTGTTACGCCCCCGGTAGTCGGATTTGTCAAGACCGATATGTAAGGAATATCCGCTTCGCTTAATTTAGCTAGGGCAGCAGACGTTTTTGCCATCTGCATGAGGGACAAAATCGATTCCTGCATGCGCGCCCCACCCGAGGTAGAAACGATAATCAGAGGTAGGCGCTGAGTCGTCGCGTGTTCGATAAGACGTGTTAGGCGTTCTCCAACAACAGAACCCATGGAACCACCCATGAAATTGAAATCTAAGACTCCTAATGCAACAGGAAACGTATTGAGCTGGCACGTGCCGACAATAACGGCTTCGTTGTGGCCCGATTTTTCTTTGGCATTAGCTAAGCGTTTTGTGTAGGTTTCGGTGTCGGTAAAACGCAAGGTGTCGACGGATTCCAGGTCTCCAAATAGCTCTTGGAAGCTATTTTCATCGGTTAAGCTTTTTAGACGTTCGTCGACAGACAGACGGTAGTGGTAATCACATTTTGGACAGCAGTTGCTATTTTGCTGCAACTCATTGACATGGATCAGTTCGCTGCAGTGTGTGCACTTTAACCAGCCGCTAAATCCATCTTTTTTTGTGGTCTGTATTTTGATCTTAGGTTTATCTCGGGAAAATAATCCCATGCAACATCCTTATTTTTAACAGATTATTGTAGCGATTATAAAAGAATTTAACGATTTATGAAAAGGAGGAAAAGGGGTAGTACAAAAGTTCTTCCGTTCCCGTGCCCGTGAGCGCATCCTATTACCCATAAGTCTCCAATTTCTATCTGACAGGCTATTCAAGAGCATTTTTTACCTACCAAATGCTTCCCAAGCCAACGAAAAATCAACCATTCGTGCCATGCCTTTCCACATCGTT
>JACDHD010000079.1 GCA_013821265.1 Parachlamydiaceae bacterium | reverse complement strand
CACCCGGCCTGGTGTATATATGGATTACAAAAGGAATATTAGCGAATTTTACCAGGCCGGGACGGCCTGGCTACCTTATTCGAAACGTTTATTTTCACAACCACGTTGTGGCTCCAATTTTACTAGCCAACAACTTTCTGGCTTACGTACAGAGGTGTTGTAGTTCGTCTGGGGTGAAGTGTGGTAAGGCAAAAGACGCAACCTCTCCCCAAATACCAAGAGGGAAGTTAGGCACATGAATCTTAGCAGAGGAATCCTTTGATTGTTTACTTTTTTCTGAGAGAATTTGGCAATCAATTTGCTTCAGATGCTTCCCAGCAAAAACGTGAATTTCCCTTTGAAATTTTGGGATTTTAGTTTGTACGGATTCTAAGCGATTCAATATTACAGATAGGTTAGTGTCAGATAGGCAGATCCTATACTTCATGTTATGGCCAGCGCGCAATGCAACTGTTCGGTAATTACCTAAATCGTCTCCCCTTGCATGTGCTGGGATAAGAATTGTTCTAAGCCACGTACACGTTTCTGCAATGGTGTTCGTAGTTGGAGGTTCTTCAGTGGTAAGAAGATGTTTAAGTGCATTGAAGTAAGTGGTATCTGTATATATCCTATTCGTAGCACTAGAGGTAATTAACGAATCGCAAACGTTTAAGGTAAAAGGATAATATGGATCGGGATTTGAGATAGGAGCATTACTTTCTTGATAATCTTCTGGTTGTGTCACATGCCCAATAAGAGTACGAAGAATATTGGGATTGCGGTAATTGCTAGCAGCTTCTAACAGGACTGAATATGTGCGCGCTTCTCTTTGGTAAGTCAACCGTGCTCCATGGCGTCTAAGAACCAAACTTGTTTTGTTCATAGGGCGTTCGCATTCTTTTTCTGGAATCATTAGAATGTTTGCTAAGATTGATAAAGCAGTTGCTCTCTCTACCGGGTCGGCTTGACGACCCCATTGCAGTTCGTTGTGACATCGGCAAGCCGATGTTTATGAAAGCGGTGGCAAGCCCACCGAACTCCATATAGGAAATTCGTCTTTTTGCTTTTCTATGCCTCCACTTTAGTCCCTAAAGTACCTAACTCAACTATATTTTAACCGTTCATTGAAAAAGGATCTCCTCCATTAACCTCACAAAAGCTTGGTCTTGTTGTCACCTTTGTGAGTACAAAGCTCTCTAAGGTAATACATGAATCAGGAAAAAGGTGATAGACGCGCAGCGTATATCGCATTTTTCTTGTTTACAGGTTTTCCTTTCGAGCTGCTTTATACCCACTAAAAGGGTGTCAAGAGGGCCCACGGCCCTTTTGCGGGGGGTAAGGGGGGCAGCGTCCCCCCTTTTTTTTCGATGATTGTTTCAAAAATAAATTGAATTTGATACAGTGCGGTGCTTACGTGAGGGAAAGAGATGGATATTTCTAATTTTAGGGAGGTTTACGATGTTGTCATCCCGGACTTAGATTATTACATTCGTCAGATTGACTGTCGGGATGGGTGTCCTGTTAATACCGATCCGCGTGGATATATGTTGGCCTTGCATGCTGGGAATTTGTTGGAGGGGTATAAGATTGCGCGGGGGCCGAATCCGTTTGCATCGATTTGTGGGATGATTTGTGGGGCACCGTGTGAGATAACGTGTCGGCGGGATCGCGTTGATAAGACGTTGACCATAAGGGCGCAGAAGCGTTACTTGGCTGAGTGGTTTGGGATGGATCGCGAGGCGCATATTAAGAGCTTGGAGATGAGCTATGCGCGTGGGTCGACGAAGCCGCAACCTAATGGGTTGAGGGTAGCGTGTATTGGGGCCGGAGTGGCGTCACTTACCGCGGCGCATGATTTATTGCGACTTGGCTATGCTGTGGATGTGTATGAGATGATGCGTATGGCTGGGGGGATGTTGACTTATGGAGTTCCTACGTATCGTTTGAAGAATGAGATTGCGTTGAATGAGTGTCATGCCATTGAGCATCTTGGGGCTAAAATCTATTATAACATGAAGTTGGGGCGGGACATTACGCTGAGTGAGTTACAAGAAAAGTATGATGCTGTGTTTTTGGGGATTGGGTTGTGGAAGTCGCGTGAGTTACCCATTCCCGGAGCTGATGGTCCTGACGTTATCCGTGGAGTCGAGTACTTGCGTGTGCGCTGTGCGGAAGAGCAGTGGAAAATCGATGATCGTATGGTTGTGGTAGGCGGAGGAAACGTAGCCTTTGACGTTGCCCGTACATCGGTGCGCAATGGAGCAAAGAAAGTCACCATGGTCTGTTTGGAAGCGCGCGATGAGCAGACCGCCGATGAGTTTGAGATAGAGGATGGAATCGAAGAGGGCATTGAAATTATCAATCGTGTTGCTCCAGTAGCTGTTGAACGCGATGCTGCAGGAAAGATTACTGGACTACGTGTGCAGAAGATCTATTCTCTTTATGACCACACAGGCCGTTTTGCGCCAAAGGTGATTCCAGATTCCGAATTTGTGATTCCTTGCAACACAGTGGCCTTAGCCATTGGCCAGGCCATGGACATGAGCTTTTTGAATGGATGGGATAAGCGCGACCAGTTGGTGATGGATCGGGGCATTATCAAAACGGAAAGAGGAACCTGTCGAACATCAGTCAAAGGCATATATGCCGGTGGTGATGCCGCTTTTGGAGCCGCTCTGTTCATTACGGGAATTCGGCAGGGGCAGGAAGCTGCGAGATCGATAGATTCCGATTTGAGAGGTACGAGGCCTTATCAGGAGTTTGTTGGAGAGTTCACAGAAATCAATCCCATGCGCGACAAGACCTATCTGCGAACGAAATGGGCGTTGCCCACCATGCAACCAGCTAATGTGCGCGTACATAACAATGAATTGGTGGAAAATAATTACACCGATGAAGAGGCGCATGAACAGGCAAATCGTTGCTTGCAGTGTCATGTCAGCCCTGTTTTTGACGGATCGCTTTGCATTAAATGTAATGGGTGCGTAGATGTGTGCCCTTGTAACTGCCTCATGCAGGTGCCTATCAGTAAATTGAACTTGGATTTGGGAGAAGGGAACTTGCGTGTGGCTGTTGATAACTATTACGGAGTAGACTCAGCCAACATGCTTGATGAAGAGCTGGATGTAATGGGAACTGCAATGTTGAAAGATGAAGACCTTTGTATTCGTTGTGGACTATGCGCCGAAAAATGTCCGACGCAAGCGGTCACGATGGATTTGATGGATTACTCTTTCCGATGGATAGGATAACCCTTGTTTTGGTACATAATTAGCTCAACCATGATGGCCATTGCTGGAGTGATGCTTTATATCTACTACTTGCGCAAAGGGCAATTTGAAGATAGCGAAGATGTGAAATACCAAATTTTTCGAGAGGATGAGTAAGGAATAAGTCTATGCCAAAGTACCGCAATTCATTAAATGTTGATGCCGACGACCGCGATCCCCTGATTTCTAGACGTTCTTTTTTGGCGTTAGTAGGTACCGGAGTCTGCTTATTGGGTCTAGGTGGCTTGATCAACAGCTCTGTGCTTGGTTTCCTCTATCCAAATGCGATGAAAGAACCCCCCAGTATATTTTCAATAGGCAGACCTGAAGAGGTGTTGTCACGCGACGGAAAATTGTTTAATGCCAAGTACAAGGTTTTTGTGGAGACACAAGCGGGGAAAGTGCGGGTCCAAACTGCAGTTTGTACGCATTTGGGGTGCACCGTCAATGCAGTGGAAACCGGTTTTAAATGTCCCTGTCACGGTTCCACTTATGATTCACATGGATTAAATACAGGCGGACCTGCTCCTTTGCCCTTGGTTTATTTTGAGGTATTTAAAGGCGCTTCAGGGGATCTAATGGTAGACAAATCTAAAACGACGCTCGACTGGAATGCAGCCTGGTATTCCGCAACGGCTTGATAAGGAGAATAGATTCATGGCTGTCTTTCAAGGAAAAAAACGAGAAACTTTTCTACAACATCTTGCCAACCTGCCACGCAGCTTTGTGCGCTCAATCTTCCGCCATAACTATCCTAACAACGATGTTGACCGCTCTGAAATTGTCTTTAAAAACTTTTTTCTGCATTTTCATCCAGTTAAATGCCATAAGCATTCATTAGATCCCTTCTATACATTAGGCCTGGGGGCAATTACAACGAGCCTGTTTCTTATCCTCGTTTTTACTGGCATCATTTTGATGTTTTACTACATTCCCGCTGAAGACCGCGCGTACGATATCATGAAGGATTGGCAAGATACGACACCGTTTGCGATGATGTACCGCAACATGCATCGCTGGGGAGCCCACATGATGGTTCTCTTTGTCTTCTTGCACATGTCACGGGTGTTTTATACCGGTTCTTATAAAAACATGCGGCGCTTCAATTGGGTTATCGGTGTACTGCTCATGTTTCTTACTTTAGTTCTGTCATTTACAGGTTACCTTTTGCCTTGGGATCAGCTAGCGTTTTGGGCGGTTACTGTAGGGACAAACATCGCAGGATATGTTCCTAATCTTCCTGGTTTTCAGTACAACGTCAACCGCATCATGTTACTGGCTTCTAATAGTGTTGGACAAGATGCGCTCATTCGCTTTTATGTGTTCCACGTGGCATTTCTGCCTTTGTTGGCTGGAACGTTAATCGGAGTCCACTTTTGGCGCATCCGTAAGGATGGAGGACTTTCACGCCCCGCAGATCACTTTAGACCAGATCCCTATCGCGTTGTGCAGCGATCTGACACAAAGGAATCGTTTGCTCCTGGCGTCAAACGCACATATGGCTTGATGGAGCTTGTTAGAGGCACATGTCCCACTGTAGATAAAGGACCTTATAATTTTGTTTTTACGTGGCCTCATCTGTTGCGTGCTGAGCTTGTGGCATTCCTGTTTACTCTCGTATTAGTCACGGGTCTTTCTTTTATCGATGCTCCATTGGAGGAGCCAGCTAACCCAACAAAACCACCAAATCCTTCAAAAGCACCTTGGTATTTCTTGGGACTTCAAGAATTAGTGGCTTATGATGCCTTCTGGGGTGGAGTTGTCATCCCTATGGGAATTGTTGTTGGACTTATGCTTGTACCTTATCTTGACCGAAATCCGCATGGTGAAGGCTATTGGTTCCACCGCAGCCGCTACTTAGGGATTTTTTTATGGACTCTCTTTATGACGTGGCAAGCAATTCTTATTATTATAGGAACGTTTTTTCGAGGAGCCAATTGGGGTTGGATATGGCCTTGGACAGAAACCTACGCTAGACATTGAGGAATGATGCACGCTCGAGCTGACCGCTACCAGATCGCACTGATAATCCTAGGTTTAGTCGCTGCTGTGATGTTTGGTGTATTTCTGTATCGGGAACTATTTCCAGAATATAAAATTTACCAAAACGATTACATCGCTTTGGAAAAATTTCGTTCTACCTATACTGGAGAACCCCCACCTGCTTTTGAAAAGGGTGTCAAACAGATAGTAATCGAACGCGAAGATCGCGGTCCCCCAGTCATCGATCGCTGCATTTCCTGCCATGTTGCCTTGCAGTTCCCTCACTTCTCTCCAACTAAAATTGCCTACGACATTAATGGCAATATCGTACGCGATGAGCAAGGTATTCCTAAACAGGTAGAAAATGAAGAGTACATCTGGCTAAAGCTAGATCAGAAAATCGCTGCTCTTCGCGATGAACAGGTGCATACGCAACTGCGTGAACAGGGGAAAAATAGCGAAGTGAAAGCGCGTCTGCAACAAGTAACAGAATGGGAAGCTCTTAAAACTGCCAAAGTAGGTCATGCTGAATACGATGTGGAAAAAGTATTGGTCATGCATCCTCTGATTGGAAAAGAGACTCGTCCCTTTGAATTCCACTCATTAGAAGAATATGGCTGTGTCTCTTGTCACAATGGGAATGGTCGTGGGTTAACCACGGAAAAGGCTCACGGCCCAGTTTATGATGGCCAGTACCATGAAGAATTCATGGGACCTGAACCTCATTTTCTAGAATCAGATGCCGACAATGATCCTAAATTTGCTCATGCATTCAATCACAAACCAGGTGAGGAACTATTATTTCAAACCTATCCGTTGTTTGTCGGATCCCTCATCGAAGCAAAATGTGTGCAGTGCCATCAGCCAAGTAGCCAAGCGCTTCAGGGATCATTGTATTCGACTGAAGTAGTGACAAAGCAAGCGCAAAAACGTTTTAATGCCATTCAAAATGCCTTTGAAAATGAACGTCAGGAAACTATATCCTTACTTAATTTGAAAAAAGATCTCAAAAATCTTGGACTAAAAGCGACTCAAGAGATGCTGTTGAAGCAATCTCAAAATTACACATTGCCTCCAAAACAAATGGAGGCAGCTTCAAATCAACTTTTATTCATTTCCAAAGTCTCTAAAGATAAGCAGAACCTGGTAGAGGATAGAATTAATCAGTTGCTAGCACTGATGCTAGGCAATGCTGCAATCGTTCAACAACTAGAAAAAGTGCTTGAGTCAAAAGATCTTTCTAGCGCAAACCTTGACCAGTTTTTAAAAGAACATCAAAGCGATCCCGCTGCTGCTAAAGGGACCTTATTTGTTAAATTTGCAACGTGGAATCTACAGCAAGAACTGATTCAACACGTCAAGGATACCAGCACTTCGTTGCAAGATGCGGTCTTAGATGACACATTTATGTCTTCTGTGACTTCTGACATAGATCTGCTTACAAAGAGCTATCAGCACGGGCAACAGCTGTATTTGTCACAGGCTTGTTATGCGTGTCACCGAATTGCCGGATTGGCCCGCGGAGGGGTAGGACCGGAACTGACAAAGGAAGGAAAGACCTATCCGTGGTTCATTAAAGAATCGATCGTGTGGCCTCAGTCAGACCTCAAAACATCCACTATGCCTAACTATAAACTGGACCATGAAGAGCTTCAGGATTTAATGACCTTCTTGCTGGGACAGACGGGAGAAAGCAAAGCGGTTGCTACCGCTACACACAAAACCGCTCTGCAAGATTGGGAAGCTGGACGCAAAATGCCCTGGGAGAAATCGATAACCCCTGTGCAGATGAAAGACGTCAAGTATGCAATGACGGTATTTGCAACAGAGGGATGCTCAGCTTGCCATCGCCTAAAAGGCTTTGAGTCAAATGTAGGCTTTAGCGTCGAAAAGGAAAATTCTGACTTCAATGCGATCCACAACGAAAGACAATGGTTCACACAGCTATTTCCTGAAGGTGTTTTAGGATCTCAATTGGTCACAACTGTGCAAGAAAATAAAGCTGAGATAGATAAACGCATTGTTGATGATGTGAGACAGGGATCCCTTCTTGAAGAAATTGAACGCACTCATCCGGGACAGATCGAAGCGTTATATAGTAATTTTAAATATGCAATGCGTGCTCAAAATCATCACTTTGAACAGCTGATCAAAGCGGAAAAAGAGGACCAAAAGCGAGCAGCGTTGACGGATGAACTCAAACAGTGGAAAGAACGAATTAATCGTTTACTGATGATGTACATTCAGGAATATGGCTTAGGAAGATTAGTAGGCCCTAAACCAAACTGGTCTGGTATTTTCCGTACGGATGAATGGTTGATGGAACATTTCCGTACTCCAACATCGCACGTTCCAAATTCCATCATGCCTGTATTTCCATTCGACGATACAAAGTTTTATGCACTAACGCATATGTTGGATGTCTTAGGCATTCGCAATCGCGATGCCGTTCGAGAGATTTGGAAAAACGAAGGATTTAATCCTGAAATAGCCTACGAAACATACTGTTCACAATGTCATGGAGAGTCTCTTAGTGGCAACGGGGCGGTTGCAGAGTGGATTTATCCGATTCCAAAAAATCTACGAAATGCTGACTTCTTACGCAATTTAACGAAGGCAGAAGCGATCCAATCGATCACACACGGTGTGAAGGGGACTCCAATGCCGCCATGGGGCGAAGTGGCAACAGATAAAATTTCAGATGGCATTCCTGTGTTATCAGCTGCTGAAATTCGTCAACTGGTCGACTGGCTCTATTCAGGTTTGGCAGGCGAATCTGGTGGACTACAGCCGAATGTCCCTAAGTGGAAGTATCAACCAGAAGATATCTTAAAAGAGTTAGAGCAAGAAGGGAATCGCTTAAAGCCCTTTCCTGAACAAAAGAGCTCAAGTCCTCTCTCTGCACTTCTACCTTCAGGTGAAGGTTATTACGCAGCCCTGACACCTACGGTGTCAAAAAAAGAAAAATCCCCAGTCACTTTGGAGGATATCTTTGATGTTGTTCCCAACTCTCCTGCGAGCACAGAAAAAAATGCCTACTACATCAAGAAGCAGTACTACACCCCTGAAAATATTGAGAAGGGACGAGAATTCTTTGAGATAAATTGTGCAATTTGTCACGGAAAAGAGGCAGATGGCACCGGCTTGCGTTCGGAAGTGATGAAGGATGCAAAACCGAGAATGCTCACAAATTTAGATTGGATCAATACACGCGATGACTTGCGTCTATTGCGTTCGATTAAGTATGGAGTTCCCGGTACGTCTATGACGCCTTGGGGCGACTTCACAAGTATGCTCCAGCGCATGCAACTGGTTATTTTTATTCGTACGCTTTCGCAAGGACATTATCTTAGGGATACCATTTCAGGGGCCTTGTATAAGGCTTTTGATCGCACACAACTAGATATCGAAAATGCCCGTGTCCAGGAATACACTAAATTAGCGAAGCTGGATGAAGAGTACAATAGTATAAAATCACAGGGTCAACAAGCCTACCGCTTGCTGAGAGAAGGAAAAGAAAAGTCAGAGACAGCTGAAAAACTGTATCTTCAAGAACTTGCTCTCTTAACCACAATTCAACAACGAACGGTTATTGATGATTTATTTACACAGTTGAAAAGACAAGTCGTAGAAGAGGCCAACTTATACAAAGATACCGGTATGCGCCTGCTGGTGCGCAATAAAGATCCTGAAGTGATCCAAGAGTATGCCAAACTCATCATGTTGAATGGCAACCACTTTGTAACAAGAGAGGGGAAATTAATCAAAAATCCCGCTCCAAATCAAGCAGAAATAGATGTACTCGAAAAAAATATTCTCGACAACCTCGACAAAGAGATCGCAATTCTAGAGCATCAGAAATCACGTTTGGAGGGGCAATTGTCTTCTGCATCGCGTTTAGAAGAACTTGCGACTCTAACTGCTGACGTCAATGGGTGGACCAAGTTAAAAAACACGTTTATATCAAATCTAGAAGCAGCTGAGCGCCTGGTTCAAAGCGAAAACGAGACATATGATCGACTACAAGAAAAACTAAAATGATAAAAATTGCATAAGTTAAACGAGGCATAGAAAAGCATAGAGAGCGAATGTGCTATATGGAGTGCGGTGACAAGCCCTTATAGTTGGACACATCTACAGGCCGCGATAATAAGGTAGCCAGACCGTCCCGGTCTGGTCGTCCTTTTTTTTTACCAGGCCGGGACGGCCT
The DNA here is from genome assembly GCA_013821265.1 of Parachlamydiaceae bacterium. GTDB lineage: Bacteria > Chlamydiota > Chlamydiia > Chlamydiales > Parachlamydiaceae > JACDHD01. The sequence continues at coordinate 162 of JACDHD010000079.1, read as the reverse complement.
GGCTACCTTATCGACAAAGCCTCCCAAGGCAAAGATGTGTCCAATTGCAAGGACTTGCCCCGCAATCCAAATTAGCACTTTTGCAATTGTTTTTGCGTTAATAAAAGGTACTATAATGACGAAATATGAAGATGCTCCAGTCAAAATCATGCTATACCCAGC
>JACDHD010000078.1 GCA_013821265.1 Parachlamydiaceae bacterium | reverse complement strand
CTACTTTACGTAACTCTTTAGCAAGTCGGGCACGGGCACGCTCACGGGCACGGGCACGGAAAAGGACGAATAACCCCTACTCCTTCTCCCAGAAAGCAGAGTACAGTAACGCCCCGTCAGCATTGTTAATATCGATGATGTGCATCTGCTCGATATTTAACGTCTGCATAAAGCCTAAAACGAGAATCGGATTTGACACCGAAACGTTTACGTAGTCATCACCACCCAAATCTTGATCGGTCTTGCCAGCTAACGTTTTGATATTTGTGAAGAGATCGTTCTGTGTAAACAAGCTTTTCTTTCCAACGAGCGGATAGATCCCATAAGCAAAGATGTTGCCAATCCCCACAATCTTTGTTTTTGGATCGCGAATTTTCTCTTGGAAGTGCTGGTCTACCTTTTTAGAGAGAAAGCGGGCATGCTCGCTAGCATGATCGATATGTTGTGCCGTCATTGGATTTGGCGTTGTCACCTCATTCGGATCTTGCTGCTTCACATGCTTAATCACTTCGTTTTTAAATGGAATGGATGCATCGACTCCACGATAAACGGTCATTTCGCCTTTTTCATCTAACATCGAAAATTGAAAGCTTCCGCCTCCAATGTCCCAAACGATCACATCCTTAGGATCTGAACTAAACTGAGCTGTCGTTGCTTCAAAACCCAGAATTCCTTCTAGCTTTTGATCGATGATATAGACCTTAATGCCTGTTTCGCTGTAAATGCGATCGATAAACACCTGAACATTACTCGCCTTTCTAAAAGAAGCTGTAGCAACAGCCACAACGTTTTCTGCTTTGTGTTCAAGTGCAATCTGTTTGCTCTTTTTGAGAGCATCTAAACCGATCTGCATGAGCGTCTCATCAAAGCTCTCATCTTTCGATTTCGCTAATCCTTCCTGATACTGAACAGGAAAAGAAGTGTTCACGAGAACTTTTTCAATTTTTTGTGTCTTGAGATTGATCTCAGCGACCTTTAGTTTAGTAGCTCCAGAACCAATGTCAATTGCTGCACGAACTACTGTATCTGATGCAAATCCCATAAGGGGCAATGCTAAAATTGCGAGAAATAAACAAATTCGATGATATACTTTCATAATTATAAACCCTATTTAATTAAAATTTAAAAGTTAACGATTTAATTGTACACGACTTTCAAATTAGTTTCAATAGTAAACAAATTTATAATCTTGCATTAAATTAAAACTTTAGATATTCTTACAACTTAAATCAAAAAAAGGTCTGTATGTGTGTAGATAGAGCAACCCACTTCCATAAAGGTATTCTTTGGATGCTTTTTCCTAATAGTGATGATCAGGGAGAAATGAGAAACGCTTTTGGGTACCCAATTGCCAATAAAGATGATTATGACTTCGATAAATCTTGCTGTAATCCGGGGACTTACACACATATTTTGGGATACGTTCCTGGGATTAGCCTAATTGTAGGCGTCGCAAGGATAATTTTCGCATCGATCGTTTGCTCAAACGAGAACAGAAGGATAAAAGACACAACAACACCTCAGGACTTCGCTAACTTTTGGGGAGAAACCCTTCTAACTCGAAAGCAAATAGAAGAATCAGGTGCCCTACAACAGGATCAATCCATTGAACTATCTAGGGCAAAGCAACAACGAAAAATAGCAGGGCGACAACTACTAAGGTATAATACTTACGACGAAACAATAAAATTTCATAAAGAGGAAAGATCGCGAGCTATACGTCAGATTGTGAGAGGTGTAATCGAGTCTGTATGTGTACTAGGAATCGTTCTTCTTATGGTCGACATCTTTGCTACATGCTTCGACCCGCGTCGTCAACCAGCAATCAAACAAGAAGAAGTTAAATCAACTTAAAGGAGATAAACATGAGTATAGAAAATTGTTTACGAACAGGGGCAGTATGGATGCTTGTAACTGATCAACCACAAAGTGATGATGTTAGAACAGCATATGGTTACCCTATTGCTGAACCTTATTCAGAAAGTACATGTTGTAATGCAGGTACCTTCACGCATATTTTGGGATATTTCCCCGGTGTTAGCGTTATTGTAGGGTTCACAAGGATTCTATTTGCTTCGATGGCTCTCCAAGACACCAGTTTAGACAATAAAGATAAAGAACAGCTGAAGCTTCATATTAGTAGAGGTGTAATCGAAGTATTCTGCGTATTTGGAATTATTCTGCTTGTGGTCGACATAGTAAAAACCTGCTGGCCTAAAAAAAATCCAGGATATGAACTGCTAGAATAAAACTTAGAGACGACAGGCCGTTCTCGTCCTGAAAGTAACCAGGGCGGGCCCGCCCTGCAAAAAAAAGAAGGTAGCCAGACCGTCCCGGTCTGGTCATTTTACTCTGAAATGGTTAATTCATGCCTTTTTCCCAGCCTCTATCGGCGGCCTAGAATGTTGATTAAAGGCTATTTCAGCCTGGTATCTTGAATACAAATATTGTCCTTCTTTTACAACCGCGAAGCGGTTAATAAGCCACGCAAGTGGCGACGGTGTTTAGCCATGGGTGATCGAGCGAAGCGAGTGAACCCATGGAAAATACCCTCCCAGGATCAGAGCCACAACGTGGAGTCAGATTGTTTCAAAAATAATAACGATAGAAATTTATTAATCCATCGTCGTTCTTATTGTTATATCGTTCTTATCGTTTGATAATTCCCTATCTTGCTTATCCTGCCGACGTAGTCGATCCTGCCCATCCTGTTATTCTTTAGCAGTATCTTGATATTGGTTTGACTTTAGCAATTGTCTCATTCTGTCCTTTACAACACTCATCAACCAACAAACTCACTACAAACAAACAATTTTATTACCTTGCACTAAACTAAAACTTTCGTTAAATTTACCACTTATCATTTATCTTTTCAAAACGAAGGAAATCCATATGTGTATAGAAAGAATGTCAAATATTGTCCCAGAAACTTGGGTTAAGGGAATGATAGGATTCCAAACAAATGGAAGAACAGAAGTAAGAGAAGCTTTTGGATACCGTTCTTCTTACGATTCAAAGCTTGTTGGTAACACATCCGGCGATAAATGGAATTTAACCCATATTGTCGGATATGTCCCTTTTATTAACCTGATCGTGGGAGTTGCACGCTTTCTGTTTGCACAAATCGCCACATATCATGTCGAAATTGAGATGAAACGACGGAAAAATATTCCTTCTGAAGCTGACACAAAATTGATTTCCATGTTGAAACTTCAAATCATTCGAGGCGTCATCGAGTCCCTGTGTGTACTAGGAATCGTTCTTCTGATCGTCGACGTCGCTGCAACATGCTGGAAATCACGACAAAATCCAGCTCATGAATCATTATAAGAACGATAGGTAATCAAATGTGTTTAGAAAGACTAGATCGCATCACAGCTAAAATAGGCGGATGCCTGCTTCTGTCCAATGATGAGGACGGAGCTCCAATCAGACCTGCGTTTATTATTCCTTTAACAACCGAATCTACAGATAATAAAATCATCTACTGGAAAGCTGCTATTTGTGCACAGATTTTAAGTTACCTACCTTATATTAGCATCATTGTAGGGATTGCCAGAATCACTTTTGCAACCCTACTCATGATGTCTACTGATCATCCGCGTCTATTACTTGGAACCCACATTATCCGAGGAATCCTAGAAGTCGCATGTCTTGGAATTGGTCTTATTATTGCAGATATAGCCTATACCTGTTTTCATACTTGTCTGCATAAGCCAGAAACAGAAGCATCCAAAACCTCGTAAAATGGCCTTATAATGCTGTGGAATGCAGGATTTCTCTCCTTATTGGCTCTAGCAATCATTCACCTCTTTGCTAACCAAGTAAAAGTATTGGGATGGGTGTGGCACGGTCGCTTCCTCTCTTTTGCAGCTGGAATTTCCTTTGCCTATGTTTTTGTTGACCTCCTTCCCGAACTCGAAAAAAGTCAACCTGCTCTCAAGCACACATTTGAGAACATTATCCCCTATTTTGATAAACACGCCTACGTCATTGCCTTGATCGGAGTTCTCTTCTACTATGGACTCCACACTGCCACCAAGACAAATAACGGAACGCGCAATTTCTGGTTATCAATTAGCGGATACCTTCTCTTTAACTTTTTTGTCGGTGTTAGCTTGTCAGATAGTAGCAATCCAGACATTCAACCGATTGCACTCTTCACCATTGCGATGGGCATGCACTACTTTGTCAACGATCACAATGCCACCACAGAGGCTACAGAGCTATATTCTCATTGGGTGCGCTGGCTTCTTGTGGTAGCTTTATTCTTTGGATACTTTGTGGGGTACTTTGCTCGCGTTCCCGATGCGATTGCCGCGATTACAATTTCGTTCATTTCCGGAGGAGTCCTCCTCAACGCCTTGCGCTACGAACTGCCAAAGCGCGAACAGATCGGTTATTGCTTCTTCGTTGTCGGCGCATTGCTGTACACGGTCCTCTAGAAAAGAATATCAGGTGTTCATTTTTTTTTACCACAGAGACACAGAGGCACAGAGAAGCACAGAGAGCGAATTGCATTGAATGTTAGTAGCTGATTTTCTAAGTTACGCTGATACTTTTGCGAAGCAAAATAAATGCAAAATTGGCGCCAGACAATTTTGCCTTGGTCGGTTTTTAAAAAGCCTCAGCTTTTTAAAAAGATATCAAAAAAGCCACGCACCATTAGCCTCAAAGCCACAAAACTTCCACTCGCTCTCTGTGCTTCTCTGTGCCTCTGTGTCTCCGTGGTAAAAAACAAAACGAACACTTCTGCAACTGGCTCCTTTCGTCCTTCCCACCTCTTATTTTACCACATTAAAAGCTTTAGCCAATGCTAGAACCGTACGCACACTGATCCTACGATCAGAAAACAACAGATACGACATCTCTCGCTTCGGATAAAACTTCTTCCAAAACATCAAATGGTCGAGTTTGAACTTACGTCTCACAAAACTGTAAATTCCGCGTGTAACCCAAGCATTAAATCCAGACATCCCTACAATTTCAGTTAGCTGTTTCGCTGGTGCTGGTCCACTGACAACTACATAACATCCTTCCTCAGCTAACTTTCTAAACGCTGTAACAACTAACATCTCTTGGGTGCCATATGGAGCCTCTGGAACAATCATCAAGTTGTTCAATTGCCATCCTCCACATGCTTGAAGCTCATTGAGCATCAAAACGCCAATCACTTTTTTTCCTTGATGGGCATACAACCAACGCTTTCCAAGCCTATCTCCGAACAGTTTTACATGCGCAGAATATACCTGAAATCCTCGACGTGCCTTTAACCATTTTTTCGTGACCGCTTCCATCTCACTTTCAAGCTGAGGATCCTCATCAACATACTCAGAGACCTCAACGCGCTCTTTTTCAGCTACCCGCACTTTGTTGCGTACCACAATCGCTTTACGTCCGGTTTGTTCTAAAGGATTAACTCTGGGATCAAATATCAATCTCTCCCCATACCCAATCATCACACGACAAAGTCCGTTGATAGCTAATTTTGCAAACGATTCCGATACGCACACATAAATAACACCGAGCTTTTTGTTCTCACAATGTTTCTGAAAAGTTGATGCTAATCCAAGTTTATCCTCCTCAGCACAAACGGGATCGCCATAGACAACAGCTTTTCCAGCCTCAACGCGATAAGCAATCAACCCTTCAATTTGAGCATCGCGAAAAATGGTACAAATAGGATCCAGAATGGAATCTGAATTTATATCCCCCCATTTCCGCACTTGCTGCACTAGTAATGCGCGATCTTCAGACACATTTCCTCCACATAATAGATATGAGGAGCTATAACATCTTCAAAGGGAATAAAAAAGAAAAAAAACAAAAGAAAGGCTGCAAACCGAAAGGTTTACAGCCTGAAAAGACTACAACAATACCACTTCTGTGGCTTCTGGACCTTTACGTCCTGTAGCTTCGATAAACTCTACTTCCTGGCCTTCGTAGATGGCACGAGCATCTCCCTGGATGTTGGAAATGTGAACAAAAAGCTCTTTGCCACCATTATCTGGTGTAATAAATCCAAAGCCTTTTTGAGCATTAAAAAACTTAACTTTACCTTTCGTCTTAGACACGCGAATTTCTCCGTTTTAACTTATAGTTCTACTACTTTTTAACAAACGCTTTCTTTGCTATAAAAGTAGCTGGCACAACTATACATGAAATATTGTTTTTTGAATGCTCTTTTTTCACATTTTCTATATCACTGAATATAAGGAACATACGATTAGTCAACACAGGCACCCAAGCCACATTGCAATAAAGTTGCGACCACATTTACGACTGTTATCAGCAATAATGTCACAAATGCACTCCACCCAAAAATCCCTTCTAATGGTCTCGATTCCTTCTTAGGTCTATGCAACAGCAACATAATCGCTACAGCCAACACCACACACTCAAACACGATAAAAGACCACGTATACAAGCTTAATCCCAATACAGGCACCCCAAATTTGTTAAACTCAGGACACACATGCAAGGATATCTGTCTCAACGCCACAAATCCCCCAAACAAGGCACTCATCAAAGCCATCCCATAATGCCTCACATTCAATCCAAAGAACACATTCATCAATAAACTTAAGCCCACAGCAATCATTCCCAACCGCTGCAACAAACATAACGGACACGGTTGCTCACCCAAAATAAATTGCACGCCAAATGCAGCTATCAACACTCCACACAATATCCAAACGACCAATACATTCAATCCCTGCTCTATTCTCTCCACAATCCTACCTCACCAATTTATTTTTAATGCATCCGTCGCATGATGCCAAAACATCAGCAACCCCATCACCAACCCAACCCCAGTAAGTGCAAGAGCCAATTTCCTCCACCTCATCAATAGCATCACAAAAACTAAACCCATCACTAAAAATAACTCAGCCATGGTACCCCTCCATTTTTCCGTGCCCGTACACGATACTTATTAACGTATTCGTAGCAAACTCAAATAATTTAGGCAACTGTGTAAAAGGACGAAAATCTCCAGCTCTCGCCCTTCCGTGCCCGTGCCCGACTTGCTAAAAAACGACGTAAAAATGGATATTATTAACGATTCCCTGCCCTCATTCTTCTATTTTAGGAAGCGGGCACCGGGCACGCTCACGGGCAGGGGCACGGAAAAGGACGAAGATATGAATTTCTACTTCATCTCCTCTACATTCGCCTCTTCGATGCTAGCTTTGCCTTTAGCAACGTTGTTGTGTAGTTTCCAGATCTTATATATATTCCAAACGATCACTTTTAAAATTGCATAGGTTGGTGTCACTAATAGTAGACCAAAGATTCCATACAGACTTCCTGCAGCAAGCAACAAGAAAATAATCGTTAAAGGATGGATCTGCAGTCGCTGCGACATTAGTCGTGGCGTAAGAATATTTGCTTCGATGAAATGCGCAATAAACATCACCAGGATCACTTTAAGAGCCATCCAAAAGCTAATTGTAAGAGCTACAATCAACGCTGGAATGATGGCAATAAATGTTCCTAAAAATGGAATAACGTAAAAGATCATGGCAAATATGGCTAAAGAAGCCGAATGAGGTAGTCCAATGATCATGTATCCGATCAGTAGAAAGATGCCAATAATCCCCGCTAACGTCAATTGCGCTAAAATAAAATTCGATAATGTACTGTCAATATCCTGTAAGATGCTTTCCACCTCGCTAATGAATTGAGGAGGTACAAATCGCAAAACCGATTTTGCAAATAAAGAATCATCGCGCAGAAAAAAGAAAAGCACGAATGGTGTTAAGGCAAGCGAAATCGCTATGCCAGCCAATGTCGTCACCATATTTATCGATAACTGGTAAAGAAATTGATTTATTTTCGGCAGATAGCTCACCACCACATTTTCGATTAGAGGCACATTAGAAATGGGAATATAACTTTTCAGCTTAGCCAAAATATCATTGAACCGCTGATTCATTGACTCAATTTTATCTGGTGAGATGTTGGTAACTGTTTCAATGAGTTGTGGTACAAAAATCAAAAAGATAATGCTAACCACGACCACAGCGAGTAAGTAAACCACTAGAATAGCTAGATAACGAGGAATCCACCTCTCAACAAAATTGACTAAAGGCCGAAAAACATAATAGAGAAATGCCGAAAATAAAACGGGAAGAAAAATAGCCGCTATAAACCATAATATCGGAGCAAAAAAGGGAAAGGTCAAATACAACAACAAAATAATCAAAAGAACCAGAATGATTCCTATCGTATATTTATAAAATTTCTCTTCGTACCACACTCTATACCACCTAGTTGCTTCTTCCTGTCTTAACGTGTCTGACTGTAATCAGACAACTAAAATATTTATTATATCTTATCTTGACAACTTTCTTTTTTAATGCAAACTGCGAAAAAACTGCTTTAACTCTGAGGGATCATGATTATTGAAATTTCCGTTGCTGTGGCTGTGTTGATCTTTGCCATTTTGACATTTTTCGTTGTACGCACTTTAATCACTCTACAATGTTCTTTGAGACGTATTGATCGTCTAATGTTAGAAGCTGATCTCAAAATTCGCCATTTAGAATCCACGCTACGTACGATTTCTAATCTTGGCGATATTGCCGAACAGCAAACGGAACAGTTAAAGCAACAGTTGGCAAATCGGGTAAGCGATGTAGAAAAAAGTAGTGAATGCTCTGGTGATTTAGCTACGTGGCTAATCGCTAGCGTAAATTTAGGCGGAAAACTTTTAGCAAGGAGATTTAAATGAGCAACAATAACGATCTTTTAAAAGGTGCTCTCATTGGGGGTGTCCTAGGCGGAGTGGCCGCATTATTCCTAGCCAGCAAGTCAGGTAAAGAGTTGCGTAACGATATTTGTGAAGGCTACGATAACATAACCTGTAAAGGTCAAGAATTAGCAAATGACATCAAAGAAAAAGGCAATAGCTTCTTACATGTCTTTGGTAAAGAAATAGAAGAGGAAGAAGAATCTGATTATAACAGTTTTCTTATCGGCGGTGCAATCGGAGCTGTCATTGGTGCTACAGCTGCCCTCTTACTAGCCCCACAATCAGGCGATAGACTACGCACGCAATTAGGTGACCAATATGAAGCAATTCGCGACAAAGCTGAAGATTTTGTTGAAGGTGTGGGCACAACAGGCGAACATGCTTTCGACCAGCTTCAAGACTGGAAAGATACGTTTTTCACAATTGCAGAAAAACTCTCTTCTCATGGAAGCAAGAAAGGAAAACATGGTAGCCATTCTAAATTCAGTGATCTTTCAGATTGGGCTAACTTAGGCATTCGCCTTTATCAACAACTTCAAAATAGGAAATAGGCCATGCAAAAGAAAAGCACAGAAAATTTTGTTTGGGGAGCTCTCCTCGGTGGAGTCATTGCAGCAGCAGCAGCGCTGCTGCTCACCCCTTTTTCAGGCTTAAAACTGCGTCGACAAATCCAAAGTCGCTTAGGCATGGGGAAAACAACCCGTTCCCACTCAGTTGCAAGCAATGGAACTCATCCGCCAAAAGCCAAAAAAACAATAAAACGAGCACCCCACCCTCACCATACAGCAAAAACCACACGCCGCACGAAAAGCGTAAAATAATCTAAGGGGACTCTGTCCCCTTAGAACTCTGCCAAAGGGTATTAAAACTCTTTATGTTCTTTTTGGAGTGCGGTGGCTTGCCGATGTCTATTCTAAAATGTGTTTTAAGTGACTTGTGAATTCTCGTGGATGGGTTCGTCAAGCCGAACCCTGGTCCAAAAGAGACATCGCGTACATTTTAACCCAAGGACATCGCGAACACTTTGGGTTAAAGTTTAAGTTACTAAGTTTAATGAAACAATCCTCCTCCCCCATGGGGGAGGAATGTT
>JACDHD010000077.1 GCA_013821265.1 Parachlamydiaceae bacterium | reverse complement strand
GGGGAAGCCACCGCACTCCAAAAAAGCACATCCGAATAAAAACAAACTGTTATATACAGTAGTTTCTTAGCATTCACACCGGAGAACCCTCATGTCTTACATTCGTTCCCTAAAAGCTGTCGAAATACTCGATTCTCGCGGCAATCCCACTTTGATGGTTACGGTAACCACCGACCACGACATTTCTGCAATCGCATCTGTCCCTTCTGGAGCCTCCACAGGACAATATGAAGCCGTTGAATTGCGGGATAAAGATGAAAAACGGTACTTCGGAAAAGGAGTCCAACAAGCGGTCGCTCACGTAAATGGACCACTAGCTCAGATCCTGCTCGGCGAGCATATTTTGGATCAAACGCGCATCGACATGATGATGAAGAAGCTAGATGGCACAGAAAATAAGTCTAAATTAGGTGCAAATGCCATTTTAGGCGTCTCTTTAGCCGTTGCTAGGGCTGCAGCGTTAACTGTTAAATTGCCTCTCTATCGCTACCTAGGCGGTTGCCATACCAATATGCTCCCCTGTCCAATGATCAACATCATCAACGGTGGTGCTCACGCTGACAATTTATTAGATTTTCAGGAATTTATGATCCGCCCAGTGGGGGCTCCAACATTCCGCGAGGCTGTTCGCTGGGGAGCAGAAGTGTTCCACACGTTAAAAAAGCTCCTGCAAGCCAAAGGACAGGTCACAGCTGTGGGAGATGAAGGAGGATTTGCGCCTAATTTGGAATCAAATGAAGCCGCACTCGATATCATTGTACAAGCCATTGAAAAGGCTGGATATCGCCCTGGAGTAGACATTAATTTAGCATTAGATTGTGCGGCGTCGGAATTTCAAGATCCGATGACCAAACATTACATCGAGAAGAAGAAGATTCAAAAGAAATTGCAAGCGAAAGAGCGCTCTCCAGAAGAGCAAGTGGCCTACTTGAAAACGCTGTGTCAGCAATACCCCATTGATTCTATTGAAGATGGCCTTTCAGAACATGATTGGAGCGGCTGGAAGTTATTGACAGATCAACTAAAAAACTATGTACAGATTGTTGGAGATGACATTTTCGTTACAAATCCGAAATTTTTGATGAAGGGAATTGAAATGGGCGTAGGTAATGCCATTTTGATTAAGCCCAATCAGATCGGCACGTTGACAGAAACGTTGGAAACCATTCGTTTGGCACACAGTTACGGGTATGCCACAATCATTTCACACCGTTCTGGAGAAACTGAAGATACGTTGATTGCGGATTTAGCGGTCGCGACAAATGCCGGTCAAATTAAAACTGGCTCTCTTTCCCGCACAGATCGCGTCGCAAAATACAATAGATTGTTAAGCATTGAAGAGGGGCTCGGGGAGACGAGTTGTTACAAAGATAGTAATCATTGTAAAAATTTAATATACAAAATGGTATAATAGATTTGTAAACCTATTGCTTTTTATAAGTTTAAGTAACAGGATGTGTGGAATCGCTTCGGCTAAGGTGCGCGATTTAGACTGCCAGATTCGAAAGTATTTCATTCGAGGAGCAAGATTTTTCAAAGAGGCCATTATGAATCTTTATACGATTGCATTATTTGGCGAGTCCGAGAAGGGAGTATTTCAGATGGGTTACTTTCTGCAAACACTTCCTCAACTACTAGAACAACTTGGAAACCCTCCCCCCAATAGCAGAGGTCTCTATTACGCAACACAAGCTCTTTTGTATCACCGTGACCTATTATTCTTTCGCGTCCGCGAAGAGGGGTTTAGCTACGAGGATTATTTAGCCGGACTGCAAACTTTGGAAAAGCAGTCTTTTATGGAAACGATAACGGCTGTTTGCTTGCCTGGAGTAGGAGATCTAAAGATCATTCATGCCATGATCCCCTTTTGTCAAACACATCATAGCATTTTAATTACGAATGAAGCGGACCTATATGATTATATAACCGCATAAAACTTAGAAATTTAAAATTTGTTTTCACTTGACAATTAGAGTTTATTTCCTCAAAATTTCCTTAAAACAGTTATTTTTTTGGCACATCTTAGTCAAAACATGTGCTCGTGTTTTCAACCTTTAACAACTGTTTTGAAAGAGAGAAAATGACACTCGTAGTTAATGCCATAGGTGCTATCGCCAAATCTTCAGACTACATCTCACGCTTTGCAACTGGATGTGGTAAGGTTAGTGATGTTGCTTTAGCAACATTTGCTTTAGTACGTTTTGGTAAGGAAATCGCATTCCCAACGATGCAGTGGCTCTCTCCCTATCTGCGCACTTTTTCAAATATTGGAAATACCGTGACTCTTTACAACTGCCTTAGCAAGTGGAGAGAAAAAGAAAAAGACGTGGATGGAAAACCGACTAACATTCCTGTATACAAAGCTTGGGATGTAAAAACGACAACATTTTGGGCGACTTATACAGCAGCTTATTCTCTTGTTTTTGTTGATTTGTTGCAGAACCTTGATCTCTTTTCATTAGGTCGTGCATTGGCTCCAATGCGTAAAGTGACAAAAATTGTAGGAACAATCTGTTCGATTGCGGATCTATTCATACAGCCAGGTAATATCCGTAAGAGTTATGAGATAACACACCTCAAGCAAGCAAGGAAAGCGTACTGGGTTGATCTGAAACATAAGCTACAAAGGGATGGGCTAATAGACTTAAAAGAAGGGCTGACTTCACACCAAAGTATGCACAAAGGCAATGAGACTACAGTATACGTAAATGCCAAGAGTCAAGAAATTCTAAAAGCGCATTCGCATGCGAAGTATAGCGAAGCTCAAAAGAGTGATTTAGCAGGTGGGAACATTCACCGTTTAGCATATATTAACAAAAAGATTGAACGCTTTGATAAAGCAATCAACAAAGAGTGGTTAAAACGCGGTAAGGCGTGGTTGCTGATCGCTTCTGATGTCAGTACACTCGTTCGAGGCTTACTCGAACTCACGCTTTACATGATTGGTATTACCTCTGCAATGCCATTGCTAGCAGCAACGTTTATTGGAGCATTCGACTTCAAGTATTACCTGTTGGATTTACTACCTGAAAGCGTTCCTTCCATTAACGCAAATTAAATTTCTGTTTGGAGTGCGGCACCGAGTGCCACACTCTACCCAAACAAAATAGGGTTGTCAATAGGTTATAGACCTATCTTAGCGCCTTTGCGTCTTTGCGTTGAAAAACTTCCTCAGAATGGTAAACCTACCCAAACCATCATTAAAAGAAAAATTTTCAACGCAAAGACGCAAAGGTGCGAAGAAAGGAAGATTGTTTCTATGACAGGATTTTCCTATCTACAAGCATCTGAAAACCATATATAAGGTATCCTGCTTATCCTGCCGCCGAAGGCGATCCTGCCATCCTGTTATTCTTCGCTGAGAGGCACAGTAATCTACCGCCATTGTCGTGGCTTATTAACCGCTATGCGGTTTTTCTAATGCTTTAACCTATCTCTTGTTGTCGACCATTTTGTTCGCAGTTAAATGTTTTTGAAGTGGATGCGGCACAGCTTTTCGTAAATGCCCTGTTGCTCCAACAGTTCGTTGTGAGTCCCCATTTCAGCCACTACACCCTCGTGTAGAACAATAATGCGCGTCACGTGTCGAATCGTCGAAAGGCGATGTGCAATCACAAGAGCCGTACGATTTTTCAACACCTTATGCAATGCAGATTGAATGGTTTTTTCTGTTTGCAGGTCGATATTAGCTGTCGCTTCATCTAAAATGAGCCCACTCCGTTCATGTGCAACTGCACGGGCAATAGATAGCAGCTGCATCTCACCTACTGATAAACTTTGGCCGCGGGCGGATAGCTGATGGTCTAAGCCTTCTGGAAATTTTGCAATTAACCAATCCATATTTAAGTAATCGACCACCTCACTCATGCGTGCGGCATCTACTTTAGTGGAGTGCAATCCAATATTTTCTGCAATCGTTCCAGAAAAGATCACAGGATCTTGCAACACCACACTAAAGCACTTTCTGACGACATGTAGAGGGTATTCGCGGATATCCTGACCATTAATCCGAATAGAGCCTTTTTGGAAATCGTAAAAGCGCAACAGCAAATTGATGACCGTGGTCTTTCCTTCACCGGAGACCCCAACCAAAGCTAATGATTCCCCTTTTTTCAACGTAAATGAGAGGCCTTTAAGAATCCAATTTTCCTGAGTATAGGCAAACCAAACTTGATCAAATTCAATGCTTTTAATATCGGAAATTTGTAAGTCCTGTTTCACTTCCACAGGCTCCACAGGCTCATCCATTAGGTGAAACACCCGTTCTGCCGCTGCCATCGCTGATTGAAGAATGTTATAACGTTCTGCCAGATCAGCTAGGGGTCGGAAAAACATGATTGCATAGAGACTAAAGGTAAAATAGATCCCTACTTGGAATCCAGTGCCCGGTGGAGCAAACGTCACCAACGTGACAAATACTGCAATCAGGGACAGGTTTTGAAGCAGATCGATACCAGCAATGAAATAGGAAAAGTGATGGATTGTTTCCACATTTACCAATCGGTTATCTTCATTTAACTCATCAAATTGCCTCCTCTCACGCTCTTGAAGGCCGAAATTGCGTATCGTGAACACGCCCATTAGGTGCTCTTGAATGAATGTGTTCATCGCTGTCACAACGATACGTACAAGGTCGTAGCAGTAGCGTTGATAGTATTGAAAGCGATAGGTTAGCCATCCGACAACAGGTAGAATCAGAGCAAAGACGATAGCGATGCGCCAATCTATCCAAGCGATGCCGATGCACATGCCTAGGAAGAGCACAAGGCTTCCTAAAATGGGAATCACGCTTTCAGAAAACATCTGACTGATCTGGTCGATATCGTGAATCGTACGAGTCATCAATCTACCGGTGCTACTTTGGTCATAGTAGGATAATGGTAACCGCTGAATGTGATTATACATCTCTGACCGCAGCGTGTAGAGCGCTTTTTGAGCCACCCAGTTTTTGATTAGCATGCTAGAAAAATCAAGAACATAGCTAATTAAAAGGAGCACAAGCAGAAGAATACCGCTCGATGTTACAGTGGCCATCAGTTGATGGTGTTGTTCCTCAGTTCCATCGCTTCCATTGATAATTTTTTGTGTTGTTTGCCCAATAAAGACTGGAACCACCGCTTCTACGGCTTTTGCCATTATGAGGAAGAGTACAGCCAACACAACAAGCCAGCGATAGGGATAGAGGTAACGGAGTAGCCTGCGGATGAGTACTCTATCCATGATGCGGATGGAGAGATATTCTTTGTGGTATTTTTCAAATAAGGAATCGGGTTTATTTTTCACTAGCTGCCTCTTTTTGTAAGGCAACTAAAGCCGCATATCGTCCTTCTTTCTCCATTAACGAGGCTGGAGTGCCCTCTTCCACCACTTTTCCATCTGCCATGTAGATCACGTGGTTTAGCTGTTCTAGAATGGACACGCGATGGGTGATTAGCAGAACAGTACGCCCTGCAAAATGCTCGCTCACCGCTTCAAAGATGCGCTGTTCTGTAGCAGCATCTACGGCTGAGAAGATATCATCAAGTAGCAAAATTGAACGGTTTACAAGGAAAGCACGCGCCATCGCAACGCGTTGCTTTTGACCTCCAGATAGTGTGACACCGCGTTCACCAATCATCGTATCGTACTTTGCAGGAAAATCCATGACCGTACCGTGAAGGTCCGCAAAGCGCGCAACCATTTCTAGCTCTTCCTGTGTGGCTTCTGAGCGACCAAATTTGACGTTATCGGCTAAAGTCCGTGAAAAGAGAAAGGCTACTTGCTCTACCGTTACCATTTCGGTTCTAAATGCTGTTAGAGGATATTCATGGATTTCGTGTCCTCCGATAAACAACACGCCTTTAGGAATCTCGTATTCGCGATTTAACAAGTGAAATAACGTGCTTTTACCTGCTCCAATAGGTCCTGTGATACCAACAAAAGAGCCCCATTTTATATGTAGGTTCAAGTGTGAAAGGGCCGGTTTCAAAGTTCCCGGATAGAAAAAAGTTAAGTCTCTGAAGACAATGTCGGCGCTGAGCGGAATTTTCAGATCCGATTCGGCGTTATCCTGAACATCATTGGGTTCATTATAAACGTCTAGGAGTCGATCGTATGAGGCGCGTCCACGCTCATACATAGGCAACACCCATCCTAGCATAAGGATCGGGAAGAAGATGTAGGATTGAATCCACATAAAAGAGATAAAGTCGGCGACCGTTAAAACACTCCACGCTTCGAGGATAATGACTCCTGCAACGAGCACTAGAAGAACAGTGATCATTTTTGTAAGCAAGGTAAAAAGCGGATACATCAGTCCTTGTAAGCTCGTGAGCTTGAAATTTAGGGAAGCAAACTCCTGACACAGATTTGCAAAGCGGTTTGCTTCTCTAGACTCGATGGAGTAGCCCTTTACGATGCGAATCCCTGCATAGTGCTCTTGTGAAGCATTGCTCATTTCGCCTAGTTTATCTTGAACAGCCAACGACAGGCGATAGCTGTAGTTGCGCACCACCTCATTGAGGAGGGGAATAAGTAATAGAGGAATGAGCGATACCAAGGTTAAGGGCACTGAAATGGTGAAAAGAGCAATAACGCCAGGAAAGACGATCGTGATAAAAAACAGTGGAAACATGATCCCAGGCCCTAGTAAATCGCGATAGGCGGAGATATCGTTTGTTAATCGACTAATAAGCTCTCCGATGCCATGACGATCAAAAAAAGCCTTAGATTGCGATTGAATGCGAATGAAAAGGCGTTCGCGTATTTCTTTTTCGGCATCACGGCTAATAGAAATGAACGCCATGCGCATGCCATATTTAAAAATGGCTGATATTGCAGAGATGCAAAGTAAAAGGAGAGCCCATAACCAGATGTCATGCATTTCATTGCCCCACAACAGATGTAGGAAATCTGCGACTATTCCATCGGTAATCTTTGCGTGGGGATCTAGAGAAATGATTGCTTGACGGAACACAAGAGGGTTGAGGATGAGTAAAAAGTTTGAAATGATGAGCATTGTTAACGCTGAAGCAAACCGTACACGGTACAGTGAAACCATTGCTAGAAGATTTTTAAATAGCGTTTTTTCCATGAGAGAGGTGAGCCATTTTCGATAAAAAGGTAATTTCCTTTTTTATCATAGCGGCCGTTGCTGGTAAAGAGGGAAAAGAGCGAGTTACAGAGGTTTTCGTTTTTTTTCACCACAGAGACACAGGGGCACAGAGAAGCACAGAGAGCGAGTTGAAGAAGTTGAAATTGGATATTAGAAACTGGTTTTCTAAGTAACGCTAATATCTTTGCGAAGCAAAGTAAGTGCGAAATTGTCGCCAGACAATTTTGCCTTGGCTGGTTTTAAAAAAGCCTCAGCTTTTTAAAAAGATATCGAATAGCCTGTCCCCATTTGCTGAAAGCTGCAAACACGCTACAACGAAAATGTCTGCAATTCGCTCTCTCTGTGCTCTCTGTGTCTCTGTGGTAAAAAAAACAAAACGAACACTTAATGTACTCGATTGCTTTTTTACGAAAAGAGGCGCAACACATCGTTGTAGGTTAGGAACACAAAAAAGGCGATCAATAGAAATGCAAATGGAATCAACAATTTCTCCAAAGTCTTTGGACTCAACTTGTGACCTGTCACCATCTCTATTAACGACATTAGGATTGTGCCACCATCCAAAACAGGAATAGGCAAGAGATTTAAGAACCCTAAGTTCAAACTAATCGCTCCCAGCCAATAAAGAGCTTCCTTTAAACTGCCCACTGACGAATCGTGAACGATCTGCACAATGCCTATCGGTCCGGCCATCCATTTTGGATTGAGAGAACCTGATAAGAGGCCCATCAGAGTGCGTTGAATTTCTTTAAGCACGCTCCAAAAGAGTTCTAAAGGCGAAGGATTGAAATTGATATGGCGATCTTCCGTTAGAGGCAAGCCTATAAGCAAGCGACGCTGCTGCTGCTCTAAACTCTTAAGTTGCTGCTGGCGCACTTCTGGATCTTCAATCGCACTGGCTTGTTTTTTCTGTTCTGTAATGTCTGCTGCAACTTGTGCTTGTTTATCAGGGGAGAGATTGAACTCAGCGATTGCACGAGGAGTAACCGGGGGTAACAAAATGAAATCACCTTTATCATTAATTTGAGTGTGTGTTCCCAAACCTTGGGCGATCTGCTTTAAATCATCCCAAGCAATTTCACCATCGAATTGTTTATCTTGATCGTTTAGCTGAACTAGTGTTGAGAGCTTTGGATTGCGTTGAACGATGATGTTGACTCGGTAAGTTTGGATGCGACTTAGCAGCTCGTAGGCGTGCTGAATCGGTGTTCCATCAACAGCAATAATCTTATCACCCACTTGTAACGGTGCATCGATTGTGGAGTACAACTGAGAAGGAAATACCTCCTTCTCTTTGTCTTTATCAATAAATTTAAGTGGTTCTTCCACCACCGCACTATTTGTGATGTTGTAGGGAATCGTGTAGAGATTTTGTAATTTGGTTGAATTGAGCTTTGCAGCGTATTGCCAATCGATCAGTTCTTCACGGAAAGCACTGTCGGCCTTTAATTCCTGTACAAGAACGCGTGGAACGCGCACAAGCAGCGTTTTATTGTCTCTTACTACAGTAACAAGAGCATCTGTTTTGCTCAGCAAATGATTCAGTTGGGACAACGAATAGATCACTTCCCCATCAACCCACACAATGCGGTCACCATATTGGATTCCGCTCTCAGCTAAAGGAGAGCCTTGTGGAAGAGGGTTGTCTAACCCATTTGCAAGTCGATTGTAGAAAATATAGCTAGCAGGCTGCGTAATTCCAGCAGTTTTAATGCCTTTGCTCAGCACATTTGGATGTTGATAGAGTTTGGCACTGTATTCAAAAGGCACTTTTTCCTGGGTTTCTGGATTAACTTTGAATCCATGAACCACGATTTTATCATCTGCTGTTAACAAGGAATAAATATGATCGCGTGCATCGTGATAAGGGGTTTCGCCGTAGGCTGTGATTTCATCTCCAGGGCGTACGCCTTGAACATACAGTTCTGAACTAGGATCAATCCAACCGATTTTTTTTGTGTATTCGCCAAAGTTCTTTTGACGGCCACCCATTCCCCATAACAGTGTAAAGGCAAGAAGAGCAAATAGAAGGTTTGTAAGAGGTCCCATGAAAGCAACTTTAATGCGATCCCAAGGTGATTTTCCGAAAAAGCCATCTGGAACACTATAGGGATCTTCATCTTTGCTAAGGTCAGCCCCAGCAATTTTTACATAGCCCCCAAAGAGCAACCAACAAATTTGCCACTTCACACCATCGTGTTCCCAAGAGACAATGGGTTTGCCAAAGCCAATAGAAAACGTCTCAACGCGCATGCCCACGCGACGGGCCATAAAATAGTGTCCGAGTTCATGAATAAAAATAAGAAAACTTAGACCTAAAATAGAGAGCAGCACATAGAAGAGACTAGTGACCATAATGATTCCATTATTTGTTGAACTAAAGATCCATCATAGCACAATGAACTCGCAAAAGCCACATAAACTTAACATTTTTGAGCAGAAGCAATTGCCGGGAGATGGAGCGCTTTTCGGGTGAGTGGTGTGAGGATATCGTGATTTAAATCGGATAGTCGATACCAGCTGAATATTTCTTCAGGTTGGATATGTTGCATGACTTCCCACTCTTCTACTTGGTAGATCTGTCCAACGTGATGGAAAAGGAAGGGTTTTTCCAGATGGGTAATTTTCATGCAGTTAGATAGGTTGTCAAGAAGGTGCATTTTTTGAAAGGTCATGCCCACCTCTTCAGAAAATTCGCGTCGCAGTGTGTCTTCGGCTGTTTCGCCAAACTCGATGCCTCCGCCTGGTAGGTCTAACATGGAGGGATAGCATCCTTGTGGCTTTTTAGTGATGAGGAGGATCTTGCCGTCACGGATGGCGACTCCGTAGACTCCGAAGCGAGTAACTTGTTGCATAAGGGTTTCCTTGTTGAAGCAACAGGATACCGTAAAGGGGGAAGAGAGGTAAAGGA
>JACDHD010000115.1 GCA_013821265.1 Parachlamydiaceae bacterium | reverse complement strand
ATGCTATACCCAGCCATCCTATTTATGGTTATCGGCATGATCATCGGGGCATTTATGTCCTTTAATACATTCCTTTTTCCCGATTACTTTTCTGGAGAATACATCCATTTTGGTCGCATACGCCCCACGCATGTGTGGAGCGTTCTGCTGCTATGGCTCGTTTCAGCCAACATGGGTCTGTTTTACTTTTTTGTTCAGCGCTTGTGTGGAATTGCTCTTTGGAGTCTTAATCTAGCCTATGCATCTTGTGCATTGTGGTGGTCATCTCTGATTATTACGACCTACACCTTTCCCCTAGGAACAAATTTTGGATGGGAATACGCGGAAATTCCCAACTTTGTGGGATGGATTCCTGTCAAACCGATGTTTTATCTAGGGTGGCTCTTCTTTGCCATCAACATCTTGATGACGATCGCTAATCGCAAATACGAAAAGATGTACGTATCTCTTTGGTACACGATGGGAGTCACTATTTGGGCCTCCTTTACTCTTTTAGTAGGCGCCTACGGCATTAATTGGGTTCCAGAAGGTATCTCACGGGTCAACACAAGCTTTTTTTATGTTCACAACTTAGTGGGTTTGATTTTTACTCCAATGGGTCTTGCCATTGCCTACTACTTTCTACCCAAATTGGCAAATACACCAATATATAGCCACAGCCTTTCCATGGTAGGTTTTTGGTCGGTTGCTTTTGTCTATGCATGGATTGGTGCTCACCACATCATTCATGGACCCATGTCTCAATGGCTGCAAACGACTGCAATTGTCTTTTCAATGTGGCTCTTTATACCGGTGTGGACGGTTGTGGCCAATCTGTTTGCAACACTAAAAGGCAATTGGCATAAGTATGTGGAAAGTCCAGGTATTCGCTTTATCATTGCCGGTAACCTTTTCTACTTGATCACTTGTGTGCAGGGTCCTTTGATGGCCCTACGCAATATCAACGAGATCACTTCAAAAACCGATTGGGTCATTGGGCACTCTCACATCTCCCTATACGCAACATTTTCCTTTTTTGCGATGGGTGGATGCTACTACGTCATTCCTGCAATTACTCAGAAACCGATGTGGTCAAAAAAATTATCGGATTGGCATTTCTCCTTGAATATGTGGGGAAGCATTCCCTTTTTGGTTGCGTTGTGGCTTGGAGGCTTTATACAAGGCACTTTGTGGGCTGTGTGGGCAGAGGGATCAACCTATGCTGAATTTCACAACAACCTCGCCAATTTATCTTTCTTGCAAACCATTGCTGAAATGCGCCCTTGGTGGACTCTCAGACTGATTGGCGGCCTCATTATTTTAAGCGGTAATATCCTCTTTGTGATTAATGTATATAATACCATTCTTCTAAAATCGACTGCACCAAACGAAGACCTTGAAGCTGTTAAGGAATATTCATGAGCGAACATAATCGGATTCACAACTTTATCCACAATCTAGATGCCTCTGCGATCTTGACGATCATAGGCATCATCCTTCTTTTCTCCACGGCAATTATTGTCACATTGATCGCTCCGCGCTATGTAGATCCCTCTTGGACAGAACCAACGAATCCCTACCAGGTGCAGATGTATGAAATATCTGATCCCAATCTCTACATAAGTGTAGCGCCAAACTCAGAACGACAGTTTTTGTATCACCTCAAACAAAACTTTACGCTGCTATCATTTGAAGAAACCGATCACATGCGCATCATTGCATCTCCTGAATTGGAAAAATATATCACTAAGGTCGGCGATAAGTTAAAGCTGACGTCGCGTTTATTGATGTTACGATTACCTGAGGACTCAGCAGCAGAGACACGCGCTGCAGCCTTGCGCATAGAACTCCAACAGAAATGGGCGACCGAAAATACCGAAGCGATTCAGCAGGGGGAACTTAAGCCTAGTTATGCAATATTTGAGCTGTATGTTCCTGAAGGTACAGAAGCGTTTGCTATCGCGCCTTCCGATGGAGTCCTCGAAAACTGGGCCGAACAAAACTTTACTATCCTCGAGGAAGAAACACCACACGCTTATCACAAAGACCCTGGCGTTATTTACGTTAAGAATCCCCGTGAATACCGTATCGGATTCTTTAAATTTGGGAACAAAGAGGAGTGGCGTTATGACCCCAAAGGGAAACGCATTGCAAGCCTTGAAGAACTCAAAAACCACCCTGTGACCTTTCATTCGCGACAAGAATTGATCAGCATGGGAGAACAGATTTTTGCGATAGAAGGCTGCTGGTACTGCCATACGGACCAAACGCGTACGTTGGTTCAAGACGTTGTTTTGAACGGATCAGATTCCTATCCAGCTCCCCCTTCATCTGCTAATGAATACATCTATCAAAAAATTACCTTTCCGGGAACGCGTCGCATTGGACCTGATCTTTCTCGAGTAGGTGTTAAACGGCCCAGCCGTGATTGGCATAAAGGACATTTTTGGTCACCGAAAACAGCTAGCCAAGGGTCTATTATGCCGATGTTTAGACACTTTTTCGATGATGATCCAAGGGGAACATCGTCTATCGTACCAGGGTTGCCTAACTATAAATTTGAAGCGATTTTTCAATATATGATGACAAAGGGCACGCGCATCACCCCGCCTACACAGGCGTGGTGGTTAGGGAAAGACCCGATTAAGACGAAAGAATTAATTGAAACAAAATTTGCCAAAAAACAGTTGTGAGGGCATATGGATCAATTTGGAGTCTATGGCAGCTTTCTTCACTACGGACTGATTATCTCAATGGTCGGTAGTGCGTTTTTAATCTTTCTATATCTTTGGAAAAAGAATAAGTTAGATATGGATGAAGAACCAAAATGGCAGATGCTACGCGAAGATGTAGCAGTTAACCCGGAGGTTGATAATGAGCACAAATAATGAAGAGGGTGTATTTCAGTATGGGGATCCACGCATCGCATCGGGGAACGCTCCGATTCCACGCTGGTTGAAGTTTAATTATCTATTTTGGCCTATCTGGGGAGTGGTTTGCTGGCATTTCTTTTGGAACGGCAACAGCGGCTACTTTGATCAACATAATTGGGGTGGTCTGCAACGAGCTGCAAATACGACCTTTCCAACAGAAAATTTGGCTGACTTGCCTCCCGAACAGGTGCTTCCAAACTCAGGGTAAAATTATTATTTTTACCACCGAGACACTGACCCAAGTTCACCCATCAAATCATAAAATCATAATATTGATAATTTTATTTTCAAAACACCTACGAGACAAAAGAAGGTCCGCCTTTGCGAAAATGAATTTGTAGTGTCAGAAT
>JACDHD010000114.1 GCA_013821265.1 Parachlamydiaceae bacterium | reverse complement strand
GGAGAAAGTTTCACATAGGAATAGATGCTGAAACTCAAGACATTCTGTGCTGTGAATTAACAGAAAACAATAAAGGCGACGCCGAAGTAGCAGAAAAAATGCTGGATAGGATGCCGGGTGGCATCAAATCTGCAAGAGGAGATGGCGCTTATGATGGGCAACACTTTCGTAAGAAAGTCTATGAAAAAGGAGGTATCTGCACGGTGCCTCCGCCAAGAGATGCTACTTATAAAGGGATTCCTGATGGATGGGAACGAGAAAGAGATAAATGCCTTGCAGAAATTGAAGGATTTGGTGGTGGCGAAGAAGGAAGAAGACTTTGGAAAATCTGTTCGCAATACCATCAAAGATCTTTAGCAGAGACAGCTATGTTTAGAGTAAAAAAGATGTTTGGAGAACGGCTTAAAGCTCGGTCTATTGGAGCTCAAGAATCCGAGTCTATCTGTAAGTGTTTAGCTATTAATAAGATGAATAAATTTGGTATGCCCAAAGGGAAATGGGTATTAAAAAAGGTTTAGAAGTTTAGTAGAGTTTGGGTAAGGGTGAATAGAATCTGTGAGGGCTATTACGCAACAAGGCCCAGGGCTATTATGCAACAAGGCCTTGGGCTTCTATAGCTTGGTTTAATTTCATCAGATTTAATTTTATATTTTTCCGGTTTTTCCATTTTGCTATCCACTTTGTTTTGGCTCAAGAAAGGAGATGTTTTTAGGCAACTCGGTTAATTCAAAACCAGGATATTGCCATGTTTGGCCATGTTTTTCCCAAATAATATAAGATTCTCCGTCATAAGCACTTATAATAATATAAACTGTTGCCTTGCAGATTTTTTTTAAATCTTGTTCATTAAGGTTATCTAAGAAGCAATCCCCTAACCCCTCTGTTAATAGGATTAAGGTATGCCAAATTTGTTCAGTTTTACGAAAAGCCAAATGCAAAGAATCTGAAGGAGTTAGTGAATTGGCTAAATAATACACCTGATTCTCTATAGTCACTAGCTTGATATGTTCAACACCGACATTCGAATCTGTCGGTTCACATATTACATTCTCCAAAACCGCCAAGTTTGACATATCTTTCTTTAAATAAGCCTCTACAAATTTTTCTATGTCTTCCTCTGTGCTGGTTAATTCTTGAAATAGACAATTTCGACCCATAATTGTAGTCGGTATTTTAGGATGTTCATTTGGTATGATTCCACCTTGCATAAAATACAGTTTTTCTAACAAAGCATTATTGGGAAGGATAGTGTAAAAATAGCCTTCCGTGAAATCAATATTTTGCAAAACAACTTTTGAAAGGGTATGACCACAAGCAATATGCTCTTGAAGGTAGGGGAAAACTTTATCAAAATTAAGCATATATTTTTTTAGAATATTCATGAGATTAGTCTTTTGCCTCAAGAAAAGAGATGTTTGAAGGTAATTCGGTTAATTCAAATCCAGGATATTGCCATGTTTGGCCATGTTTTTCCCAAATAATATAGGATTCCCCGTCATAAGCACTTATGATGATATATTGTGTTGAATCACAAATTAATGTTATATCCTCTATATTAAGAATATCAGGTAATGATTGACTGTTTAAATCCTTTGTTAATACAATTAATGTGTGCCAAATTTCTATAGTCCTCCAAAGTGTCTCACGCACTGATAGTAAGGGGGTTAGGTAATCTGCTAAGTGATAAGGATGATTATTGATTGTAACCAAACGAACTTGGTTAATTTTTAAATTATGATCAGTTAAAGAACTTATAACATCTTCAAATATCGATAAATGGCTCTGATTAACTTCTAAATAATTCAATATAAATTTATTTAAATCTTGTTTAGTATTCATTACCTCTTGGTAAATGTATCGATTTCCTTGGTCATCCTCCATGGGAATCTCCGGATATTCTTGAGGAATGATATTCCCTGAAGTGAAAACATATAAACGCTCTAAGTTAGCGTTGGAAGGTAAGATTGTAAAAAAGTTCCCTCGACTAAAATCAATATTTTTAATTAATTGTTTAGATAGTGTACGTCCTGCTCCGATATGTGCTAATGCGTAATTAATAGTTTTTTCATAGTCAAGTTTGTATTTTTTTAAATTTTCCATTTTTTACTTCCACTCAATAGTTCCATCAAGATAATGCCTTGATTCCTTTCCAGTTTTTCTGCAGGTATGATCCCAATGCGGTTTATGTTGAGAACTTTTTAAATCCGGATGGAAACTGTCTTTAGTTTTTGGATCTACCCACGCTCCCATACCAGTTATAGGTTCATCTGAACCGTGCCATTCTATACCTTCAATGACTTTTCCTTCTCCACCATCCTTCATTCTTGGCGGCATTTCTGGATTATTTGTAAGGTCAAAAGGCGATTTCTCTTTTTCTTTTGTCCCTACTGCCCCCTCTTCTACAGCCTCCATGTATATGAGCCCAGAGAGACCTACGGCTTTGGATTTTTTTGACTGCTGCTCCATCTTATAGATGAGTAACGAAGTACCTCCTAAGGCAGCATACGTAACTACGGTCGTTAGTGAAGGCAAAGCAAGCGTTAATCCTGCTGCACCAAACGTTCCTGCGAAAAGGGGAATCAAAAAGATGGCAAACCGTCCGTCGGGATCCATGTTAGCATTTGGATTATTATAGACGTACTGATAAAGATTTACCCCATCCACAAAACCTGCAGGGTCTAAATTCAACCATCGTGCAAGTTCGGGATCGTAATAACGCTTTCCAAATGACACCAAACTTAATTCTGGAATCAAACGCTTTCCAGAATAGCGCCAAGGGTTAAATGGTGTCTTTTCCACCGTTGTTAATGCCTTCCCAAATGCAGAAAAATCGTACTCAGCAGTCAGCTTCTTATCTTTGGGATTCAACAATAACCGAACATTCCCTAACGGGTCATTAAGAGGAACACACAAATTTCCTTCTAGCTCAAGAGCTACTGGGAAAGCAAAATTCTCATAAGGCTCCAATCCATTCACTTTAAGCTGTTTAAGAGTTTTGTCGGCTTTGAATGCTCCGATTTCTCGCTGACCATCATACAAATAGTGCTCACAGTTAACTTCTTGCCAATTTCCTTTTTCCTTTTTAGAAATACACTTTTTAAGGCATCTTCCTACTGGATCATACACAAATTGAACGCGTTCATCTGCTTTTTCCACACAAATTAAACGATTCAACGCATCATAAGTAAGCTTTGTATCCTGCTGAGGTGTGTGTTTGCGCACTAAATTCCCATCTAAATCATACTCACAGGTGATGTCACCTTGGCGCAATAACTCATTT
>JACDHD010000013.1 GCA_013821265.1 Parachlamydiaceae bacterium | reverse complement strand
CAAGAAGGCCGTGGGCCCTCTTGACTCCCTTTGTAGTAAATGTAAAAGGTATGTATAGCTCGAAACATTCATCAAAAAAATAAAGCCAATGAATGGAAACTACGTTTCCCTTCATTGGCCTCATTTTGATAAATATTCAAACTCCCTTATCTTCCCCTTTCTAAAAGAAAGCCCAGAAGCCAATCCCTCTTACGCTGATAAATGCCCCCCTTTCATGTTAATTGGATGGATATATATAAAATTGTTCGCAACAAGTTGGAGAATTAAATATTTGGAGTGACACACCCTTCATATCCCTTCAAAAAATAGATTTTGCTTTATAAACTTAGTGTTTAGGAAAGGTGTTGTGCTTCTGAATCCTGCTAGAGCAAGGACTCTTTTTGTCATCCTTGGTTAAAGACAACTGTGTGAGGATTGAATATTTATTAAATAAGGGCAATGAGGGAAACGCAGTTTCACACATTGGTCTTATATTGATGAATGTTCCGAGCGGCACATACGTTTGCATTTACTACAAAAGGGTGTCAAGAGGGCCCACGGCCCTTTTGCGGGGGTTAAGGGGGCAGAGCCCCCTTATAAACCTGAGTTTAGAAGAGCATAAGCTAGGAAGGGATCGCGGAGGGGGATGCCGTTGAGGTATCCGCGTTTGAGACCTTCTTTGAGTTCTTCGACGGAGAAGGCTTCGATGCCGGCGATTGCTTCGGAGTCTTCTGGTGTGGCAATGCCTGTGGATGTAACTTGGGCCATGTAGACCGGTACTAGGCTACTCGTCATGCCGGTGTCTGGGGCCATAGTTCCGAGGAGGGTGATATCGGTTAGGTCCATACCGGTTTCTTCTTTAGCTTCGCGGAGGGCTGTTACTTCGGGTTGCTCGCCTTTGGCGCTGGTGCCGCGTGGGAGTTCATATTCCCATGAGCGTGTGGCATGTCTGTAGTTGCGGTTGAGAACGATTTTGCCGTTTGAGAGGACAGGCATGACAGCGACGCCTGCGGGGCCTTGGAGGGCATTGATCCAGACTAGGCGACCGTAGACACCTGTTTTGCCGTTGGGGAATTTAACAGCATCGTTGAGCCAGATCCAGTAGGTGTCTCTGTGGACGATTCCCACTTTGCGGCCAGTTGTGGATTCGATTTTTGACATGATTGCTGGATCGAGGATGATTTCGATTTCGCCTTTGGCAGCGTTACCAGCCGATCCTAGACCTTTTACATTTTCTTTGAGAAGTAAGAGGTAATTATCGTATGGGCCAGCGCTTGCGTAGGACTGGCTGGTTAATGTTAGGCTAACTGCGAGAGCTGAGATAAATCTTTTCATCGTTCACCTTAATGGTTTATTTTTTCCTTCTAAATTTCTCTAATCTTTTAATTAAAGAGCAAGGGATATATCATTTTACCATGAATCTTTTACCAAAAGACAGTAATGGCTGTCCCTTTTTAATTCTTGCTCCGATGGAAGGAGTTGGCGACCGCTGCTTTCGCAAAGCGATGGCATCCGTCGGTGGATTCGATGAAGCGGTGCGCGAATTTCTACGAGTGCCCTCTAACGCGCACATCAAAAGCCTTGCAAAACCTTACGAAGCACAGGAAACCGCCCCCATTCCCTTAGCAGCACAACTGATGGGATCCGACTGCGACCTAATGGCTGAAATGGCTGTTGAAATCGAGAAAAAGGGTGCGCCACGCATTGACCTCAATTGTGGCTGCCCGTCAAATACCGTTACCGGACGCGGCGCAGGGTCAAGCCTCCTCAAAGAACCTCAAACTCTACATGACATCGCACGCTCTATGGTAAAGGCCGTTTCAATTCCTGTGACCCTCAAAATGCGATCTGGATATGACAACACCTCCCTCTTTAAAGAAAATTTGTTGGCAGCTCAAGAGAGTGGCGTAAAGTACATCACCCTGCATCCTCGCACTAAAGTGGAGGGCTATGGACCGCCGGCTAACTGGGATCTCATTGCCGAAGCCAAAACAATTTTAAGCATTCCCCTTGTCGGCAACGGCGATATCTTATCAGTTGCAGATGCTATGCGAATGCTCCATCACACCAAATGCGATGCCTTAATGATCGGACGCGGGAGTGTCATCAATCCCTTTATCTTCCATCAGATCAAAGCACACTTTGCAAACATTAGCTATGTACCTCAATGGGACAATTTTAAGCGTTATTTAGATGTCTATCAAAATGAAATGCCTGTTGATATGCCGGAAAAAACGAAAGTTGGCAAAATGAAACAGCTGATGGGTTTTCTTTTCAAAAGTTCTCCAGAACTATTAGAAAAGCGCAACACAGTGCTCACCACTACTTACCAAGATCTCAATAGCTTCTTAAATTTTTCTATTCCTATACTAAAGAATCGATAAAGCTCTTCCTAATTTGGAGTGCGGGGGCTTGCCGATGTCACTAAGAATATATGTTGCAACTTACAACTAATTTTAATATAATTCTTAACATCTTTAATTTAACTACCTGGAGTTTTTGTGACAACAACACCTGCTAGACGTTGTGGCTGTGATCCTTTGACACAGCGCGTGACAATCCCACAACAGTAGATGATTTAGTCAACGTCCTCAGTCGTACTGAAAACTTTTTTGAATTGTATTTGTCCCATTTCAAGTTATTGGAGGACTCTTTTGGCTCAACAATCATTTTAAAACTGTTACCAAAATCAAATGGTTATGAAACTGGGGACGCAAGTGCCGCGCCATATGCTGTAGCTCTACTTGCAATCTTGGGAAAAAAATCAGATCAAGAAAAGTCGGTTCTTCGAAAAGAATGGAGTGCAACTTCTACATTTTGGGATGCATTTGCGCTATATAAAAAGGCTAACTTCCCTATAGACCAACAGCTATTGGAGAGCAGTCCGCAGGCAAAAGTAGGGCAACAATTCCTTTTAGAATTTGCTCTCCAATTTGGTAAAAGAGCTCTTCTTGCAAAGAAAGAAGGGCCTTACTTCATACATGCCGAATTCTTACGTGAAATACTTAAAACATGTAGTGATGACGATTTCTCGGAAGACGTTTTAGCAGCATTATTTGCCAAGGAAAAGGGAGTAGCTGTTCAATTTATTGAAAACCTCTCTCAGCCACAATTTTTTGCACTTTTAAACAAGTGCGATTTTGTTTCTCTCAAAAGAAATGGATTAAGAGATTTCAGAACCTACTTGGCAGAACGCGTTATCTCAAGCTGGCAGAAAGACAACCCATATGACAAATGGTTACATGAGAAGTTCACCACAGAGAAACCTGCTCATGCAGGCTTAGCTAGGTTGCTGACACAAAAAACATCCGAAGCTAAAAGCTAATTCGCTTTCATAAACATCGGCAAGCCGATGTTCTTCGCTTTTGGAGTGCGGGACCTTGGTCCCGCTTTCATAAACATCGGCTTGCCGATGTTCTAGGTTTTTCTTTACAATTCAAAATCATCTATTATGTTAACATCAT
Source organism: Parachlamydiaceae bacterium (assembly GCA_013821265.1). Lineage (GTDB taxonomy): Bacteria > Chlamydiota > Chlamydiia > Chlamydiales > Parachlamydiaceae > JACDHD01. The sequence goes on along the minus strand of JACDHD010000013.1, from coordinate 45,523 downwards.
CACACTTAATCTTCATGATTGTCTCTCGATAACCTTTTGTCGCGTTCTTTGCAAACCAACTAGCAGAACACCAACGATATTCTTCACCCGGAGCTACTACCTTGTGTCTCACAGGATTCTGCATGACATAATTAAGACGTACCAAATAAGATCGTTGATATGTAATCCTTGAATCCCAAAACTGATACCAAACTGTTCTCCCGGGAGTATTATGAATTTTATTCAATGCTCTTGCAGATGAAGAATGCAAATGTCTAAGAAATTTTCTTAAGGACGCTGAGTCTTGAGACGATTGAGCTAGAAAGTGATAGTGATTCGGGAATATCGCCCATGCCTCTAATTTCCATTGATACTTTTCTGCAAGTTCTAACAATAAATCATGGAGCAAGTCTAATTCATTTTCTTTTTTGAAAAATAATTCCTTATTGAAGGTTGACCCTGTTACCATATAGGTTCCAGCTTCATTAAATGAATGATAAGGAGCATGTGGCCAGTATTTCATTCAGGTACCTAAAGTTAAACATCGGCAAGCCGATGTTTATGAAAGCGGGACCAAGGTCCCGCACTCCAAAAGCGAAGAGCATCGGCAAGCCGATGTTAATAGAAAACAGAATTATTTCTTTTTGACGGTAATCTTGACGATCTTTTGCTGCTCCATAGGACGGTCCTGAGGTCCTATACGTGTAGCTTCAATTTTTTGAACAATATCGTACCCCTTTGTCACTTCCCCAAAAATTGTGTGCTTTTGGTTCAGCCATGGAGTCGGGATCGTTGTAATAAAAAATTGGCTTCCATTTGTCTTTGGACCACGATTCGCCATCGCAAATAGCCCTGGACGGTCAAATTTAACTGATACATTAAACTCATCTTCAAAGGGTTGACCCCACTTTGATTGCCCTCCAGCACCTGTACCAGATGGATCGCCACCCTGGATCATGAAGTCTTTAATGACTCTGTGAAACACTGTTCCGTCATAATACTTGCTCTCTGCCAAAGTCAAAAAGTTTTCTACTGCTTTTGGTGCAACGCTTGGATTCAAGGTCACTTCAAAAGATCCTTGTGTGGTTTCGATTACAACCACAGGACGTTCTGCTGCTGTCATTTGGGTACTCTCCTCTGAAAATAGATGATTAAAAAACAGGACACTCATTACAAAAAAACCAAACACTTGCTTCATCTGTTTATCTCCTGTGAAATTTCGGCAGAAATGTATCAAATCAATCTGTTCTTGTAAAGAGACTCTCATTAATTTTTTGCTAGTGTTCTCATTCCTCTAATCTTAATGTTGACAGCTATTAATTTATTTCTTATTATCTTCTTTTAATTTATTAAATTGGAGTTTTTATGACAACAACACCTGCTAGACGTTGCTGCGATCCTTTAACAATGTACGATCCTGTTTTAAACAGACCTAGATCCAAATGCGCCATCCATCAGTGGATTGGACATTGCCTAAAAACCCTTGTAAACCTAATCATTGCCATAAGGATGAGATGTCTCAGTCCTGAGTACATAGCAAAAAATTTCCATCGACTATCTCTCGAAAACATCTATTGGTTAAAAGAATCTCAACTTGCTCTTATTAATAAAGATGGCACAGTATGCCCGGATTCTGATTTTGATAGAACTGCATTATTAAAGTTGTATCGCGCTGGAGCCACCGATCCAAAACGAATTAATAAATTATTTCGTTGTTTGTCTTTAAACGATAAAAGACATCTGCTAAACACTCTAAAAAGAATGCATGCTAAAGCTGCAGAAGAGCGTGCCGTTAAACAAGAATTGCAATCACCTTTTCGTTCCAATCAAGAGCGTGCCTTTAACCTTTCTTTAAGAATCCTACCTTCCTTACAGCCTCTTGTCGAGAATATAGCTGACAGCACTCTTCAACTAGCATCCCCTTCTTGGATAAAAAGCGCCATTGATATCGCCTCAGGAAGAGATATTTGTGAACAAGGCCCAACACGAGCCTGTGCCGAAAATCGCGCCATTCTTGCCTACATTGCATTAGAGGCAGACCCAACGCAATTAACAAAATTGGTAGAGGCGAGTCCTAGCGTCCAAATAGCAATTTTTGAGAATCTCCCACAAGATATGCGTATTAATCTGTTAACTCTTTTAGGGTCTCAGCACTACTCAGGAGCGCAGCAAAGGAAGCAAGAATCCGTCGCTCGCCTATTACAAATAATTTCAGACTTTGAAACGAATAGAAAAGAACAGAACAGCGAAGCGCACGCGGCATTATTCAATGCTGTAAGAAGTTGTATCAATAGCCCTACACAAAATTTACCCGAATTGGAACTCTCATATTTATCCGAAAGCAGGTTTGATTTATTCGAGATGTTAAAGCTACTTCCCGCCATACACACTATCCAAGAAGGCCAGCATTTTAAAGATCCTAACGTGCCAAAAATTCCTTATGTCATTGCAATTTTTGAAATTTTTGGAAGTATGGCTAAACTTCAAACCAAAAGAGAGGGACTTGAGCTCGCAGCAGCCCAAATTTCCTTTGGTTTAAAAGGAAAACTTCTCGGAGCTACAGAGTTGCTAAGAAGATGTGAGTTTCCAATCCCACAAACTATCCTAGATGCAAATGCACAGGCTAAAGCCGGAAAGGAATTTCTGAAAAAGTTATTATCCGAAATAGTCGCAAGGGAATCAAATGGCTAAACTCATTCGCACATTCTGCTTTTTTCTAATCACATGGTCGACTGTAGCCTATGCTACAACCCTGAAAAATGAGAAATTGATTACTATTCACGGGTTCTTCGGCTCACCATGGAATATGTACTTTTTGGTAAAACCGCTTGAAAAAGAGCAGATGTCAATCTCCCACTGGGGATATGCTAGCAGGGATAAAAAGATCCAAGAGCATGCAGAAGACCTTGTCCGACAGTTGCAAGAAGAAGCAGTACAGAATCCAGGAAAACCAATCAACTTCCTAACGCACTCGATGGGTGGCCTCATCCTGCGCGCCGGCCTAAACCACCCAGACTGCCCCCTAGAAGCTAAAGTCGGTAGAGCAGTTTTGTTGGCTCCGCCCAACCAAGGCGCTGTGTGGGGTCGAATGATCGCTGAGTTTTCTTTAGCTAATTACATCGGTAGAGATCAGTCAGGTAAAGAATTAATGACCGAACGCGACTTTGAACATCTAGGCCAATTTCCCGACACAATGGAAGTGATGGTTATTGCAGGAAATTTCAGTCTTAATGTATTAATTCCTGGAGAAAATGATGGCACTGTAGCTGTAGAAGAAACATACCTTACCACTCCACACCAGCACGTAATCATCAAGCAAGGACACAAAAGTATTCTTTTGAGCAAACAAGCCTCTGAATTAGCCAAGGACTTCCTTTCTGTAAAAAAGTAAGTAGCCAGACCGTCCCGGTCTGGTAAAAAAGAAAAAAGAAAGTAAACAGACCGTCCGGTCTTGTAAAAAAAGGACGGCCTGGTGCTATTTATATTCAACCATAAGGTTAAAAATGACTAAATGCTGCGGTTTTGATCCCTTACCTATCCCTGTACCAGAAACACGTTATGATCCAGCGTACTCACGATTAGGCCTACCCTCAATACATTCGGAAAAAAAAGAAAAAATTAGCCGTTGCGTAAGATTTCTTCAAGGTATCGTTCATCTCATTGTTGGACTCTGGATGAAGTGCTGTAGCGCTCACTATGTAAAAGATAACCTTCATCGCATGACAAGTGGAAACCTCACACATCTAAAACCTTCGCAACTGCGTCTGTTAAAGGATATGCCACTCAAGCAAAATGAACGATTAACTACTACAGGTCAAGCAATCTGCACACTTTTCTTAAGTCTTTTCGAAAGTGAATGGAATTATGATCACCTTATGATACGAGACCCAAAACCCGAAAGTAAAAGATTGGCTGGTAAACTTCTAGACGCCCTTTCACTCACTCAAATAGAGAGTCTACATAAAACCATGGAGGCTACAAAACATAGTAGTCATGGAAATACTCCCCATAGAGTTATTGCTGATTATCTCTTGACTCATCCTGGTCGTGCTGCGGAAAACAATCAGCTTTTTAGTGATTTGCTTAGCGCATATTTCTTTCAACCTATGAAGTTAACACAAAACGAAAGAACAGTGTTGTATAGGCATCTCCCAATGCATCGTCTTACTGACTTATTTAACTCTGTAATACGTGATATTAGTTACATGGAAACCCCAAACCTACAAGAAGGAAGAGCGTACCTGTCCCAAATAGTCACCACCTGTGTCACAAAAGAGAAAAACGAAAAATCTTACGAGTTGCAGTACTTATTTCGAAGTGTAGCTCGCGCTTTAGCTGGTGAACAACAAAATATCTTCCGCCAAATTTTTGATATTAAACACCTCGAAGCTCTTGCTGAACATAATATCCATGATCTTTTCGAACTAATACCAGACAACATTACCCCTAATAATGTTGAGTATGTTGTAGAAATTTTTACCATCTGGGGAAGTAAATTGCGCGATGCCTCCTTTGCAAAAACTGCAAAAGAGACCCTTCTCTTCGATTATACTACAGGTCATCGTCAAAGAGATCTTAAACTTGTATTAGATAACTGTAAAAAATTGGACAGCGTAAGTCTAAAAACCGATGCCGAAGTCGGTCGCAAGTTCATATTTGAGACACTGACTAAGGGGACTCTGTCCCCTTGAACTCCTGATTGTGATTTCTAATGGGGCAGGTTCGAGTTCTCTTCCTCTAGGAACTCGCAAAAATAAGGAGGTAATATTGGCTAATATTATCTCCTTATTTTCGCGCCGTTGGTGCGAGTTCCAAGAGAGAAAATAATCTCGAAGATGCCCCGTTATAAATCGCAATCAGGCGTTAACCCCTGCCAAAGGGTATGAACCCTCTGGACTCCCATTGTAGTGGGGTTTCTTAAGAACAGCGTCTGCTTTGCATAACCAGGCCGTCCTCGGCCTGAATGTAACCCAAAAGACGACTAGGCCAGGACGGCCTGGGTACTGCAAGTATTAAATTTTATGAAACTTAAGGTAAAAAATGACTAAATGTTGCGGTTTTGATCCTCTACCCATGTACGTCCCACCAACACGATTCGACCCCGCTGGCGTCCATGCTCTTGAGCGAAAACCCGCCCAAAGAGTACATATCTGTGTCCAACTTCTCAAACGTCTCGTCAGCCTTATTGTTGGACTCTGGATGAAATGTTGCAGCGCTCAGTATGTAAACGATAACATTCAACGCATGACCAGTGGCAATCTCGCATCTCTACGACCCTCTCAACTAGGCAAGCTTAAAGAAATAACGATATCAGAGAATAGAAAATTAGTCGCTTCAGGAAAAGCGATCTGTGCACTCTACCTTGGCCTATTTGAAACACAACAGAGCTTTTTTTGCTCTACTGCAGTTCAACCAAAACCTGAGAATGTGAAAGTCGCCAATAAACTCTTAGATGCTCTCTCTCTAGATCAGATAGGTCATTTATCAGGTGCCGTTAAGGTAGCGTCATGCCAAGATGTAACCAGCCCCCACCTCTTTGAGTATCTGCTTGCTCATCCTGAACGTGCTAAGGAAAAAGCATCCCTTTACAGCGAATTACTTTATGGTAATATTTCTGTCTCGTACAGAATTTCCGCACTTACTCCACATCAAAAAAATATTTTAATTCAAAATCTTTCCTTCCGTCACCAATGCTCAATTTTTAAAAAAGTTGTTGAAGAAGTTCATGATATTTTTAATTCAAATGAATCAACTACACTCTATAGAAACACCCAGAGTGACTTTATCTCTCAGCTAATGACTCGATCAATTGCTTTAGCCCCAGAAGCCTCAGACAGAGGCGAAGTCTTTGATCTCTTTGAAGCTATTGAAACTTCACTGAAGGAGTACCCAAGCGCTTTTCGCAATGTTTTTGTTTTTGAACATATCCGATCTCTTTCTGAAATTTCTTTGTATCATCTCCTAACGATACTGCCTGAGGAAATTAACGAAAATACTTTCATCTATGCAGCAGAAATTTTTAGCATTTGGGGACAAAAATTAGCTAACGATCCGCAGTGTGCCGAAGCAGCAAAAAAAGAAATGTCTCGTCACTATAACCGCGATTTTGTATTACACAAATGTCAAAACTGCTTTAAAGATAGCTCAGTAGATCCCAAAATAAGCCCAGAAGCAGAGAAAGGCCGTCAGTTCCTCATTAAAATACTATCCGAGCCAATGGATAAGAAAGGTTAAGGGGACTCTGTCCCTGAAAAGGTATCCAGGCCGTTCCTCAGCCTGAAAGTAACCAGGGCGTCCTCGGCCTGAAAAAATAACCAGTTTCGTCTTGCATTCAGTCCATAAAAAAGCACCACAAAACTAAATTGACAACAACAATTTTTCACATTATAATTTGCTTTATTATTATTTTTGAGATTTATAATATGCCTACCAAATGTATTGGTTGTTGTGATCCCCTAACAATGTATGTTCCTTCCAGCTTTAAGCCTAAAGGACGATTTATCACCTGCCAATGGATCGGACATCTCCTAAAATTCCTCGTCAGCCGTATCGTCATCCTATGGATGAAATGCAGCTCAGCCACCTACGTCGCACGAAACTTCCACCGCCTTTCGCTTGAAAACCTGCGCCACCTAAAACCTTCTCAACTGAGCCTCGTTGCCAAACTAACCGTAAATATTCCCCTAATCAACGCGCTCGAAAAGATGTATTACGACTTATTTGAAAACGTTTCGGGGAAATGGGTTTGCAAAGATGAAATCCTGCTAAATAAACTTCTATCCTCTCTTTCGAGCTTTTTGATCCAAAGCCTATTTGATCGCTTATCTGAATCAGTCAATGAGCAACAATCATTAGTTCCTTACGCATTTAAACACCTTCTCCATATACCTGAATACTCGTTTGAAAAATTGCCTGCCCCACAACTAGAGACGTTATTGAATCATTCTCCCGACATGAAATTTGATATTTTCAGTGCATGTATCCAGCAATCGAGAAAAACGGATGAGGAAACCCAAGCACTACAAGAATTTGTAACACAATTATTTTCTTCTTTAGTTAAAGAAAAGCCCATGATAGAAAATCTCAAAATTCCCGAATTAATCCGCAAAATACTCCAGAATCCTCCAAAAACCCTAACAGCAACTTTCGCTGTCCATAATATAGATGTATTGGCCCCACGCCTACCCCTGCATCAGCTATTGCAACTATTACCCACCCAGAGCGTTCAACCGGCCGCTATACCTTACGTCGAAGCTATCTTTGGGGCATGTGGCAGAGCATCAAAGGATCCCACCTGGACAAAGAGCGCGGAAAAATCCTTTGCATCCCTTGATAGCGCCCTACTCAACGATCTCTACGCTCGATGCAGCAGTTATAGACCCACTAGAGCATTAATACCAGCATTGGAACCCTTAGAAGCAGAAGAAACAAAAGAAAAGATGGCTTCTGAACAATTATCCGACGCCCAGTTAGGCCAAGATTTTCTAAGGGGACTCTGTCCCCTTAGCCCTTAGGGTTTGAGGACTACTTTTAGGCCCATAATTGTCATTTGAATTTTCGCAATGTGTTGGCATTTCATGATTGCAAAAAAAACAGTGTCCACAGACAATTGGGAAAGGGACAACGACGCGATCACCTTTTTTTAAACTTTGTAACTTCTTTACCTACTTCTGCAACAATCCCCATGAACTCATGACCCAGAACCATATTTTTTACTTGAGGAAAAAAACCATTATAAATGTGCAAATCGGATCCACAGATAGCTGTTGAAGTCACTTGAACAATTATATCTTTTTCATCTTCAATGATCGGATCTTTTACCTCTTCAACAATTACTTTTTTCGGATGATGAAATACGAGAGCCTTCATAAAACTCCTTTTTATTGTTGAAAAGGTAGACGAATAAAATTTTCAGTGGGTGTACGACCACCCAGATGTCCCTATATGCAGTGTGAAGACATCTTTTTCAAAAATGTTATAACGGAAAATGACACCCTAATTGCTACTAAATGGAGTAGCAATTAGGGGCACTCAAATACTACTTACGAGTAGTTTTTGTTGAACGAGCTTTTGTTGTACGGCTTGTTGCTTTTTTTGCAGTTGTTTTTTTTGTTAATGTTTTTTTCTTTGCTGTTGGCATTTAAGACTCCTTAATTTTTTTAAGTAAACAGGATGAGACACCTACCTCAACTCCTTAATCGCACATATAACCAAATTAAAAATTTAAATATATAATTTATTTTTCATCTTGCAATTTTTTCGCAAAAAGTTAAGATAAATTTTTACAATCAAGGAGATTTTATGCCCACCCACACTCAAGAAAATAAACTTAACAATAAGGCAATCGAAGAAACGGTTGCCACGCTTAGCCAATATGTGGCTGATATTCATGTTCTATTTGTGAAAACGTTAAACTATCATTGGAATATGGAGGATCCTCGCTTTTTCTTCCTGCATAAACTCCTAGACGATCAATACAACGCCCTACTTGAAGATACCGATTTAGTGGCTGAAAGAATTCGTCAGATGGGCAGACATGCTCCGGCAAGCTTGAATGAATTTAAACAACTCTCTCAAATCAAAGAATTTCCAACACCATCTTCTGCTGATGAAATGCTTGCAGATCTCGTGAAATGCTACGAACAACTTATTCTTTCTTTTCGTTCTACAATTGATCGCACAACAGAACAGCTCGACTTTGGTACAGCGGATATGCTTACAGAATTGACACGTTCCTTCGATAAACGTGCTTGGCTTTTGCGGTCGCACCTGAAAGGTTAAATATTCGAATTTCCGTGCCAAAAAAGAGACTATTGCGTAAGTCCCATCGTCCTTTTCCGTGCACGGGCACGCTCACGGGCACGGAAAGAACTCCGTAACTACTGCTACTCTCTTATTAAACCGACAAATCCACAAACTCTTGACCGCGAAACAAGCCCTTATCGCTGAGCTTTAATTCAGGAATGACTAACAACGCCATAAAAGAAAGCGTCATAAAAGGCGCATACAGTTTAGATCCCAACTGCTTTGCCTTTGCATCCAGATCGGCATATTTCTCGGCAATCTCGTAACCATCCAAATGACTCATAATACCCGCTACAGGTAACGCTAAAACGTGTTTTTCTTTCCCATCAACCACAGCGATACCCCCCTTCTGTTCTATCAAGGCATTCACAGCAGCACAAATCTCTTCGTCGCTGCAGCCCACAGCAATGATATTGTGTGAATCGTGGGCGACACAAGAAGCTATCGCTCCCCGCTTTAAACCGAAGTTTTTTACAAAGGCAACGGCAACGGGTGCATCTCGATATCGATTGACAACAGCAATTTTCAAAATATCGCGGTCAACGTCCGAGACATAGCCTCCTTGCTCAATTTTAGCAGCTAAAACAAGCTCTTTGGTTATCAGTTGACCCTCTTCAGCCTCAATCACCCTGATGTTTAACCCTTCAGCAGCCACAAAAAACTCTCGCAGCTCTTTTGGGTGCACATTAAAATGATTAGGAGTGGTTGCTTCCACGCTAGCGATAAGGGTTTTCCCGTGGGTTGCTACTAACTCCCCTTGCACGTATGTTTCCAAAACCCCAAAATTCTGAAGGTTATCGATCACAATAAAGTCTGCAGAATCCCCCACTTGCAATAGCCCGACATCTAATCCGTAATGCTTTACTGGGTTCACACAGGCAGCTCGCAGCACATCAATGATTTCGTGACCATCTTCTACAACAGCTCGACGTACAATCTCATTAATATGCCCCTTAGCTAATTCGTGAGGGTGTTTATCATCAGAACAAAACATAACTTGTTCTGGAAACATCTTTATTAACGGATGCAAAGCCTCATAATTTTTTGCTGCAGAACCCTCTCGAATGAGAATTTTCATGCCGTATTTGACTTTATCCAACGCCTCTTCAAGAGTAAAGCATTCGTGATCCGTTCCAATACCAGCATCGATGTATGCCTTAGCCTCTTCACCTCTTAATCCAGGTGCATGGCCGTCTACAGGTTTATTCAAGGAATGTGCAATGCGAATCTTTTCCATTACAATGGGATTGCGATGAAGAACTCCGGGAAAATTCATCATCTCACTCAAGTACCTGAGCCCATCTTTAACAAACAGTTCTTCGATTTGGGATGGAGAAATTTCAGCACCAGCAGTCTCAAATGCCGTTGCAGGAACGCAAGAGGATGCGCCAAAATAAAAATGAAATGGGACCTTTTCCCCATTGCTTAACATGTAGCGGATGCCCTCTAGTCCTAACACATTACCAATTTCATGCGGATCCGACACAGTTGCAACGGTTCCATGAACAGATGCTAGGCGCGCAAATTCCGAAGGAATGAGCATCGAACTCTCTACATGAACGTGCGCATCAACAAAGCCCGGCAAGATGTAGACTGAACTTTTTGGTTGGATGTCTTCAGCAATATTACTAATTTTGCCATTGTCTATATAGACTGTGCCAGGAAAGATGCGACGCTTGATGAGGTCTATAATTATGCCTGATCGACTGAAGTGAGTCACTTTTTATCTCGTGAATGACGCGTATCCAATCCTATTGGATACGCGTTAATTTTTTTTAAGCGACAAAATTTTCTTCAAATTCCACTAAATTCACAAAAACAGGCTTATTTTCAATTTTCACACGTTGCGCTTTTACATAGCTCTTTTGCTTAGTTCGCAAACGCACAGCATGTTCATTTGGTCTTAAATATGACGAATTAATCTTCATCGATACTCGCTTTATTTTTGGACAAGCACCCTTTCCTAAATTCACCCGCTCGTTTTGGGAACAGAAACAATCAGTATACTGATACTCCTCATTCTCCTTACTACTACTATCGAGTGTATTGAAATACGCACAATTAAAAAGTTGATTATCTGACATTATATAAATCCCCTTCTAATTAAATTTATTAACCATTAAAACGCACAAGGGGGGCCAGTTTTCCCTCTCTAGCCAATAGCTAGTTAGCAACAAAATTAATGATCTATTTTCTGTTTAAAAAGGAGCCGCTAAATTTTTTTTTTAGCGGGATACCTTAATTTGGCATCTGTCCCTTTAAACGTCACCCTACATAAAGGGTCTATAAAAAAATACGAAAAAAGAAAAATCTGTATAAACACTTGAAAAAGAATTATTTAGGCAAAAAAAAAGCCTATTGGATCACAAAAATCCAATAGGCCTTCATAATTCGGCCAAAGCTGCTGGGTGCTTAAGCTAAAGCACCTCAACGAGGTTAGGGTGTTTTTACAGTAATATTATTTTCTACTTTAGAAACACCTGCTACACCTTTAGCTTTAAAACCAAAGTCAGATTTGACTTTTTCACTGTCAACTTTTCCAGATAAAGTTACAACGCCTTTATCTGCTGAAACATCCACTTTACCTGCAGGTAAATTTTTATCTGCAGCAAAGGCATCTTTCACTGCTTTAGTCACCGAATTATCATCCATCATCATTGTATGTGAATTTATACGATCCGTATTGCTAAATCGTGTATCTGTATTCACTCGATTATCAAATCGTGTATCTTCTACTCGATTGTCGAATCTTGAGTCGGCTCTATTGTCGAATCTTGAGTCATTGGCTCTATTGAATTGTCCTTCAGTTGTTGTAGGTTCAGAAGTCACTCTCACTTCCATTTCACCCATTAAAGGTGCCAGAATAAATAGTGAAGATAATGTTAGTAAAATGAGTTTTTTCATAATAAGCCTCATATTTCACAATAAGAATCAAAACAAGTGCTGTTGCACATGTTCACGTGCTAACCAGGCCGTTCCTCGGCCTTAAGGTAACCAGGGCGTCCCGCCCTGCAAAGCCAGGCCGTCCTCGCCTGGCAGACAAAAAGACCAGACCACCGCGGTTTGGTCCCATACTATTGTGAACATGTACGTGCTGTTGCACTTAATCACCGGGGATTCCGGTTTTCCATTTACTCGTATCGGGAGTAAATGCTGTACTATAAGAGTAGTATATCCACCCTTAAACCACAGAGAATTAAATAGATACGTATCTATTTATATTATATACTTTCCTTTAAAAAGAACAACATGTTTTTATTTCCTCGAGACAAATTCGATTATTTCTTGAAACAATCCACGCAAAACAGCTATAGAAAAACTTTAATTAACTTTTTACTGATGTTTATGCTGCATACATCTCTTCAAACTCTCATTGCTCTACTTATATGCTTTGTTGTCCCCTCCTCTCTCTCAGCAGGTCGCACCTACTACACTCACTACAACTGGCCCCCCTACTACTGCAATGGACCCTACCCCCTAGTCTGCCTTGACGTAGAACCCGATTGCCCACATGAACGTTCCGATCATCCCTTTCATCCAAAGCATTTTTCCATAGACCATACGGAAGGAAAAGGTTTAGGGTATAGCTGTGGTTACACAACTCTCAACTTATTTCACGTCTCCCAGTGCCTTCAATGGTGTAATACCCAAGTCTTTTTTGATATTAAAGACCACTGTTTTAACAACGGACGCCAAGCTGCTAACATAGGAATCGGAATTCGTCGTCTCTGCCCAGGAAATAATACTGTCTGGGGAGCCAACATTTATTATGATTTCCGCTGCACCCCTGACCTCTACAATCAACTAGGCATCGGTTTAGAAATGCTGAGCTGTTGCTGTGATATCCGAGTCAACGGCTACATACCGGTCGGCGGCCGTCAACACCTACACGATACAGAGAAATTCACTTACCCCGGAGACTTCTTTGCAAGCTGCAGCCAACGCTCGCGAAGCCTAGGAGGAATCGACGCCGAAATCGGCAATTCTCTAGATTGCTGGCTTCCCTGCAGTCCAGTAAATTTTTATGCCGCCGCTGGGGGTTACTACTACCCAAGACGGGGTAAGTCAACAATGAGGGGAGCTCAGTTTCGCCTTAAGGCCAGCTATTGCAACTGGCTATCTTTTGAGCTACGCACCTCTTACGATTCCCTCTACCACAGTACTACTCAAGGGACACTGGCAATCAATGTTCCTTTTGGGGCATTGGATTATTGGAAGTCCGATTGCTGTTCTACAGGACTGCGCTGTCTAGCAGCTCAACGCCCCTACCGCAATGACATTATCGTAACAGATAAGAGAACTTGCTTCTGGAAAGACAACTTCCCCGCCCCCATGAGTTCAAAAAGCTCGGAGTAAGAACCTGCCCTCCCGTGCCCGTGCCCGTGAGCGTGCCCGACTCCTGAAATATAAAAACTGAAGGTTGATTTTTTAGCAAAATCGGGCACGGGCACGCTCACGGGCACGGGCACGGAAAAGGACAGCACGGAAAGAACTTCCTATCTTTGACTCTAAACCCGATTTCTGCTATACTTTTTTATTTTTACGAGATAAAAATGATTCAAGTTGACGATCTTTCCATAGTATACCAAGGCAATCCCCTTTTCAAAGGCGCCACCTTCACCCTCCAAACCGGCGAACGGTGCGGCCTAGTCGGACGCAATGGTTCTGGTAAAACCACCCTTTTCCGCATCCTTTCCGGCAAGGAAACCCCTGACTCCGGCAGCATCACCATGCGCAAAAAATACGCCATCGGCATGCTGGACCAACACATCGTGTTCACAAAACCAACTCTTATTGAAGAAGCTGCTTTAGGCCTGCGCGAAGAGGAAAAAGAATGCATCTACAAAGCCGAAACAATCCTTTTTGGCTTGGGCTTCCGTGAAGAAGACCTCGAGCGCTCTCCATCCGAATTTTCAGGTGGCTACCAGCTCCGCCTACACCTAGCTAAAGTGCTTATCTCCGATCCCGATTGCCTCTTTTTAGATGAACCAACTAACTACCTTGACATCGTTTCCATACGCTGGTTTCAACGCTTCCTCCAAGATTGGAAAGGCGAATTCGTTTTGATTTCTCACGATCGCGAATTCATGGATAGCGTCACAACCCACACCATGGGCATCCATCGCCAAAAAATTCATAAAGTGCAAGGCAGCACGATAACATTCTACGAACAGCTCTTTCAACAAGAAGAGATCTACGAACGCACACGACAAAATCAAGAAAAAAAACGCGCCCACACCCAGTCCTTCATCGACCGCTTTGGAGCCAAAGCGTCCAAAGCAACGCAAGCAGCTTCACGCCAAAAACTGTTGAGCCGTATTCCTGTCCTAGAAAAGCTGAGAGAGCTCAATCACCTAGACTTCAGCTTTAAAGAAGCTCCCTTCCCAGGCAAAAGCATGCTCGATGCCACCGAAGTGGCGTTTTCCTATAATTCTGAGACCACATTAATTGAAGGACTCACTCTTTCTGTAGAAAAAGCAGAACGCATTGCCATCATCGGTAAAAACGGTCGCGGGAAATCGACAATCCTACGCCTTCTCGCACAAGAGCTCTCACCACGCTCAGGAACGCTAAAATGCTCAGAAAACACACGCATCGGCTACTTTGGACAGACAAATATCGACCGCCTACATCCCAGACATACCATCGAAGAGGAAATCTCCATCGCTAACTCAGCCCTCAATATGACCGAAGTACGCAGTATCTGCGGTCTCATGATGTTCAGCAGCGATAGAGCCACCAAGCTAACCTCTGTGCTTTCTGGAGGCGAAAGAAGCCGCGTTCTACTAGGCAAAATCTTAGCCAAACCGTGTAACGTCCTGCTCTTGGATGAGCCCACACACCATCTAGACATGGAATCGATCGAAGCACTCATTGACGCCCTCGAAGATTTCGAAGGCGCTGTCATCATCGTTACCCATAGTGAACTAATCCTCAAACGCCTATCTCTAGATAAAATCATTGTGTGCCGCGAAGGCCAGCAAGAGATGTTTTTAGGCAACTACGAAGATTTCTTAGATAAAGATGGCTGGCACGATGAAGCCGACATGGCAAAGCCCAAGAAAAAGGTAAACACGCAGCAAGAAGACAAGCAACAACGCGCCAATCAAGTCAACGCACGCGCCAAAGCCCTAAAGCCAATCACTCAGGAAATCGAGCGCACTGAAACCTCTATTCTAAACCTAGAATTGGAACAGGAACAGACTAATACAAAACTTGTAGAAATCTCTCAAAAGAATGCAGGAGCTGCCATTCAGGAATTGTCGCGCAACATCGCCCAACGCCAAAAGAAGCTAGATGAGCTCTACAAGCGGCTAGAAGAGCTGTCTCAACAGCGTGCCGCCATCGATACGTAAAACCCTGTCCTTTTCCGTGCCTGACTTGCTGTCCTTTTCCGTGCCCGTGCCCGTGCCCGATTTGCTAAAAAACAACGTACACATGTGATGCTTTATCCTTACCCTTCCTTATCTCTCATTTAATATTTTAGCAAATCGGGCACGGGCACGCTCACGGGCACGGGCACGGGAGAACAGCTTTTCCACCTATCGTCATATCTTCCTTTCTTTGCAAAAATTCCTATTGATGGTATAACCCAGCTTTGCCCAAAAACCTATCCAAAAGCATGCCATGACTGACGCCCTCATACACGACCAAAATGTCATTAACTCAATTAACAGTCTCATCACAGAATATGGTGGCATACCCGGCACCTTCGCAGCCGATCTCACCTCACAAATGATTCAAACCAGCTTGAAACTAATGGCAGAAAATCATGACATCGGTCAAATGAAACTGATCAGCCGCGCCCTCAAAGAAATGCGCCACGCCTACAGCGTATTCAACAAATACCAAGAAGCAAATTTTATCAGCATATTCGGCTCTGCAAGGACTCCTGAAGACCATCCCGACTTCCTCGCAGCAGAAGCCTTCAGCATGGCCATGGCAAAAGAAGAATGGATGTGCATCACCGGAGCCGCCAACGGGATCATGCACGCCGGAGTCAAAGGCGCCCAACAGCAATCCAGCTTCGGACTCTCCATTCGCCTCCCTTTCGAAACACCTACTAACTCCCTGATTAAGGGCGACCCCAAACTGATGATCTTTCGCTACTTCTTCATCCGCAAACTGATGTTCCTAAGCCACTCACATGCCATCGCAGTCTTCCCCGGAGGCTTTGGGACACAAGACGAACTCTTTGAAGCCCTAACACTCATGCAAACCGGAAAATCTAATATCGTTCCTCTCATCCTGATGGAAGGAGAAAAAGGCTCCTACTGGAAACATTGGGAAGAGTACATGAATGCACAGCTTTTTGAAAACGGTTGGACAAGTCCCGACGACAGACACCTATATTATATCGCAACTTCACCGACAGATGCCAAAAAACACATTCTAAGATTTTATAACAATTACCACTCAAGCCGCTACGTCAACAGCCAACTGGTCATTCGTATCAAAAAACCCATTTCCAAAAAGACACTAGACGAACTAAACGATAAATTCGAACTACTTGTCGCTTCAGGAAAAATTGTTGACACAGCAGCACTACCAGAAGAAACGGACCACCTAGATCTACCCAGAATCGCCTTTCACCACACACGCAAAAACTACGGTCTCCTCCGCTCGTTGATCGATCACTTAAACTAAATCTCACCACTATCCCCTCCTTTTTGGAGTGCGGTGGCTTGCCACCGCTTTCATAAACATCGGCTTGCCGATGTCACAACGCACTGAGTAACTACAGTTATTTTTCCTATATGGTAGCCAGACCGTCCCGGTCTGGTTGTCCTTTTTTTTACCAGGCCGGGACGGCCTGGCTACCATATCGACAAGCCATCCGACCAACTAAAGTTACTTTTCGATGTTAGAGGCCTTAGCCGCTTGAGGGCTCCAAAAAGGGCAGTTGAACTAAAACCCCAATCCTACACCTGACCTAAGACCACCTAAATCTAGCGTATGGTGATGGTGCAACGCAATTTTCTGGTAGTAGTAATCCAAAAAGAGATCGGCAAAAAAATCACCCAAGCTAACGTATATTCCAGACTTCACCACAAAGCCAAAACCACGCTTAGAGATATGCCTCTGCACGAAATCGGAATCATTTTTAACATGCAACCACGTGTAAGATCCACCCAATCCTAAATATGGATGTGCACACTCACTCCAGCAAAAAAGATACTTGAAACCCACGCTAAAAGGAACAATGCGAATATAGGTTTTTTCGTGCATTTCCAGTGAACGCCCATGACGCGAAAAATACCCCAAATTACCCCACACAAGCGCCTGATCTGAATACTTATACGTCACTTCCAACTCTGCTTCAGGACCGCCACTATGATAAATCCTTCTTAAACGACTTGACTCAGGATAATAGTATCCAGCACGCAATTCAGCTCCCCAATCCAAAGCAGACACACTGTTCACAGCTAATAACATGACAAGTAAAAATCCAATCCTCGTATACATTCAAACCTCATTGTAGTTTCATTGTACGATACGATTTGTCGTCCTTTCTGTCCATCAGAGGCGATTGCAAAAGTCCGGTTTTTTTCCCGCGCCCGATGCTCAAAAGCGATGAAAATCTCCAGCTATCGCCCTTCCGTGCCCGTGCCCGTGCCCGATTTGCTAAAAAGCAAAGTACACCGAATTTGTTATTTAATTCTTTTCCGTTATCTCATTTTAAAAAATTTAGGAATCGGGCACGGGCACGCTCACGGGCACGGGCACGGAAAGGACGATAATACTTTTGCAATTCCATCCATACCCCTTGAAATTTGACATTTATGCATACATCCTTGATACTTAATACTTAATTACAAAAAGGAGCCTCTTTATGTCATCTCAATCAGCAAGACCTGCACCAGTTTCAGTAACTGAAATGCATGAACTACTCCTAGTACAACGCATGGGCCCTTTAGGCGTCAAAATCAATAAAGGTACCTTTGAACCCCTTTCTCGCTGTGAGCGCATCATCAGTTATGCTGGTTACACCTGGCGTCTGCTAACAAGACAACCCCAGAAACACCTAAGTGATGTGGAAATAGTGACTGTAGCCAAAGTGGCAAAAGTGAATCAATGGATCCACGACGTTGAACAAGTTGCTAAAAAAGAAGATGATGAAAAGGTAAGAGAATCCAATGTAATCGTCTATTCAAATATCTCTGATCCTGTTCGCAAATGGAATACCCAATTAACGCAAACAGGTTGCACCACACGCATTTCACGCTGCCTAGGAACCGCTTTATCACCTAAACCCCAATTACGAATCGCCTACCAAGGATTTGTACGTACTGTTGACATAGGAGGTCTTCCCACCTTTCAAAAAATACAGGAATCCCTCGTTATTGATGTTAAACCCCTAGTCATTGATGTTGGTATCATCAAAGTACCTTTCTTTTATAATGGCATGATACGCTGGGCTAAAGCACATAGCAAAGACTTACAAAAGGCTATCAAAACTCACGGTGCCATCCAATTTCGTGGCTTCCCCATCAATAATGCGGAAGACTTTAGAGAGATTCTTAAGGTAATTCTAGGAAGACCTTTGAAAGATTACGTAGAAATGGGTGGAGACGCCGCAAGGCAAAAAATCGATGAGGAAAACGTTTATGAAGTAACTCCTAATGCTCCAGACTTTCTTTTGGGACAACACAATGAACTTTCTGTCGCAGGAACATCACCTGAATACATTTCCTTCTACTGCGAAGTACCTCCTCCTCCAGGAACAGGTCAAACGGCTCTATTTTCTAATGTGGACATCACACACTCGCTCAAACAAAGAAAGGTTCGCGGCACACCGGTTTGGGACTGGTATCAAGGTAAAACCCTTACCTACATTTCACGCCACCCGCCAGCAGGATCTTTCGTAACACGCGTCACAAAATCGATCAAATCCTGGCAAGACGCATTTGGCACTACAGACCCCAAAGATATACAAGCACTCTGCGAAAAGCGCAAATGGCAGTTTAAATGGACTAAGGGCTGGCTAGAAGTGCGCCGTACAGTGCCTGCAACGCGCACCAACGATAAAGGCGAAGAAGTTTGGTTTAGCCAAGCAAATATTCTAGATCTCAATCCAAAAAATATGGGACGTCTCAACTATATTTTAGCAAAACTGTTCATCTTCAATCGTCAATACAAATGGCCCTATGAAGTACGCACAGCCGATGACAAACCCCTTCCTCGCGACGTGGTCTACGCAACAATGGACTGCACAGCAGCTCCTAAACAGCAACTCGATTGGAACGCCCCAGGAACCTTCATGATTGTCAACAATCTCGACTGGACACACGGCAAATTCCCCTACCCCACAAGCGCCAAACGCACCATCCGCGTCGCCATGTCCTAAATGTTCTTTTTGGAGTGCGGTGGCTTGCCACCGCTTTCATAAACATCGGCTTGCCGATGTCACAACGCACTGTGAAGGGGTCGGCAAGCCAACCCCTATGAAAGCGTTGGCAAGCCACCGCACTCCAAATTAAGGGGCTTTGCCCCTTAAAACCCCACCAAAGGAGCTCGCTCCTCTGGACTCCATTAATAGTGGCCTTTTCGCCGCTTCTAGGTGTGCTCACAACAGCGTCTTATATCGTTCTTCCATTTCGTTCATTCACCTTCCCAAGTACTTTAAAGCCCACTCTCTAATCGTTGCCACTTGTTGTGGGCTGATCATCGCTTGAGGACGAAGTTTCTGAATACAGCTCACAGCCTGTTCGCAAGACATCTTTTCTTGCTTCATCAGCACACACGCCGCTACAGACACGCTGCGTCCTCTCCCACCAGTACAATGAATGTATACATTTCTAAACTCTTTTTCTATCTGTATGGCAACGTAATTCACAGCCTCAGCTAATTTTGCCACTGGCACAGGTTCTAAATCTGGACTCGAAATATTCAGAAAATGCACACTTCGCAATTTCCAATCCTCTTCCACCATAGGCCTCGCACAGCATTGCGACTCAAATTCATGTGGTTCGTTAATCGATAGAATGGCGCTTGCCCCTTCTCCCGTGATCAAGCTTGAGTGATTCCAATTGTGCAAGGGAATCGCTCCCAAGAACACCTGAGGAGTCACAACATGCCAGTAGACCCAATGCTTTGGACGGATGATCGATTGTACTTGAATGATGAAACGAGACAGCCAACAAAAGCAGCCTTTGGACATTATGGCGCGCAAAATCCTAGCAACCAACAATCCCAATCGATTGTATTGAATAACAGGATCTGTAGTTTTGGCATTTACTACCGCAGACGAAACAAGCATTTACACCTTCCAAATGACACTTATCTTACTGCTTATGACACTTTTTAAAAATCCATTAAATAACAAAAGGACGAAAACGACATAAAGGACGAAAAGGACAATGCCTATTAGCCCATTTCGTCGTTTGTCCTTTACTAATCTGAAAGAGCCACAGTATCCGCATCACACACCCAGCCACCCCCTAAGGCGCTGTAGAGGTTGACGACGGCGGTGAAGGTGTCGGCTTGTGCTTGGACCAGGTCTAGTTGGGAATCGAAGAGTGAGCGTTCCGCGTCGAGGACGTTGAGGTAGTCGATCTCCCCTTCGTTGTAGCGGAGGGTGGCGAGGTGGAGATAGTCCGCTAGCACCTTAACTTGGATTTTGTGTTCCGTGACAAGCTTTTGGTTCATGCGCGTAGCGACCAGACCATCATTGACTTCACGGAATGCTTGCAAAATTGTTTGGCGGTAGGCGAAGAGAGCTTGGTTACGTAGAGCTTTTGTCTCTTCGACTTGGTAGAGAGTTTTGCCCGCATCGAAGATCGTTTGGACAGCTGAGAGACCATATTGCCACATTTCGGCTGGTGAGGTAAAAAGATTATGAAGCTTTGCGCTTTCGCTCCCATATATCCCAGTGAGGGTTATTTTAGGAAAGAATAGAGCCCTCGCTTCGCTGACGCGGGCGTTGGCCGCGATTAAAGTGTCTTCGGCGCGCATGATGTCGGGACGACGCACCAGCAGTTCTGAAGGAATGCCTGCAGGAATGGTCATTGGATATTCAAAATCTTCGATCGCTTTTCCGCGAATGATATCGCGGGGATTTTGGCCTAGGATGACGCTGAGGAGGTTTTCTTGGATGGGAATATCGCGTTCCAATTGGATCACGCGGATAGCCGCAATTTCTACTTCGGCTTCTGCTTGACGCACTTCGATCTGAGATGTTTCACCGAGCTCAAAACGATCCTGTGCTAACTTTAGCGATTGAATGCGTGATTTCAACGTTTTTTTGGATACTTCAAGTTGTGAATCCAGACCGCGCAATGTTATGTACGCATTTGCTGTCGATGCAACCACCGTGACCACTACTGCGCGACGTGTTTCCACTTGAGCTAACAGTTCCGCGTAGGCAGCTTCGGAAGCACTGCGCACGCGACCCCAAAAGTCCAGTTCCCAATTTAGACTTAAAAATACTTGGTAATCGTTGTTGATTCGTTTAAAACCTGTTACGCCATCAGGAATCCCTCCACTAGATGCTGCAAAGGGAGCTGCCAAAGAAGTTTTCGTTCGAGTAAAGCTCGCATTACCATTTACAGAGGGATACAGAGCCGAATTTGTGATGATTAGCCGATCGTGGTATTGACAAACTCTTGAAATTGCAATTTTAAGATCTTGATTATTCCCCAATGCAACAAAAATTAACTCATCTAAAACGGGATCGCCAAATTGTTCCCACCAGCGCATATTGCATAGAGTCGTTGCTTCATCCGCCTCCAACCTCCACGAATCTGGAAGATCGACAAATTGCGCATCGTAGTGAGGCCCCATGCACCCAACTAAAGATGCCAAAGCCAATATGTGTAATACACGCATTAAAATATCCATACCTAACACCTTTTCCTGCTTGGAGTGCGGGACCTTGATCCCGCCTCCTGAGTAACTACAGTTATTTTCCCTATATGGTAGCCAGACCGTCCCGGTCTGGTCGTCCTTTTTTTACCAGGCCGGGACGGCCTGGCTACCATATCGGCAACCATCCCGACAAACTAAAGTTACTTTTCGATGTTAGAGACCTTATTCGCCCTACGCATTATGGCCGCCAGACTGCCTTTCTACAGATTCTGCTTCGGCCTTTGATTCTGTAAATTGAATAATCAGTTTAAAGAAAAGTGGAACAAAAAATATCGCCATGAAAGTCGCTGCAATCATTCCACCCAATACACCAATACCTAATGAGTGGCGGCTGTTTGCACCAGCTCCAGAGCTGGTAACGAGAGGGATCACCCCAAAAATAAATGTTAAAGACGTCATCAAGATAGCGCGAAAGCGCAACTTACCCGCTTGAATGGCTGCCTCTAAAATCGATAAGCCTTCGTGATGTTTGATCAAAGCAAATTCCACAATCAAGATTGCATTCTTTGCAGCAAGAGCGATCAACGTGATCAATCCGATTTGAAAGTAGATGTCATTGCTCATACCCGTCAACCATACTGCTAGGAGGGCTCCAAGCATTCCAAACGGCACCGCCAACACAATCGCCAATGGTAAAGTCCATCGCTCATACAATGCTGCTAAAATAAGAAATACCATCAGCAACCCAGCTAAAAGCATATAGGACGATGATCCTCCAGAAGCCTTCTCCTGAAAGGACTCCCCTCCCCACGAAAAGCTCATGTCGCTAGGAAGCGATGCGCGTGCCACCTCTTCCATCACATTTAACGCTTGCCCCGAACTATAGCCTGGAGCCGCACTTCCATTAATTTTTGCCGCAGGAAAAGCATTAAAGCGCGACACCATGCTGGGTCCCGATGTATTGCGCAAAGTGACCAAAGAAGACAATGGGATCATTTTACCCAAAACCGATTTCACATATACCTGTGTGATGTCACTCGGCGTTGCACGCCATTTAGGTTGTGCCATCACCATTACTTTGTAAACGCGACCAAATTTATTAAAATTGTTGACGTATAGGGATCCAAATAAGCTCTGCAATGAACTGTAGATTTGATTAATGGGAACCCCTAAAGATCGCGCCTTAGAACGATCTAGGTCGACATACACCTGTTGCGTATTGGCATCGATTGTGGAAATCAGCCCGGTTAGTTCAGGACGTTCCTTAGCCTTTGTTATAAACTCTCTAGTCACATCTTCCAAGTGTGCGTAGTCGCCAGACCCGCGGTTTTCAATCCAAAATTCAAAGCCTCCCACTGTCCCCAAACCTTGAATCGCCGGAGGATTAAAAATGAAAATTTGTCCTTCCGGAATTTTAGAGTAGGCTCTCGCCAATTCCAGTAACACCGCATCGGCATGCTCTTTAGGATTAGTGCGTACACTCCAATCCTTAAAGACCACAAAGTTACTGCCCTGATTTGTACGATTCAACGTATCCACAAAGCTATATCCAGTCAGTTCGAAAAATGTTTCGGAAGCCGGATTCTTCATCGCAATTTTTTCCGCTTGGTTTGACACCTCTTCCGTACGCACCAAACTAGCGCCTTCAGGCATATTTACGACGGCAAGTAGATATCCTTGGTCTTCATTGGGAACAAAACTGGTTGGAACGATATGAAATAGCAAACCTACCAAACTGCAGACCACAGCAAACGCCAACAACCCTTGGATAGGCCTTACAATCAACCAACGTGCCCCTCTTTCATAAAAGTCGGTCAATTTTCCAAACCACTTGTCAAACAGCTTGGTGAACTTGGAAGGTTCACCGCGGGGCTTAATCAAAATTGCGGAAAGTGCAGGACTTAATGTCAGCGCTACAATTCCAGAAATAACCACAGAAAGGGCAATGGTCAACGCAAATTGCTTATACAACTGCCCTGCAATTCCTCCGAGAAACGCCACAGGTATAAATACGGCACACAAAACAAGTACAATCGCAATAATGGGTCCTGTCACCTCTTTCATGGCATGGTGAGCGGCCTCTTTCGCTGAATAACTATAAAGACGCATGTTGCTTTCAACGTTTTCGATCACGACGATCGCATCGTCAACCACAATTCCGATCGCCAACACCATTCCAAATAGCGTTAAAGTATTGATCGATAGCCCTAAAACGATCATGCCGGCAAAAGCCCCAACAATCGAAATCACCATTGCTTGAATCGGAATCAATGTAAGCCTAATGTTTTGCAAAAAGACAAACACAACCAATCCCACTAAAAACGCCGCTTCTAATATCGTGATCACAACCTCTTTGATCGATGCCGTCACAAACTTAGTCGTATCGTAAGGAATCGAATACTCAATCCCCATAGGAAAACTTTTCTTAATGTATTCCATCTTCTTCTTAATGGCTTTAGCAACATCCAACGCATTGGCTCCGAACTGTTGAAAAATCGCTATGGATATCGCTGGAATGCCATTCACCTTTCCAATCACATCATAGTCCGATGCACCAAGCTCACTATATCCTACATCCCTCAACGAAACAATCGAACCGTCTGTATTGGCTTTTAGGATGATGTCGTCAAATTCCTCCGGAGTACTCAGTCGCCCCACACTCGTAATCGAAATGGTCAACTCCACAGGTCCATCAGTAGGCACCTCACCCAAACGCCCAACAGAATATTCGGTGTTCTGATCGCGTATCGCATCCACCACATCTTCAGCAGTCAAACTATACTTCGCTAATAACGCAGGATCCAGCCAAATGCGCATGGCATAGTCGCGGCTATTAATGATGTTGATGCTGCTAACCCCAGGGGTACGCTGCAACTCCTCCACAATATTGACAGTGGCATAGTTACTTAAAAAAACCTCATCATAACGTCCATCAGGCGACTGCAGCGCAATAGCCAGCAAAATCGCAGGAGTTTGCTTGAGAATATTGACTCCAGATTTTTGTACCTGATCCGGCAATAACGGAGTTGCTATGTTGACTTGGTTTTGTACATCGATCAACGCTTGCTGAATGTCCGATCCAATATCGAAGTATACGTTTAAGTTGTAATCTCCTGTCGACGAACTATTGGAATACATGTAGATCATGTTTTCAACACCATTGATCTGCTGCTCCAATGGTGAAGCGACAGAATTGGCAACTGTCTGTGCACTGGCACCTGCGTATGAGGTCTGTACGTTAATTTGCGGAGGCAATATGTTCGGAAATTGTTCAATAGGCAAAAAAAACATCGAGGTCAAACCAGCAAGAAAAATAAAGATCGATATCACGCTAGAAAGAATAGGACGATCAATAAAAAAGCTCGAAAACATATATTCCTAAGGCGATGAAGTATTAGTTGGCTTTGGAAGTGGCTTCCAAGGTCCTGTCACATGGATATCAGTACCGGCACGTATTTTATTGATTCCATCTACAACAATGCGGTCACCAGGTTTCAATCCGTTTGTGATCACTTGAAAATCATCTTCCCACTCCCCTGCAGATACATCCTGAGAAATCACTTTATTGTCTTTATCAATCAAATAGACAAACATTCCATTTTTTTTCTGCATCAACGCACGCTGTGGCACAGCGATCGCATTTGGTCGAGTCGCCCCATACACCTTCACACGCACAAATTGTCCAGGCCTTAACACAATTTCAGGATTCTCAAACACCGCGCGTACTAACAATGTGCCAGTGCTTTGGTCATAAGTAGGAGCACTAAAGTCAACGCGACCCTTAATAGGATAGACCTCACCAGTCCCAAGCGTTAACTCCACCTGATACGCCTTTTCCGCAGGCAAAATAATCTTTTTGCTAATTTCCTGCTGACGCGCTCGCATGATGTCGTTGTCCGACACACTAAAATACACCCAGATAGGATCCACTACAGAAACAGTTGTCAGAAGACTATTTGTTCCCGGATTGATCAAAGCACCTTGACGCAGCTTAGACTTATCTGCAAGGCCGGTAATCGGAGAACGGATTGTCGTATACCCAAGGTTTATTTCCGCATCCAACAGCTTTGCATTTAACGATGCTAGGGTTGCTTGAGCTGCCAACTGATTAGCCAACGCATTATCCAAATCTTTCTTACTGGCGGCTTTCTGTTGGTACAACGGAGCCAACCGATCAACTGTCAGCTTTGCATTTTCAAGAATGGCCTGTTGACGGTCCACATCGCCTTTTGCTTGCTCAACTAACGCTTCGTATTGCCTTGGATCGAGTTGGAAAAGAAGATCGCCCACTTTGACGATTTGCCCCTCTTGATAGGCAATTGTATCTAGGTATCCTTCAACGCGTGCTCGAATTTCTACTGGATGCGTACTTTCCGCAAACCCAATGAAATCGAAAACAGCGGGTATGTTGCGCTCTTCCACAACAAAGTCGGTCACATCAACAGGAGGGGGTGCTTTGTGCTCCGCAGGCTTACACCCTGAAAGAGCGAAAAGTACAAGAAAAATGGAAGATCGCAGGCGCATATTTAAATCCCGTGAAATTTAAATTTCGCATACTACGATTTCAGCCACCATAGCGCAATAGAAAAAAGGATAAAGAGTTCCGCTTCTTTCATAAACATCGTCTTGGCGCTATTCTTCGCTTTTGGAGTGCGGAGGCTTGCCACCGCTTTCATAGGGGTCGGCTTGACGACCCCATCTAAGAATGCTTGTGTGCAAATTGCAGTATATTTCGAAAAGACATCGCCAAGCCGATGTTTATGAAAGCGGTGGCAAGCCCACCGCACTCCAAATTAAGGGGCATTGCCCCTTAAAACCCCACCAAAGGAGCTTGCTCCTCTGGACTCCTTTTACTGTGTGGTTCGCGCAGCCGTGAAGTTTCGCCCCAGGCCGTCCTCGGCCTGAAAGTAACCAGGGCGTCCCGCCCTGCAAAAGCCAGACCGTCCCTGCCTGGCTACCTTCTTATCGGTATTTCCATTACGTCGCTTTTGGCAACGTTTCCTGTAAGGATTTTATTGTTTTTGCCATTTGAACTATCAACGCTTGCTGAAGATTTTTTTCCTTTTCATACTTTTCTTTTAGACCTGCTAACTTTTGGCCGTTCGTATGTTTCTGCAATTCACTTCGTAATTCGGCCACTTCTTTTTGCAAACGCGCATTATCAGCCAATAAGGTTTTATTTTGTTGTTCTAATAGCGCATTAGCCATTTCTGCGTTTCTCTGTTTATCCCATACTTTGGTCGACGGCACTAAAACTTCATCATCGTCAGCGATTATAGCAGCTGCCTCTTCTGTCACAGCTCCTCCAGCAGGAACACCAGCAGGCTGAGCAGCAGCTCCAGCCCCACTTCCAAAAATACTACTTAAATAACCTGACATTTTCTTCTCCTAAAATTAAAGATTATTCGTGAATTGAAACACGATAATGAAATCGATCTTACACTGCAACAAAAATGCATTTGAATGCTTATACCTAAGTGTGTTATAATTATTTCAACTATTACTAAAAAAATTTAAGCGAGACTTTTTAACGTGAATCCTGACTCAGTACCCCTCAAAGACGCTATCGCAATGCGTCGCACCTTCGCCATCATTAGCCACCCCGATGCCGGAAAAACAACCCTCACAGAAAAGCTCCTACTCTACTCCGGAATGGTGCACACGGCCGGAATGGTCCGCGGACGCAAAGGGCGCAAAGCCGCCACCTCCGACTGGATGGCGATGGAACAAGAACGCGGTATCTCTATTACTGCCTCAGCCATGCAGTTCACCTACAAAGACACGATCATCAACGTCCTAGACACCCCCGGTCACGAAGACTTCTCCGAAGACACCTACCGCACCCTCACCGCTGCCGACTGCGCCATCATGGTCATCGATGCCGCCAAAGGGGTCGAAAAACAAACACGAAAACTATTTGAAGTGTGCCGCCTGCGCGGTATCCCCGTCCTCACATTCATCAATAAAATGGATATGCCCGGACGCGATCCCTTAGACCTCATGAATGAAGTCGAAGAGGTCCTTGGAATACACTCCAGCGCAATGAACTGGCCCATCGGATCTGGCCGCGAATTCTGCGGCGTAGTCGACCGCGTCACCAACGAACTGGTTTTTTTCTCCAAAACATCGATCGGCGGAGCCCAAAAAGCTGATCTCACACGCTACCCTTTTGACAGTGCTGAAGGACGCGCTCGAGTCCCTAACGACGAATGGGAAAAACTTCAAGGCGAACTAGAACTACTCCAAATGGCTGGCAACCCCTTCTCACACGAAGCATTCCTTGCAGGAAAAGTTACTCCAGTCTTTTTTGCATCCGCATTGACAAATTTCGGAGTTGAACCCTTTTTCGATGCCTTCATCCACCTTGCACCCTCTCCTCAACCACGCATCATGAATCTTGCTAATGGCAGCGAAGGTATTGTCGATCCCGTTCAAACACCGTTCAGCGCCTATGTCTTCAAAATTCAAGCCAACATGGACCGACGCCATCGCGACAGCATGGCTTTTTTAAAAGTATGCTCAGGGCGATTCGAACGCGATCTCGTGGTGAAACATCACCGACTTGGACGCGAAGTGCGCCTTTCACGTCCCCATGGGATGGTGGCCGGAGGACGCACCACGCTAGACCTAGCTTATGCTGGTGATATTGTGGGAGTAATCAATCCCGGAGTCTTCATGGTAGGCGACACAATCTCCCTCACCCAAGGTTTCAACTTCAAGCCGATGCCTCAGTTCCAACCTGAAATTTTCGCCAAAGTACAACCCAAAGATGTAGGCAAACGCAAAGCATTTGATAAAGGAATCCTGCAACTAACCAGCGAGGGAGCTGTTCAGCTTTTTTGGCCTTATGAACTTGGTGGAGACGTTGTTTTTGGAGCAGTTGGCCAACTTCAGTTTGAAGTGATGCAATACCGCCTTAAGGATGAATATGGAGTCGAAACAATCCTATCACCTCTTCCCTATTCTTGCAGCGCCTGGGTCATTGGCGATCTCAAAACATTCCAAAAGACAACCAATAGCACCATTCTTCACGATCAACACGATCGTCCAATTGCCCTCTTCAGTGAGGTATGGGAAAAACAATACGCTGCAAAGCTAAACCCCAACCATAAACTGATGGATATTTTGTTATAAAATGAGCCTTCCACCAAATCTTAAACAGGCTATTGAAGAAGAATTACAAACTTCCGGAACAAATACACTAGCTCAAGCGCGCGAGGAACTTTCTGATCGCTATCGAAACCAGAAAAGTCCATATCGGTCCTCCTTTATGTCCTCAAACACACATCGACTTTCCTACTTAGCTACACGCATGCCAGCCACCTATGCAGCTGTCTATAAGGCACTCTCAGCCACACACGAAAGATCAACTTTACTCTCAGTAAAAAGCATTTTAGACGTTGGCGCTGGCCCAGGAACAGCCTCATGGGTAGCTGTAGAACTATATCCCGAAATCGAAAAGCTAACTTTAATGGAACGCGATACAGACTTAATCGCAATCGGCAAACGGTTAATGGCTAATGGGCAGCATCCTATCTTTCAACAAGCACAATGGATGCCAACCAATTTAGAACAAACACACTCTTTGCCTGAACACGATCTTATCATTCTGTCATACGTCATTGGAGAACTCTCACCGGAAGTACAACAAAAACTGGTTTCTGCATGCTTTGCAGCTGCAAAACTCCTAATCATTATCGAACCGGGAACTCCTGCAGGATTCAATCGCATCCGCAACCTACGCACAACCCTACTCCAACAAAATGCTCATATGGTCGCACCCTGTCCGCACACGCACGAATGCCCTATGAAAGGAAACAACTGGTGCCATTTCACTGCGCGATTGGAACGCTCTGCGGTCCATCGCCAAGTAAAAAATGCAGATTTAGGATATGAGGACGAAAAGTTTTCCTATCTAGCGGTTTCAAAGGAAAAGCTAATACTTCCTGAGGCAAGAATCATACTACCTCCGCTGAAACGCTCAGGCCATATTCATGTGACACTCTGCACAAATGAAGGAATTCAGGAAAAAACTGTTTCAAAACGCAATCCCGAAGAATTCCGGCAGGTCAAAAAATGCGACCTCGGCGATGCAATAGTATAATTGCACAGATTGCTGGACTTTGCACAAAGGCCTTATCTTGATCTTAATCTTGATCTTGATCTCGATCTTCTTTTCTTCAACTTTTCTAAAAATTTCTAAAGAAAGATCAAGATTAGGATCATGATCAAGATTAAGATCAAGATTAAGATCAAGATTAGATCAAGATAAGGTCCAATTGAGACATAAGTCCGAAAGAGCAGTCGTAACTCCTAGCTGTTGCCCTTCCGTGCCTCGGTGGTAAAAACAAAACGAACACTTTACAAAATAAAAAACCAGAGGGCCTCGAAAGACCCTCTGGTAGGAAATCCCTTAGACTTTACCTAACTCGCTATTAGCGTGTTGGGCAAGGTGTGTTGCAGCTGTTGTCGCCACATGTATGTTTCCAGTAGTATTTTGGAACATATTTGCAATGTTGGTCGCAAACCCATTTTTGGCATGTTTTGCAATCATCAACATCATAGTACTCTGGCTCATTGCGGCAGAGGGTTTCTGTGTAGTACTGTGGGCAGTAGCGGCAACGTTCTACTTGGTAGTATTTTGGAACGTAGCGGCAGCATCTCTTTTTGCATGGGATTTGCTCTTCTACGCAACGTTTTGTTGTGTAGTAGCATGGCTCGTAATGGCAATATAAGCACCAGCAATCGTTGCAAGCTTGATCTTCACATGCATGATCAGCTGGGCAGCTGCCGTTAGCTTGGTCTTGGTAGTTTCCACCTTGGTAGTTACCTTGGTATTGTCCACCTTGGTAGTAGTTACCTTGGTATTGTCCATCACGGTAGTTAGAGTAGTTAGACTGGTATTGTCCATCACGGTAGTTAGACTGATATTGTCCATTACGGTAGTTAGACTGGTATTGTCCATCACGGTAGTTAGCATTGTTTTGTCCATCACGGTAGTTATAAATTCCACCGCTTTGTGAACTACGTGAATAAGTGTCATTACCACGAGCATCAACACCACGAGCATCAACACCACGAGCATCAACACCACGAGCATCAACACCACGAGCATCAACAGCATTGCTGTCGCGATCGCGTAGATCTTCTGTGTAGTTACCATTTGAATTATTTCTCATCATCTCAGCGCGCTGTTCTGCTGTGTTATCTGTAGAAGTAGCAGCATAAACACCTTGGCTCATGAGTAGACAAAAAAACACCGCACCGACTCGCAACATTTTTTCCATATATTCTCCTAAAATTAATGTTTTTAATTAAAAACCAGCGTCTGTCTGGAAAATTAATTCTTTTGAACCAATTAACCACATTAGTCTAATATATGAACATCAAACTAACGACTGACCTCTTAATCCCGACTCTGTATTTTTTAACCAATTTCGACAAGTACTTTTTTTAATTTTTTGAAACTTTTTTTACTTTTGCTCCCGTTTCTTTTTTACGACGAGGCTTTTCTTCCTCTAAACTAGCCTTTAGTAACGACATAATGTCATGGACTTTAGGTGATTTGACTGCTGCTGTTTTTCCTTTTTTAGAAGGAGTCGTTCCCTTGATTTTTTGATCGATCACCTTTTTTAACTGCTCGACATAGGTGTCTTTGTACGCTTTTGGGTTAAATTTTTCTGTGAGTTGACCAATGAGCTTTACAGCCACTTCAACTTCTTTCTTAGAGCTTTCAGCCTCAGGGAGTTTTAACCCATCGATGCTGCGAACTTCACTGACAAAACGCATCTGATTCAACACAATGGCGTTCTGGTAAGGCTTCACAACTCCAATATGCTCGCGATTTCGAAAAACAAATTTCACAACTCCTACCTTTCCTGAAACCTCTAATGCCTCTCTCAATAATGCATAAGCCTTATCTCCCCCCTTTGCAGGTTCTAAAAAATAAGGCTTTTCAAAGAATATCGTGTCGATCTCTTCCTCTTTCGCAAACGCCAAAATTTCAATGGCATTTGCTCGATGCGCATCGGCATTTTTAAAATCCTCTTCTGAAACAACGACATATTCACCTTTAGAATATTCATACCCTTTTACAATGTCCTTATAAGGAACCTCTTTTTCATCCTCTTTACAAATCCGTGCAAAGCGAATAGGCGACAAATCCTTTTTATGTAACATATCAAAACTAAGTGCATGGTCCTCGGTAGCACTATATAAACGCACAGGAATGTTAATTAGTCCAAAACTCAAAGACCCTGACCACATAGGACGCATGCTAACCTCCGCGAATGATTTTTTTTAATTCTCTTACCTTAGCTTTTCCTAACACAGGTTTAAATAAATCACCTACTTCCTTCAATCGCCCAGGCAAGGTTTTGATTGTGAATTTCTGAGGATTTAATTTCGTTGTCACTTCCTTCCAATCTAAAGGAGTTGATACTGTCGCTCCCTCTCTTGGTCTAACCGTATAAGGAGCTACAACTGTCTGTGTCCAATTGTTACGCAAGAAATCCAAGAATACCTTTCCTCTTTTTTTATCAGCTTTTCGTTCTACTGTCGTCGTATTTGGCAACTGTTGATGCACTGTCAAGGCAACCGTTTCTGCAATTATTTTAGCCTCGTCATATGTAAAATGTTGCTGTAAAGGAATGTAAATATGTAATCCCCTCCCGCCAGAGGTTTTGCAAAAACTCTCAATTCCCCAATCTTCTAAAATTTCATGGGTCAGTCGCGCTGCCTCAACAACGTGGCGAAAGTCGATCTCTTTTGGATCGAAATCTAAAACAATGTAATCTGGGTGTTCGGGATCTTTAATTTGAGAATGAAAAGGATGCAAGTCGACACTACCCAAATTAATTGCAAACAGCAGTGTGGCTTCATCTGGAATCAAAAGGTAATTGACCAATCTCTCCTCATGTTGAATCGGAAAGGTCTCAACCCAATCGGGGAGATGCTCACGTGCCATATCTTTTTGATAAAAGCCTTCCTCGCCCACACCACCGGGAAAGCGATGCAGCATAATCGGTCGATTCTTAAGATAAGGAAGCATGTAAGGGGCTATCTCGTGGTGATAAAGTAACAAATCCCCTTTTTTATACCCCTCTTTAGGCCAAAACACTTTATCGATGTTGGTCATGTGCAACTCATGACCTCCCACGTCTAACAAACTCCCTTCCGCTTTCTTTTTCATAGTCTCTGTAGCCTTTCCAAGCTTAGTAATCTTTAATGTTACCCACGTCGAAGAACCCTGCGGCTAACACCTCACGGCTGCGCAAATCCCACCGTAATAGGAGTCAAGAGGATGCAAATCCTCTTGCGGGGTGAAGGGGCAGAAGCCCCTTCGGTTGTCTCATGACGCCTTCGTCTGTCCATTCAGCAAATGATACTTCACAAACTAGTACAGGCTTTACCCATTGCACGGAAGCTGGTTCCTTTGGAATAGGATCAAATGGAGACTTTTTCTGAATTAAAGGCACTAATTTCTCGTATATCTCCTGTAAGGATTGCTGATTAAATCCCACTCCCACATGACCTACAAACCTTAATTTCTTGCCTTCATAAACTCCAGCCAGCAAAGAACCAAAGTTTTTTCGACTTCCCCTTGGCTGCGTAAAGCCCCCGATTACCACTTCTTGTCTCAAGCGCACCTTTATTTTGAGCCAATCCTTAGAGCGTTTCATCTGATATGTGCTGTCACCATCTTTTGCAACGATGCCTTCCAGCTGATTCTTTACTGCCGCTCTAAAAAACGCCTCCCCTTTTTCCTTTATGTGATCGCTATAACGAATTTCTAAATTTACCTGTTTGAGTAAGCCTTTAAGCAGTTTTTTGCGTTCAATTAGAGGTTCTTGGCGCAGATCTTTTCCATCTAGAAAAAGTAAATCAAAAAGGCAGTAACACAAAGCTCCTCTTTGTCTATTTTTTTCGTTTTGCATCAGTTGAAAACGCGAACGTCCTTCCGAATCCAAAACGACAATTTCTCCATCCAACACTGCGTTTTTTACAGGCAATGTTTCCAATGCCGCTACAATCGAAGGAAAACGTGCATTAAACGATTGCTGATTGCGCGAATATATTTTCACATGCCCATTCTCTATCTCTGTTAACGCGCGATAACCATCCCACTTAATCTCAAAAATCCAATTCTTACGATCAAAAGGCTCCTCCACTAATGTACAAAGCATGGGTGAAATGTTGTGGGGAATCTTAGCTATCGCGACTTTTTTTTTAGGTTTGTAAGTCTTTCCCATTTCTAAATCTGCATTGGTCACTTCTGTGCGCACCGAACGGATTTTTTTAATCACATCACTGGTGGATGCAAACTTATCTTTCTTCTTAATCAAGAGCCAATGCGGTTCCTCTTTTCTCGCAAAATGCACAAGAGAAAACTCACCCTTCAATTTCTTTCCAAAAAAAATAAAATCTAAATGCCCCTTCTCCAGTTTGGCTTGAATTGCCTTTTCCATTTCTTTTCGCGTCTTAAAATCCCCTGCGATGGCATAGGTGCCCTCATCCCAAATGATGACAGAACCTGCTCCATAATTTCCGGCTGGAATAATCCCCTCAAAATCATGATAGTCATACGGATGATCCTCAACCATAATGGCTAGACGCTTATCCTCCGGATTTAATGATGGCCCCTTTGGCACAGCCCAACTCTTCAGCACCCCATTCAACTCTAAACGTAAATCATAATGTAAGTGCGAAGCATTGTGTTTATGAATGACAAATAGCAGAGACCCGGCTTTAGGTGATGTGACTCGCTTTGCCGTTGGCTCTGGAGTCAAAGCCAACGTGCGCTTTCTTGAATACTCTTTTAATTTCTTTTCCACCGTGCTCTATTATTTACAGTTTTCTAAAAAAACCTCGAAGCCTAGGGCATCGCACTAGGAAAGAGACACCTATAGACTATAAAGCACGGCTTGCGCCGTGCTCATTCAAACCGTTAGTTTGGTTTAGTTTCTTTTGAAGTTGACGTACTTCTGATGTTGATCTGATCCAACACTTTTTTTACGCCATTCATTTTAGAAACTTTTTCTAAAACAGCTTTGCGATCACTTTCTGAATTCACAACACCTGTTAAAGTCACATTTCCAGCATGAACTTTCACATCAACATTTTCGTAACCCTTGCTAAAAAAACCACCTCTCAAGTTACTTCGTATTTTTTGCAATAACTCATCATCAGACACGTTAGACAATGTTGATGGCCACTGTTTTACCGTAGCGTTATCTTTTGCATCGCTAACTTGGCTTCTAACGGTATCTGAATTGCGAATCTGTAACTGATCTAACACGTTTTTAACTCCAACAGTCCCCTGAATACGTGTTTTAAGATCAACGCGATCTTGTACATCATTCACCCATCCGCTCAATGTCACAACACCATCATTCACTCGTACACTCACATCTCTAAACCTGTTTCTCATATCTACGCCTTTCATCACATCGCTGATCCTGTTTAGAAGATCACGATCTGAATCAAACATCGCTCGGCGCTCCGTATTGGACTGGTCTTGGTAATAGTAATTTGCGCCAGGCTCTCCGCGATTTTGATAGTAAAACGTATTGCGCATATTTTCGTTTGGAGCTCTACTTGGTAAACTTCCCGGAGCATTAATCGGGGCAGCCCCGGAATTGTATAGAGGCTTTTGTACAGGATAACCAGCACTGTTGTACTCGATATAGGAATCAACTGCTCCAGCTGCAGACGAAATAGCAAAGGTACCCAAAATGATCATGTGTCTCATTTTTTTCTCCTATTTTTTATAAATTATTTTTCTACATGAACCCTTAAAAAGATTAACAATCCCTTTAACGTTCATATAATAAATAAGTTTTTTAAAAAAAAGGCTTATATTTTGACTTCTGAAAAACATAAGGGACGTAATGTCCCTTATGTTTAGGCGTAATTAAGAATGGCTACTTTCTGCCACGTCTCCAGCCGGTAATCAACGAAATTAAAAAGAGCACCAAGAAAATGATAAACAGAATCTTGGCCATTTCAGTTGCAACCCCTGCCAGGCCTCCAAAGCCCAAAATAGCAGCAATGATTGCAATAATTAAAAAGGTCACTGCCCAGTTTAACATGGTTTCTCCCTAGCGTCCAATAAGGATTAAGATACCAGCAACAAGCGCTAAAATTCCGAGAACGATGCCTGGAATTACAAAGCTAGGAATAATTAAGGTAAGACCAACTAAAATTAAATAGATTGCTAAAAGAATCATTCCGATACTGCTATTGAATCGCATAACCTCTCCTTTGGGTTGTTTTCCTCACCTTAAAAGAGATTGCAGATCGTGTCAAATATTTTTCCTGGGGGCTTTGCCCCCAGGTCCCCCACCAAAGGAGCTTGCTCCTCTGGACTCCATTAGTAGTGGCCTTTTCGTCGCTTCTAGACATCCACACAACAGCGTAAAAAAGAAAAGTAGCCAGACCGTCCCGGTCTGGTAAAAAAAGAAAGTAGCCAGACCGTCTCGGTCTGGTAAAAAAAGAAGATAAATAACCAGACCAAAACGGCCTGGCTATCTTAAAAAGAAAGGAAAATTAGGAACAAAGACCTAACGCGCGACCAAGTGTAAACAAAATGTCAAAAATGAAAAGGCTAATTCCAAGTCCTAATGCTTCAATTAAGCCACGTCCAAATTCCGCAGCACGCACACTGCGCTGTGACAAGGCTAGACTGCTTTGATTAGCAGCAGCAACTCCTTGCGCTGCATCTGCAGAAGCATCCCACTTAGTATTCTGAACTAATGTACTTCCATCAAAAGGACGACTCATAATCATGCGGTAAATCCCTGCAATCGTTCCTAACCCAGGAAAATAACCAAAAAAATTGGTGATATTCTTTATACGTGTGTACTCCCCAGTCAAGTATGACTTTTTACTTGTGGCATCTGCTGAAATCCAATGAAATCCTAAAGTGGTTGTCATTGACACTGGTGCCATTGTTGCTACTGGTGCTGCCATAATATTCTCCTGTTAAGGTTGTTGATAAATTTTACACACTAAGAAAGATACCTAAAGCGACATATTTTGTCTTGGCAAAACCCATGTCTACCCTTCCACCCGTGCCTGTGCCTGTGCCCGATGTGCTAAAAAACAACGTAAACATCTGATTTCTTTTAGCGAATCGGGCACGGGCACGCTCACGCTCACGAGCACGGGCACGGAAAGGACGGTAAGTCGAACACGATTTCTTTACATATTCTCCCCGATCTCTGGTCGATTCAAATACGCACCGGGATCACGCGCCTCTAATTCAATCTCAGGAACATAACAATCCAAATTCACCAAACGCCATGCACAGCTGGGCTCCTCATTCTTTTGAGCCGCTAACAACTCTAGAATCAACGGAATCTGCTCTCTTGCTGCTTGCTTGCCCGCATGATACAATTGCCATTTCATGTTCTCATCAAAACTGCCCACACCACACGTTTTCGGACGGATAACCACATTTGCACGGTGGGCACATACTTGGCTTTGCCATAAAAACACAATTTCTATACTGCGCATCGTTACGTCAAAGAGATTGCTTGGACGTGAATTAGTTAATAACTCACTTAAATCGACTGCTATGACAATATCAGCTCCCAAATCACGCGCCACCTTAACGGGAACCGGATTAACCACTCCCCCATCCACCATGATACGTCCCATATGGTTACAAGGTACAAAATAAAATGGCATTGAACAGGAAGCTCTCACTGCTTGTACAAGGTCTCCAGAACCCATCGGCACCATTTCGCCTGTATACAAATCACTGGCTACAACAACCAAAGGAATTTGCAACTCCTCAAATGTCTCTGCTTCTAAGTAGTTGTCGATGATTTTATGCATCGACCCACCTTGGGACAATCCATAACGACACGTCAACAAATCGACGTCTAGCATCGAATCCGTGCGCATTCCCCAAAGAGCGCGCTTAGTAGCTTCTGCACAGGGATTGTCGGCATAAAGAGCCCCTACAATACCGCCAGCACTGCAACCAACAATCAAATCAATCGGAATACCTGCCTGTTCTAACTCCTCCAACACCCCCACGTGCGCCATTCCACGCACACCACCACTCCCCAGTACCAACGCAACACGTATTTTTTCAGGAACGTAGAAGGGACATAACGGATCAGGCTCAGCTTTAGGGATTAAACGATTTGGGTGACAACATCCCAGCAGTGACAAGAGCACTGGAAAAATAAGTAAGAACTTAGTGAAACAACTCATCGCATCTCAATCTTTTTTCAAAATTTTTTACACTCTATTATCTATTCGAATTTCTGTAATTTTGTCTAATATTTTTTTCTTGTTTCAACACTCCTCATCAGCTATAGAGACAATTATGGAAGACCTTAGCCTCGATCACCAAGCAAGCTTATCTAAAAAGTGGCAACAACTTTGCCATACCCACAATCTACAATTTGCCGAATATAGTTTTGCTAACAACTACCTCTTTCGCAACTTACACTCTTATAAATATGTACCTCATTTACTTGCAGTTCAGGGCACCTTTCCTGATCACACTACCTTCTTAATTCCCACAACAATGCCGCAAGCCAATAGATTGCAAATTCCCTCACAAACGCTATTTCCCATTCCTGACACATGGCTAAAACTATTTGAACAAGACACGTTTTTGATTACATCGGATCGTGCCGATACCGATTACGTCTACTCACAAAATAAGCTAGCCAATTTGCCTGGCAGACACCTTAGCAGCAGACGCAATCTGTTGCATCAGCTAGAAGATCATTACCAACTGGAAAGTCACCCTCTATCATCAGATCGTCTTGCAGATGCAACAACCGTTTTAGAAAAATGGAACGAACATGCCAGAGAACACAGTGACTATCTATGCTGTCTTGAAGCTTTAAGTCTCATGGATCGTCTGAACCTTTTTGGGAGAATCTCCTATGCAGACCATATCCCCATAGGATTCACAATTGGCGAACAGCTAACCCCCTCAACAACGCTGCTACTCCTTGCAAAATCCTTAACAGATTTCAAAGGATCTACGCCTTATATTTATGAGGATTTCGCACAGCACGTTTCAGACTCTACACAATGGATCAACTTAGGGCAAGATCTAGGACTTCCTACTTTACGACAGGCAAAATTGGCTTACGAACCCGATCTCCTCTTGACCAAATCGCGCATCTCCCTGAAAATTTAAGGTGTATTCACAGCACCCGCCCTCCCGTGCCCGTGCCCGACTTGCTAAAAAAACGTAAATCTGTAATGCTTTTGCCTTTAATTTCTCTTCCCTTAATATTTAGGAATCGGGCACGGGCACGCTCACGCTCACGCTCACGGGCACGCTCACGGGCACGGGCACGGAAAAGGACGATAAGGCACCCATGTTAAAATACTTGTTACTCTCCCTCACACTCTTCTTCACCTGCACCGTTCATGCCACGGACACACGCAGCATCTTTGTTACAGAAGATCTGCAACCTCAACCTCTCTTGATCGAACTCCTCCAACTCGATAACCTCTATAACCCCAACGACACCTTTCAAGACATCGTGCAAAAAACACAAAAATGCTGGTTATCAGTCCAACAAGGATTAAATCAACGCGAACGCACAGATCTAGTCGACAATCAACAACGACAGCTGATGCAAGAACGTGTGCTCGAAATCGCCGCCGAAATAGGTCTCTTAAATGCAATACCCCCTCAGCTCACGCATTATGAATCCGGCATCTGCTTAGGAGCCTTTTTAAGCGATGTCCGCGCACGCCTCACCCTACTTGTCGACGCTTGGAAACAGGGAATCCGTTTTGATTCTCTCTACTTTCTAACTGGTGAACGCTACCTTCGCAAAGGACCCGGTCAACAAGATGACTTTGAGGCCCTTTGCAATCCAGCCCTCTCTCCACTGCCTTTCAAAGCCACATGGATACGTCCAGACCCCAATTCAGTCGCATATGAAACCGAATACGATATGATGCGCTTAGTTTGGGAACAGGTAGAAATCCCCACAGATATGGCCAAAACTTTAAAAGATCGCGTCTTCTTTGTTAATGCCCCCAAAGGTAACTTTCCACGCCCTTCCACCGCCGACACCTATGTGCAATGGCTACTCGACTATCAATGTACTCCAGGAACCGTTGTAGCAGCCTCAACGCCGCTAGTATGGAGCCAACAGCAGCTTGTTGGAGAACGCGTTTTAGGCCCTCAGTTTCACCTAGAAACAATTGCGTCAGCTCCCACTGATGCAGAATTCAATACCTATTTCAAAAATTCTACATCTATTGTCCTAGATACTGTTGCAAAGTGCTTATTTGAAATTTCCCTAATTAAAAATTGAATTCGCTCTTTTTCTAAAAGCGAAAAAAACGTCACAAGAGATTTAAACATTTAACTGTTATAAACTTGCACTTTACCTCTCTAATTTTTGATCCTGTCTTTTCCTCTTCCTTTTCCCGCTCACCCTTTTGCCAGAACACCTAAGCACACTTGCGTAATATTCTCGAGCTGCTTAGACTGCTTTTTCGCAAGACCTAATGCACAAAAAATTGGAGGTATTTATGACTACTGTTCGTTTTTCTCCTGCCTTTGCGGGCCCCCTATACCAACCTTTACGCCTTCGAGCTCTCAACACCCAACTCCGTACAAGAATTCAAAGAGTTGCACAAAATTTTGTGCCTGCGCGCCAAAATTCTTCATCGCATTTTTCAAGCAAACCCCTTTCCTCTGAAAAATCAATAACACCTGTAGCTATGTCAAGAATTGGTACAGCTCAAAATTCTTTGGAATCTGATGAATCTGAAAAAAGCATGAGTAGACAGATAAGAAAAGATTTAGATGATACAAGAACAAAGGAAGTTTTAGGAAAACTAAAACGTGCACAACGAGATTATCAAACCAATCTTGGTGAAGCACTTGCTATGCCCGATGTAAGAAAATCTTTAGTTGGAAATGCAACTATAGGAGCTGATCATGCGCTATTGACGGATCTTTTTTCTGCCCTGCGCATCAATTACCTCGACCCTAGTGTTCCCGTCAGCACAGCCAAGGCTGTTATTATTAATCTTGCAGACTTATCCCTGCAACAGCCTTCATATGCAAAAAAGATAATCGAATGGGCTTTTTGTTTTGAAGATAATCACTCTTATTCCGTTCAACTGTTACACACGTTGCCTTTTCATACACTTTCTATCATTGTTCAACAACTTGTAACAGAAGCTCAAAAGACCCCTCAAAGCCTACCTAAAGTCTTTAAATTTCTTAATGCTATCGCGACAAACCTTAACTTCCCTCGATTTTTTGGACAGTTACGCCCTCAGACAGCAGCATTAGTTATTACCTCTTTAGCAAATTTATGCCTTAAAGATTCTAACTATGGCTGTGCTTTGCTGTTAAACTGTTTGACATGCTACCCATTGGAACGTCCCCCTTACAAAAGCCTATATGAGGCGATTCCTATTGAAACGTCAGCCGCCCTTATTAATTCTTTCGCAAAGACCTCCACTTACACTGCTTTTCTAGGGAATGTCCTGGAAGAATTGCTACGCTGCATCCCTTCAAACGATTCGCGCTATAATGAGCTTTGTTACATTGTGTACGGCACCACAACACCCTGGCTTGACTATCCTAGCTTCACCATAACTCCAGAGTAAATCCAAAATGTCAAAACGACATATTTTTCTAAGCGAAATCCTTTCATAACATGTTATGAAAGGATTCACGAGCAATAAATTTTGCTGCATTTACAGATGTAAACGACTTATTCTATTTATCTTATAAAACTTTTACTTACCTTCTTGCGATATATCCAAAACCAGCCTATAATGGTTTTCTAAATATCCAAAACAATCTTTGATCGTAAAGATCATGAAAATTAAATTAACGGAGGCCCTATGAATCCAACAGCAATTTGTTTTAGAAGAACGGCATTTACAACACTTGCTTCTTTTTCTAAGTCCTCCGGTAGACAAGCGATCTCCGTTGCGTTAAAGACACTTACTACACCGAAAGAGCAAACACAACGCGTTTTAGCAAGATCTGTACATAGCAAAGCACCTAAACAATTTGCTCAAGTCGCTACCGCAGCATCTGCTGCGTTACCGTGCGCTCCAAAAGCAAAAGAAGATTCTCTTTCGCTTGCAGATGTTGTGCAAATATACCAATCGACCGCATCGCAAGTAACAGAAGTTAACTTCATTAACGAAATTGCAAATCTGAAAGTATACAAATTCTCAATAACCCCTTCGACTCCAATTGCCACGATCATCTTCCAGTTGCAACATCTACTTAGCCATCCAAGTAATACTTTGCAATATTATTCACATGTTCGCCAGCGCGCCCTATTACACGTTGCATCTTTAGAGATTCTAAGTCAATTGTCTCAGGATGAGCTTAATGTATTAACAGCATTCTTTGCCGAACACAAAGATCCACGCAATAAAACACATCTCCATCAGTTATTGGTTAAAATTGATAAAAGTAAAAATTATGATGAGTTTTTTTCCAAATTACCTCCAGCTATCGCTGCAAAGGTCATCATCGCATTACCCACCCTCATATTCAAAAACTCCGATTGCGGAATAGACATATTAGTAAAGTCCTTACTTGCCTATCCTAAAGAAATACCTCCTTACGTATCGTTATGGTGGCAGTTACCCAAAGACGTTGTCGTGGAAATTATCCAAGGAATGCTATCTTTAACTCCAAGTGCACGA
Organism: Parachlamydiaceae bacterium; assembly: GCA_013821265.1. Taxonomy (GTDB): domain Bacteria; phylum Chlamydiota; class Chlamydiia; order Chlamydiales; family Parachlamydiaceae; genus JACDHD01. Next base: position 3,250 of record JACDHD010000013.1, on the reverse strand, counting down.
GCAATTCCTGCCATTCCATTAATCGGCGATCTCCTTGCACTCGTTCCAAATACAGATACAAGAAGAGAATATCTTAAACAACAACTACAACTACTCGTGAGTGCAGAAAAAATATTGGTTCTCGCCTAACTAAGGGAACTAAGGGGCCTCTGTCCCCTTGAACTCCTGATTGTGATTTCTAATGGGGCAGATTCGAGTTCTTTTCCTCTAGGAACTCGCAAAAATAAGGAAGTAATATTGGCTAATATTATCTCCTTATTTTCGCGCCGCTGGTGCGAGTTCCTAGAGGAAAATAATCTCGAATATGCCCCGTTATAAATCGCAATCAGGAGTTAACCCCTGCCAAAGGGTATGAACCCTCTGGACTCCCATTATAGTGAAGTATCTAAAGAATAGCCGCACAGATGCCTCAGCACTTCAAAAGCGAAGAACCTCGTCAACCCGAACCCGAACAAGACAGCAAAGCGTCTTTCCCCAAAAATGTTCTCAATTAAAAATCTCTGTGAATAAGGACTCTACCTCATTCTTGCAAAGGTTTTGGATTCTTTTGTCCCCCTAGTAGATTTAAAAACTGTAGATATTTGCAATCAAATTTGAAAAAGACGATTGCTGCGCAGCAGCAACCGTCTTTTTTTTTAAATTTGGCTGAAGAGACCTACGAGCTGTTTGAAAAACTAAAAAGGGTGTCAAGAGGGCCCACGGCCCTTTTGCAGGGGTTAAGGGGACGGAGTCCCCTTACAGTGACTTCTTTAACTGAGTGACAATTTCGGTGAAGGCGTCGTCGCGGGCTTTGAGGGTGACGGGTACGGATAGGAAGGAGTGGATCATGCCTGTGAAACGTTTGGTGAAGACTTTGACGCCGGCTTTGCGGAGGTTTTCGGCATATTCTTCGGCTTCGCGGCGGAGGGGATCTAGCTCTGCTGATATGATGAGTGCTGGGGGGAGGTCTTTAAAATTATCGGCTTTTAGTGGGGAAGCGTAGGGTTGTTTTGCTTCTTCTGGGGATGCGTACATAGTCCAGAACATGCGCATAGCGTCTAGAGTCATGAATTGTTGGTCGGCTGAATTTTTGAATTCTTTTTCGTTTAGGTCGCAGGTTAAAACTGGGTAGAGGAGAAGTTGGCTATTGATTTTTGGGCCTTTGCGAGAGCGGCACATCAGTGTTACGGCTGCGGCTAAATTGCCACCTGCGCTTTCGCCTGCTATGCTGATGCGTTGGGGGTTTCCATTAAATTCGGAAGCATGATTGGCAGCCCATTGTAGGGCAGCATAGCAATCTTCCAATCCTTTAGGGAAGCGATTTTCTGGGGCTAGTCGGTAGTCAACAGCGACAACGATGCAGCGAGCGTGATTGGTTAATTTGCGGCAAAGGGGGTCAGCATCTTCGATGCTGCCGAAGGCCCAGCCTCCGCTGTGAAAAAACAGCAGAACAGGAAATGGGCCTTTTCCTTCTGGAGTAAAAATGCGCAAGTTAATAGCATTTTTTTCGGGACCTTGAATTGTTCTGTCGACCACATCCGCCACACTTTCGTAGACAGCTTCTTGCAGAAAGAATTCTGTAGAGAGAGCGCGACTTTCTGGTAGTGACATGTGCATTGATTGCGTCACCATTTTTGCAAACGATTGAATGAAGGAGACGAATGCGGGATCCATTATATCCTCTTCGTTGATGCGACGACCAAACTTTTTAGAATTTCGCCAGGAATAAAAGGTAGCATCCCTACTAAAAACGCCTGTGTAAAGCACATGAAGTTAGCCATCATGCATACACCTAGGGTTAGTTGCACAGCACATGCTAAAAGCAATACTGCTACTGCACGACTAGATGATAACATGCGTTCTTTGACATAACCTGCCAAGTAGGCTTGAGCCACCATTCCAATGAGATATCCACCGCGAGGACCTAGTAATGCCCAAGGAGCTATAGTGGCTGCTGATAAAACAGGTAAGCCCATGCACACTTCAGCAAGGTAGGCCAAAACGCTTAGAGCGCCCTTTCGACTCCCTAATGTGCATCCTACCATTAGAACCGCAAATGTGTGACCAGTGATCGGCACTGGAGAAAATGGTGTTGGAATGGCAATTTGAGCACACAGTGCAATAAATAGGGAGCCCCCAAGAACTTGTAAAAGACTTACAAGAAACGAGGAAGAGAAGACAGATTCTTTTTTGAGGGTCATCGCATAAGACATAGGGTCTCCTAACGGTTAATAACGGAATGCCATCTTACTCTTCATTGCAAAAAAATTGCAAGATATCCATGGTGATCACTATGGACTATAAAACTCTTTCCGTTACAAAATCTGCTCACCATGTGACGCTCTCCCTTAATCGTCCCGATCATAAGAACAGCATCAATACACAACTTCTGCTCGAGCTCAATGAAGCCTTAGATACTGCCGAAGCAAACCAGGATTGTCGCGTTGTGATCTTGAATAGCAAACAGGATGTCTTTTGTTCTGGAATGGATTTAGATGAGGTCGCGCACTCGCGTGACAAACAAATAATTGATACTTGGACACATCTCTATAGTAAAACGCTCAAGCGCCTGACGACCTCACCCAAATTAATCGTCACCTGTTTGAATGGTTCTGTGATTGCTGGTGGAGTTGGATTCGTTGCGGCCAGCGACTGGGTGATTGCCACTGAAAACACAACATTTAAATTGTCTGAAGCACTTTGGGGATTAATTCCTGCTATGGTAGCTCCTCACCTCATGCGACGCATTGGCTTTCAGAAAGCTTATTCCTTAGCATTTACGACGCGCACGCTTACTGCTGTTGATGCGCATCAGATGCATTTAGTCGATCTTGTGACAGCAGACCTAGAAGCTGCTGTAGCTGATATAACAAGGCGCATGTTGCGTATCCCGTCTGAGACCTTATTTCCGCTTAAGACTTATTTTCACTCGCTGCATCCCATTTCTTCCGAGACCGAAGCCACAGCCATTCGCACGACTACCAACCTACTATTGGACGGGTTGCACTGATTGAGGCGATTGCATAAGTCCAGTCGTCCTTTTCCGTGCCCGTTCCCGTGAGCGTGCCCGACTTGCTAAAGAGTTACGTAAACTTGTAATATTGTTACCGTTTGCGTCATTTTTTTAGCGAAATCGGGCACGGGCACGCATCCTATTACCCATAAGTCCCATTTTGATGTTTTAGCATATGTTTGAGTGGTAAAAAATCTCTAATAAGTTTTTGATAATAAGAAAAATTATTGGAGATCATTATGAGCTGGATTGAAGTAG
>JACDHD010000012.1 GCA_013821265.1 Parachlamydiaceae bacterium | reverse complement strand
CTATAAAAGCGGTGGCAAGCCACCGCACTCCAAAAAGGAAGGGACAGAGTCCCCTTAGGCGATCTTCGCTTCGGAGCGGCGTACGATTGGTTCTGCCAATCCCATAACTGCGTCTTTATTGATAATCACTTCTTCCACTGTTGGATCGGAAGGGATTTCAAACATCAGTTCGCGCAGAACACGCTCGAGGATCATACGTAGAGCACGTGCTCCGGTACCTGCTTCTAAGCCTTTTTGAGCAATTGCGTATAGAGCTTCATCGTCGATTGTCAACTTGACACCTTCTAGGTCAAATAATGCCTTATATTGCTTCACAAGGGCATTTTTAGGCTCTGTTAAAATCGATACTAAGTCGTCAATTGTCAAATCATTGCAGTTGGCGATGCAATTAAAGCGTCCAATAAACTCAGGTATCATACCAAAGCTTACAAAGTCTTCAGGCTCTACGCGTGCTAACAGCATATTTTTCTGAGTTGTGTCGATCTGATCTTTTTCTGCTAGATTAAATCCGATGGTCGTACGTCCGAGACGTCTTGCAATCATTTTTTCTAAATTAACGAATGCTCCGCCGACGATAAAGAGGATATTTTCTGTGTTAACCTTGATGTAATCTTGATGAGGGTGCTTGCGGCCACCTTTTGGGGGCACATTTGCAACAGTTCCTTCAACGATCTTCAACAGTGCTTGTTGCACACCTTCTCCAGATACGTCGCGTGTGATTGACACGTTGGAGGTGGTGCGATGAATTTTATCGATTTCGTCTATGTAGACGATTCCCAATTCTGCTTTGGCCACATCGTAGTCGGCAGCTTGTAGCAAACGCACAATGATGTTTTCCACATCTTCTCCAACATACCCGGCTTCTGTCAATGTTGTGGCATCTGCAATGGTGAAGGGCAAGTCTAAGATATTCGCGAGTGTTTTTGCAATAAGGGTTTTACCAGAACCTGTAGGACCATATAGCAACACGTTTGACTTCCCAAACTCTACGTGACCACCTTCTTTGGAAAGTGACTGAATGCGTTTGTAGTGGTTGTACACGGCTACTGCAATCGTACGCTTTGCATTTTCTTGGCCAATGATGTACTCATCGAGTCGCTCTTTGATGTCGCGAGGCTTTAAGACCTTTAGACTGCGACTAACAGCTTCCGTCTTTTTGTCCAAGATTCCTGAGCAGATGCGAATGCATTTATCGCAGATAAACGCTTCAGGACCTGATACGAGCTTTTCTACAGCATCCTCGTGACGTCCACAAAAGGAACAGATGATGGGGCCTGGAGTATTTGTTTGTTTTGTCATATGCCTTTACTTGCTTCTTGTAAAAACTTTCCAGTGTACTAGCCCACTATTTTGTAGGTGTCACTTTGGGTTTTGGTACTACTACTTCGTCAATGAGTCCGTACTCTTTAGCTTCAACAGGACCCATGTAAAAATCGCGCTCGCTATCCTTGCGGATCTTTTCTACAGTTTGGCCTGTGCATTCTGCCATGATCTCACTCAAATGATGCTTCAAGTATAGCATTTCTTTAGCTTGAATCGCAATATCTGCTGATGTTCCGCCGACTCCACCCCAAGGCTGGTGAATCATAATACGGCTATTTGGCAATGCATAACGGCGTCCTTTCGTGCCCGCCATTAGCAACAAAGCTCCCATGGAAGAGGCTTGGCCGATGCAATAGGTATTGACGTTACAACCCATCCATTGCAGGGTATCATAGATCGCCAATCCAGCTGAAATGTAACCACCAACTGAGTTGATGTAGATATGAACATCTTTTTTAGGATCTTCCATCTTTAAGAACAAAAGCTGTGCCACAACTACGTTTGCAACGTGATCTGTGATTTCTGTTCCAATGAACACAATGCGATCTTTTAGCAATCGTGAATAGATATCCATCGAACGCTCACCGCGTCCTGGCAATTCTTCGATCACATAGGGAGTCAGAGAGAGCTTCGGTCTTCTTTCATTATTTTGTTCTGTCATCGCGTTCCTATCGAGTTTACGGGTTTTTAAACTTTTAAAGCATCCCTAGGGTGCTCAATAAAAGATCCTTTATATTAGACTCTTTGCTACAGGTCAAGCTCGTTTTACGTGATCAACAATGTAATCGCGACTCTTACGCAGCATGATTAGTTGACTCAATCTATCTTGTACTTCTTTGGAATTGCGATCTGCAGGAGCACGTTGACCCTCCAAAATCTGTTTAGACAGCTCTTGTGCGATTTCTTCTCGTGTGACAGCAATTTTGTGCTGATTAGAAAATGCCATGAACAAGAAAAAGAGGCGGCAGCTATTTTCAACTTGTGCAGGAAGAGTTTTTTCTAATTCTTGTTCGCGTTTAGTGACAACATCTTGGGAAGCTCCACTTTGAACCAGCCATGCGATGGCATCTTCCTTACGATGTAAGATTTCGTCCTTAAGAAGTGTTAAGGGAAGTTCAAAGTGATATTTTTCTAGTAGCATTTGATCTAACTGGTGATGTAGCCCCTCACGCATCTCTTGATCAGCTTTGCGATTGAGATCTGCAGTAATGCGCTCTTCTAGCTCTACAAGGCTACCCAATCCCACTTTTTTAGCAAACTCATCGCTGAGTTCAGGCAGGAGAGCTTTTTTAACAGCTTTTACAGTAATATGACAATTAGTAGGTGTAAAAGGAGCCGCTGGATCTTGATTTGGATCGCGCTCACTTGTCGCTTCCACACTCTCACCTGCTTTCATGCCGATAATCAGCTTTCGCATCCAAGCTGCCATGTCTTTGACAGCAAAACGCGCATCTTTACAAATATTTTCCTGCGGCTCATCTAATTTTTCGATGTCGAGATCGACAAAATCTTCTTCGGTTGCTTTTTCTTGAGCATCTTCCCACTTAGCTAAACGAAATTGCAAATCGGTTAAGATGTTATTGACTTGATCTTGAGTTACTGGTTGACGCTCTATCGATTTCAACGAAATGTCGCTCAGATTAATTTGAGGAACTTGTGGAGCCTCTTCGAATTCAAGCGTGAACTGAGCACCCTTTTCCTTGGAGATTTCCTTGATACCTGTGCATGAAATGCCATCACGCTTGTAGGGCCGGGTTTCTTTGACAAGTTGCATCGCTTCTTGAAGTCCGGTTTGCAAGACGAGCTCTCTCCACTCTGCTTCAACCTGTTTTCCGTAATTTTCCATCACAAACTTTTCTGGCGCCTTTCCCTTGCGAAATCCAGGAACTGAAACTTCTTGGTTTACTGCTTTTATTGCTTTGGCATGTGCTGCTTTTGTCGCTTCTGGACTGACTGAAACATTAAAAGTTACGCGTGCACCTGGTTCTTTTGAAACACTAACGGTGATATTTTCGTTTTTAAATTCTGTTGTGTTGGTCACTGGAAACTCCTCCGATCTTTCAGTTGCTGGCAATAGAACACTCTTCTAGCCATTTTCTGTGATACTAACTTGCTGCCCTGTTTTTTTGAAACATTTTGATAAGAATGACTTACCCTTGATTATGACTTTTTAATGGGCATATTCGAGATTATTTTCTCGCTAGAAACTCGCAAAAATAAGAGGGTAATTACATATGACCCTCTTATTTTTGCGAGTTTCTAGCGGAAAAGAACTCGAATATGCCCATTAAAAAGTCGTAACCAAGGGTTAAAGCGGGTGGTGAGGTTCGAACTCACGACCCTCACGTTGGCAACGTGATGCTCTACCACTGAGCTACACCCGCGCTTGTTAGGACGAAGACTTTTTTTTTATAGCGGGTGGTGAGGTTCGAACTCACGACCCTCACGTTGGCAACGTGATGCTCTACCACTGAGCTACACCCGCAATTCAAGGCGATACTATATGCAAACGATGAATTAATCGACAACAAAAATAGGTGGGGAATGACGAAAAGCGTAGTCGAAGGAGCTGCCTTTCCTAATGGACAGAATGGACGACATGGACGAAATAGACGAAATGGACAATATGAAAATGATGGTCCATCAGGGGCAATTGCCTTACCAGGCCGAGGACGGCCTGGTTTAGGAATCGAACACGGGCAGCGCCTTAGGCTTTATTAGATTTTGGATTCTTTTTTTTCTGGTGGTGGAGTCTTTATTGTGACAGGACTTGATATCAGGCGTGAAGGACTGAATCCTGTTCGATGTCTTCTAGCCAGCTGACCTGTTTGCATCAATTCATTGAAAGCATCAACAGAAGTTGTTAATGGCGTGATGTCTGTCTTTGTGTTTTTCATGCATCGTGCCCAACTTTCAAGCTTCATTTTGTCGTATGCGTCTGCATCAAATGCATTACCTGTTTCCATTAGTCTTGCTTGAACCAGTATACCATAGCGTTGCCATCCCAGTTTCAAATTGGCCACATCTCCTGCTTCTTCTGCCCTTCTTATGCCCTCTATTTCTTCATATTCTATGGGAGGCAGTGTAAAATGTTCATACGAAACAGATAGTGATAACTTGTCGGGACATCCTAATGGGACTGTATAAAATTCGCTTGGATTAACTTGTTTTTCAAGCACAGTAGTAACAGAACGCCCCCTCAAGGTATAGAGAGCTGCAGCAGCCACACAAGAACCGGCCACACATGCTTGCCAAAGGCCTACGCCATAAAATAGGCAAGTTCCGCCTGCAGCTGCTCCGAAAAGAAGAGCTGTCACCAGCTTCACAAGGGCTTTTAAGCATGCAGACAATGCCGTACAACAACGTGAACAGCGACTAACTTGAAATTGAGGAGAATTGGATAAAGGAATCATTTTATTCTTTTGTTATAAGTTATTAATACTAATTAACTTACTATAACCAAGAATAAAGAACAACAAAAATAGCGATAATTTAATGGTTTAACAAATTATGTCTGGCTACCTTCTTTTTTTGCAGGACGTGACGCCTGGTTGCAAGAAAGCTGTTACGCAGGTAGTTCTGTTTGTCCGTTGTATTCTTCCATGACTCCACTGAACAAGCGCGTAGGCTTAAGCATGCTTTCGGTATCGGGGTTTTTATCCATATACGCGCTCAGAGCATTTCTAAGACTTGCACGTTCAGCAGCTGGAAGTTGACCTAAGAATCCATTGATCATGCTGATCAAGCTGTGACGTAGGTCTTTTGGATCTTCAAATTTGGTGACCCCATCCAACATTCCCAAAAATTCCTGGCCCGTGATTTTTTTCGTTTCGTATTTGTAGTACATAGCAAGCGCAGAAGCTAGCAGAACAACTTTTCCTAAAATCACTAATTGCTCTTTACGTGCTTCTGACGCTGCATCTGATCCTGGTATTTGTCGCATCACCATGCCACGAATCCAGTAATCCATTTCGCGTCCACCCACAACCTCTTTTACCGTTTTGGCGTAGTTGCGGATGAATGTCAGATCGCGCACAACAGGTTCTTTCCCCTTTGGATCGCCTCCAGAAACGAGTTGTGCTTGATAGCCTGCTTGAACCATAAACATCGCGCCGATCAATCCTAATTGTGCGGCAAAATCGGCAGCATTCGGGGTCATCGCAGCAACCTGTTCGGTCATTTTCTCATAGGTTGAAGCATCCATGCGTGGACTTTTTCCCACTTCAGCTACAGTGATGGCATTGCCAATAAAATCTGCTCCAATCACAAATGAGGTTGCAGTGAGTGGCAAACGCGCTTTAGCAGCGGCATCTCCATCAATACCCTGCATAAAACTTTGCACGCCATTTGCGACATCTGTTTGCATCGAATGCGACTGCTGAACCCCAGCATAGGAAGGAGAGGTTACGGCTTGTCTTTCGATTTCATGTGTTGATTTGGCTTCATTTTTTGCAATTTGGGATGGGGATTTAGCTTCTAGTTCTGCTTGATAACTTGATGAACGTATTTTTTCCTTAGTTCGATCGTCCTGCTCACGCAGATTATCTAACCAATTATCTAGCATTCCCATGATAATTTCATGTTTTTGGTCAACTTTCTTCATAGGAGACACTTCAAAATCATCGGAGAGTTGTGGATGAGAAGAGGACATTTGCATCACTATAAGAGCTGCCACCTGTTCGGCAGCTGAAATTTCATCTTGACTTGTAGGTGGTGCACTGCTGGAAGAGGAACTCGATGAGGCTCCGCCTACAGACGCAGATCCGCCCACTCCCCCAGCTCCCCCTACTTCTAAATTAACGGGTTCCATAAGTCACCTCCAGTACTCCACTATGTTAATTGTAATTATAGCACAATGCGATTATTTATTCACCTAGACTATAATTGTTAATAAAATTTACTGTAAAAATCAATTTATTGAATTCAAATTCATTAAATCAGTTTGAAGGCAAGAATTCCTCCCTTGCCAAAAACTGAGATAAGGAAGATGAGTTCAAGAGATGGTTTTAACGGCAAGTTTAGTAACAATTAGGGTCTAAGATTCATTGATAAAATAAACCGATTCTGTATATTGAAAATTTAGTAATATGGGGTTATTTTATGTGTTCGGAGCATTTTAATGGCAAAGAGGCGATTAGCCATATTGCAGAGGTGCAGGCTAAAGGCCTCATCACTTCCTCCGAAATTCACGGGACGGAAGTGCCTGGTCACCAGGCCGCCGCAGCCGATGCTGCCCGCGAAACAGCCATTGCGCTTATGCTTCTATGGACTCTCTTTCTCCCTTTTAATCTCGACTTTTACGAAACGATGGCTCTCCTGAGCACCTTTTCTTTGGGATGGATTTTATGGAAATTTGGACGCAGTGCTTGGTTAGGCTGGTCCCGTCTAGAGCGCCTGCACCGTATCTTGGAGCAAGAGCGATGGGAAATCCAACATAATCGTCCACAGGAGCGCGAGGAGTTGCGTGCTCTCTATCGCTCCAAGGGACTTGAAGGAAAACTGTTAGAATCCGTTTTAGATATTTTAATGGCTGATGATAACCGTCTCTTAAAGGTCATGGTTGAGGAAGAATTAGGGCTGTCTTTAGAATCGCATGAACACCCCTTAAAACAAGCTTTTGGAGCATTTTTAGGGACACTCATCGCCTATTCTATTTGTATGGCGGGGTTGCTGTTATGGCCTTCAATGGGTCTGCCCCTTGCGGCCATTTTGACCACTACTGCAGCGGGAGTTCTACTCGCCTACGAAGCGCGCAATCACCTGATTGCAGCAGCTGTTTGGAATTTTGGCATAGCATCCGTTTCCTTTGCTAGCGTCTATTTTCTCATCCTTTTTTCAAGGGTAATTTGATGCCACTAACGCGCAACTCGACAAAAACAGCCCTTTCCCTCGAGGATTTTTTTGAGGTTGGCAAGATAGAAACGGCTAGTCCTTTTATCACTCCAAGCTCGCGTCACTGGGGAGCTAATCTAACTCTTAAAGCAGCTATTTTATCCGCTATTCTACTTTGTGTCTCTTTTGCTCTTTCGTTTTATCCAACTACCTTACCTTTATCTCATCTCATATTAGTCATCATTTACTTTTTGTCGGGGGTTCCCGCTTTAATTGAATCGATTGAAGATTTGGCTGCCTTTGAAATTAACATCGACCTCCTCATGACAGTTGCAGCTTTTTCTTCTATTTTCATTGGAAGTGGGATGGAGGGGGCCTTATTACTTGTCCTATTCGCCATTTCTGGGTCTATGGAAGACTTTGTGACGACAAAAGCCAAAAGTGACATCAGTAGCCTCCATAAGCTATCTCCAACAAAGGCGTGCGTGGTTGAAGAGGATGGCACTCTTGTCGAGCGCTCTGTCAATGATGTACAGGTTAACAACACCATTCTTATTAGATCGAGTCAGTTAGTCCCTTTAGACGGAATTGTCATTTCTGGTATCTCTTCCGTAAACCTGGTTCATTTAACAGGTGAAAATCTTCCCATTACAAAGCAGCTAAATGACGAAGTCCCTGCGGGAGCGCGCAATCTCGAAGGAGCCCTCACATTGCGTGTGACGCGTTCCAGCAGCGACTCCACACTTGCTCAAATCATCCAACTTGTTACACAAGCACAGGAAGAGCGCCCAGTGCTCCAGCGTTGGTTTGAGAAGCTCAGCAAGCGGTATGCCATTGGCATCATGAGTACTGCTGCATTTTTGGCTCTCGTTATGCCTCTATTTATTAACATTCCCTATTTAGGTGTTGAAGGATCGATCTATCGTTCCTTAGCATTTTTAATTGCAGCTTCCCCTTGTGCTCTTATCATCGCCATCCCTGTAGCTTATCTCAGTGCCATAGGAGTCTGTGCACGCCAAGGGATTTTGCTTAAAGGGGGGATCGCATTAGACGCTTTAGCAAAGTGCCGTGCGATTGCTTTTGATAAAACAGGCACGTTGACGAGTGGAAATTTAAACTTAATTTCCGTCGAGCGCATCAACCACAACAACGACATCAATCAAGCTCTAGCGGTCGCCTACGCCATGGAGCGCAATGCTGTTCATCCTATTGCCAAAGCAATAGTGAGTTACGGCGAAGAAAAGCAGCTTCCTGCAGTCGCACTCAAAACCTTTGAATCTATTCCAGGATATGGTTTAAAGGCTGTTACGGATGAAGATCAAGAGGTCTATATAGGAAACGCCGATTATCTGTTGCCTAAACTGACCGAGGTAGATCGGAATACGCTCACCCAGCTGATCCAACAAGTACAGGACCTTGGAGAACTTGTTGCTGTGCTTTTAATTGCACAAAACGTTTATCTCTTGCGATTTGAAGACATCCTGCGTCCACGCATTCTCACAACGATACAAGAACTTAAAAAAAATAACCTTCGCTTAATCATGTTAACCGGTGACCATGAAGCTAGCGCAAGAAAAGTCGCAACAGCATTAAATATTGATGAATATTATGCAGACTTGCGTCCTGAAGATAAACTCCAGCACGTCACACAACTCTCTCAGAATCAAGGATTAGCAATGGTTGGTGATGGAATTAACGACGCTCCTGCACTAGCTCGCGCAACTGTAGGGATCTGTATGGGACAAGTGGGCAGCACAGCAGCTATTGACGCGGCGGATGTGATCCTGTTACAAGACAACATTGATCGACTGGGTTGGTTAATACGCAAAGCGCGCAATACGCAGACTGTAGTAAAACAGAACCTTGTTTTAGCTACGTTGGCGATTTTGGTCGCTAGCCTTCCTGCGTTAGCAGGAATAGTCCCTCTATGGCTAGCTGTGGTCATGCATGAAGGGGGAACGGTGTTGGTTGGATTAAATGGATTAAGACTTTTGAGGAAATAGGTACATGTCACAACACGAAAAACTCAATCTACAGTTACAGCGCGAAGGTGAAAAATTTAAAGAGTGCTATCTATGGCTGGAGAGTGCCATGCCTGCTACGTTCTGTGAGGAGCAAGGGCAAGCCAACATGATGCTTTTGACCCATAGTTTGATAGAATTGGAGAGACAAGAATATGTCGCAAATATTCAGTTAAAGGACTCTGCTTTTATTCTTTGTCTAGATCAAACTGATGCCGACTTACAAGTGCTCAAAAACTATGCGCATCAAGCCATTACTAGCTATCAAACGTATGTCTCAAAGACTCCTCCCCCTTTTCTCAATGCAGATCTCCACTTGCGTATTATTATCATTCACTTTTTCAGAAGCGACAAAAACCTGTCTACAACATATTCTGAACATGATAAAAAGGCATTAAAAGGTTACATTCAAAAAAACCATCCAGACATTGACGAACACGATTTTGATAATGCTCTAGTTGGCATGAGTCCAGAATTTCTCAAGTCTCAGTCATTCGAATCCCTAGTTATCGCTATCCGAATGTTTATTCGCGCGACAACGCGCGATCATTGTCAGTATGAAGTGCATTACAATGAAGAGTGGGAAAATAAAAATCAGGCTTCTATGAAGTTAACCATAGCCTGGCGCAACACTCCAAAACATAATTTTCTCTATCGCATTGTGCGTACAGTGCATCGTCATGGCCTTGTCGTCCAGCAGCTGTCAGCCAGTTACCCTAATCCATACGGCATTAACAGCATCCTAGCACTCACCTTAGATTTACATGGTGAAAATGACCAGCCTGCTTGGGATGTGGTCAATATGCTGGAATTTATTAAAGACCTTATCACCATTAAGTATTTTGCCAGCTTTGACAACATCGACCACCATCTCGTGCAAAAGGGTATCATCTCTAACAACATGGGGAATTTGCTGCGTGCGATGATGAATTTCATTCATCAATCTCTTGTCCACATCGACACCAACTTATATACCCTAGAACATATTGAAGACGGGCTATGCCGCCATCCTGAGTTAACAGCATTACTTTGCCAAGCGTTTAAATATCGCTTTGATCCAGAACAGCAGGATAAAGAAAAATATCAAACAACATGCAACATGCTTTTATTGGACATCGAAAAACTAGACACCGGTCATGAAGAAAATGATGTGCGCCGGAAAACCATCTTGTTGCAGGGTCTAAATTTCATTCACCATACTCTCAAAACGAATTTTTACCGTCCTAATTACACATCCCTTAGCTTTCGTCTAGACCCTCTCTATCTGGACAATATCCCGTTCGATCGTTCCAAGAAATTTCCCGAACTTCCCTTTGCAATTTTCTTCATCAAGGGTATGCATTTTTTGGGATTCCACATCCGTTTTCGCGATTTAGCTCGTGGAGGCCTCCGTACGGTATATCCAGAACACATCGAACGCATGATTATCGAACGCAACCACGCCTTCACTGAATGTTATAATCTCGCACTCACACAACACATGAAAAATAAAGACATCCCTGAGGGTGGTGCTAAAGGGATTATTTTCCTAAAACCTTTTGAACGCTTAGAGTCCGAAGCTGCTATTTACAAAAGAGATCTTCAGCTTTCTAAGTTGGACAGCGAATCGATTGATCAAAAACTAGAGATTTTTCGTCAGGAACAGCGTTTAGAGCATCTTTATCAAGCTCAACGCTCCTTTATTGAAAGCCTCATCACTTTAGTCAATTGTGAACCCGACGGAAAATTGCGTGCGCGTGGAATCGTCGACTACTGGAAAAAGCCAGAATACCTCTATCTGGGCCCTGATGAGCTGATGCACGATGTCATGATTGAATGGATTGCACAATACAGCAAATCGCGAAACTACAAACCTGGCAGCTCTTTTATCTCAGGCAAACCAAAATTGGGCATTAACCACAAAGAGTACGGCGTTACCTCTCTTGGCCTCAACGTCTATGTCGACGCGGTTTTGCGCTATTTAAATATCGACCCCACACGCGATACGTTTACTGTAAAAATGTCTGGTGGGCCAGACGGAGATGTTGCCGGAAATGAAATTCGCAATTTGCATCGTTTTTACCCTAACACAGCTAAATTGATCGCCCTCACAGATGTATCTGGAACCATATTCGAACCTCAGGGCTTAGACTTACAAGTTCTAGTTCAACTGTTTCTGCAAGAGCGTAGCATTCGTTTCTACCCTCCCCAAAAGCTAACAGAGGGTGGATTTCTTGTTGACAAATTCACTAAACGACATCAAACGACACTTGTTCAGCAAACCCTGTGCTGGAGAAAGCAAAACGGCAAACTAGAGCAAGATTGGCTAACAGGTAATGAGATGCATCATTTATTGCGTCACAACGTGCATCGCACTTCTGCCGATATCTTCATTCCTGCCGGAGGTCGTCCGCGCACATTGAATGAAACGAATTACGAAGAGTTTCTCGATGCTACAGGCAAGCCCACAGCAAAGGCGATTGTCGAAGGAGCTAATCTGTATGTTTCGCCAAAAGCGCGTCGCGAGCTTGAGAAGCGAGGCGCTCTTATCATTAAGGATAGTTCAGCTAACAAGACAGGTGTCATTTGTTCCTCTTTTGAGGTTTTGTGTGGGTTAACACTTGGAGATGAGCGCTTTTTAGAATATAAGCCGGCACTTGTTGAGGAGATTCTGGAACGTCTCAGGGAATGCGCTGCAAATGAAGCCGATCTTCTTCTGCGCACCCGTCGGGAAACAGAAGAGTCTCTTACAGAAATTTCGGATCAGATCTCTCAACGCATTAACTTATTTACAGATCAGTTGTTAGAGTATCTGGAACATGTGGATTTAGTCGATTCGTCTAAAGACTTTCTGACGCATTCGTTTTTCAACTACTGCCTTAGCACGCTGAGTCAGCAGTTTCGAAATGAGCTTATGCAGGAAATTCCCGATTCCCATAAAAAGGCGATCATTGCTTGCCACATAGCAGCGAAACTTGTCTATGAACGTGGATTGACGTGGTCACCTTCCATTGTGGACATTTTACCTATGCTAAAGGGCAAGCGTTAGTTTTTAATGGACAGAATGGACTTTATGGACGAGATGGACGGAATGGACGCAGTCGAGAGGTGAAACTTTGTCCATTTCGTCCATCTCGTCCATGACGTCCATTTATTAAACTTAGCAGTTAAGCAACTCAAGTGCTAAATTTGATTGCACTTTTTTCCCTTTTTCGGCATAATAGGTCGTATGAGGAGGGAAAAAGCATGTCACATGTAGTAAATACCACAGATTCAAAAAGATCCAAAAAGCAAGACCGCGAATTCCGCGTCCTCATCGGTCTTGTCGATTACTACCTCCGAACAGGCAAACCTGTAGGCTCTAATACACTCAAAGACGCTGGCTTCGAAGAGCTCAGTTCCGCTACAATTCGCAACTATTTCGCCAAATTAGAAGAAGACGGTTACCTTACTCAACAACACACCTCTGGTGGACGCCTTCCAACACCCCTAGCTTTGCGCACCTACGCAAAAGAGTATCAACACGCCCTACAATCATTAAACCCCAAGGAAGAGCAACTTCTGAAAGAAATTAGGCTAACCGAAACACGCGAAATCGCCTCCTTTCTCCAAAAGTCTGCAGAATCCTTAAGTACCCTGACACAATCAGCTGTATTCCTCTCTGCTCCGCGCTTTGACCACGACTACATTGTCGGTTTAAAACTCGTACCGATCGATCATGCACGCTGTTTGTGTGTGATTATAACCGATTTTGGAGTCATCCGCACCGAAGTCCTTCCCCTTGAACATAAACTGAGTTCTTTTGCTGCAAAGCGAATTGAATCCTACTTCCAGTGGAGACTTACGGGATTAAATCAGCCCGAAAATTTCGAACCTGGTGAAGAGGAGCTAGCGCATAAACTTTATAACGAACTGTTCATGCGTTACATCGTTGGGTACTCCAACTTCATCGATACTGAGCTGTACCGGACCGGTTTATCAAAACTGTTGGCGTATCCCGAATTTCACGATGCATCGAGTTTGTCTAGCAGCTTAGCTCTATTTGAAAATGCCCACAACATGCGCCTCTTAATAAAAGATTGCTGCAAAACAGGTCATTTAAAATTCTGGATTAGTGAAGACTTAGACACCTACACAAACGTAACCCCCGATTGCGCCATTGTTGCACTCCCTTACTACATCAATCAAAGCATTGCTGGTGCCGTAGGCATTTTAGGCCCTACACGTATGCCATATCGAGAAATTTTTAGTTTTCTCAATGGTTTTTCAGCCAGCATTAGCGAAGCACTCACACGCAATTTATATAAATTTAAAATCACGTTTCGTCAGCCTGAGAGCAAAACTGAAGCGTTACTGGAACAAGACTACCGTCTTTTATTACTTGAAGATAAAGGAGTGACATCTAATGACCAAACATAAGAATTCGGAACAACCCAATGAGAACGAACCCATTCCTGAAGTTAACGATTCTGCTATGGTATCGATTAGCGAAACGGAATTAACCCAGCTGAAACAGGACGCTCTAGAGTATAAAGATAAATATCTGCGTCAATTAGCCGAAGCAGACAACATGCGTAAGCGGATGCAGAAAGAACGTCAAGAACTCATTCAGTATGCCGTACAGAATGTGTTAGTCGACATTCTCCATCCTATCGACCATTTTGAAAATGCACTGAAATTTACACAACAAGCGTCTGATGAAGTCAAACATTGGGCTTTGGGCTTTCAGATGCTCTTAAATCAATTTAAAGATGTTTTAGCAAACAACGGTGTTGTTGCTTTCACATCGCAAGGTACGCCATTTGATCCGCATTGTCATGAAGCCATCGAAATGGTGACTTCGACAGAATTTGCTCCAGGCATCGTTATGGAAGAGAGCATTCGTGGATACAAAATGGGAGATAAAGTCATTCGTCCCGCACGCGTTAAGGTAGCTAAAGCGCCTGACGAGACATCTTTAGACCAACAACAAAAATGTTAATTTAATCAGGAGTGTAATTATGACTCAAGAGACCAAAAAGAAAGGTAGAATCATTGGTATCGACCTTGGTACCACAAACTCATGCATCGCTGTGATGGAGGGAGGCGTTCCCAAAGTAATCGCATCTGCTGAAGGCACACGCACAACACCTTCTGTAGTTGCATACAAGGGCGCTGAGCGCTTAGTGGGTATTCCTGCAAAGCGCCAAGCGGTCACAAATCCAGAAAATACGATCTCTTCTTCTAAACGTTTTATTGGACGCAAGTATTCTGAAGTCTCTTCAGAGATTAAGACCGTTCCTTACCATGTTGTAGAAGGCCAAAACGGCAACGCTGTGTTTGATGTACAAGGCAAGTTGGTCACTCCAGAAGAAGTGGCTGCTCAAATTCTCATCAAAATGAAAGAAACTGCTGAAGCGTATTTGGGAGAAAAAATCACTGAAGCGGTAATCACCGTTCCAGCCTACTTTAACGACTCACAACGTCAATCTACAAAAGACGCGGGCCGCATTGCAGGATTAGATGTAAAGCGCATTATTCCAGAACCTACCGCTGCCGCACTAGCATACGGTATGGACAAAGAAAAAACCGATAGAAAAATTGCGGTTTTTGACTTAGGTGGAGGAACATTCGACATTTCCGTTTTGGAAATTGGCGATGGCGTTTTCGAAGTGCTTTCTACAAATGGCGACACCCATTTGGGAGGCGATGACTACGATAACGAAATTCTGAAATGGTTACTTGACACGTTTAAGCAAGAACAGGGTATTGATCTTCATAACGACAAAATGGCTTTGCAACGTTTACGCGATGCGGCTGAAAAAGCGAAAATTGAGCTTTCAGGGACTCTCAGCACTGAAATTAACCAACCATTCATTACAATGGATGCGTCTGGTCCTAAACACTTGTCAATCACGCTAACGCGTGCAAAACTTGAAAGCCTCACAGCTAATCTCACAGAACGTACGCGTGAACCATGTTTGAAGGCACTAAAAGATGCTGGCTTCAAAAAAGAAGACATTAGCGAAATCATTCTCGTCGGTGGTATGACACGTATGCCAGCCGTTCAAGAGATGGTTAAAGCGATCTTCGGCAAAGAGGGACATAAGGGAGTTAACCCGGATGAAGTTGTGGCAGTCGGCGCAGCTATCCAAGGGGGAGTTCTTTCAGGCGTCGTTAAGGACGTACTCTTGCTAGACGTAAATCCTCTCACGTTGGGAATTGAGACAATGGGTGGCGTGATGACTCCGCTTGTTGAACGCAACACAACAATTCCTACACAAAAGAAACAGATTTTCTCTACTGCAGCTGACAACCAACCCGCCGTTACCATTCGCGTCTTGCAAGGTGAGCGCAAAATGGCAAACGACAACAAAGAGATTGGACGTTTTGATCTCTCAGACATCCCTCCTTCACCACGCGGAGTGCCTCAAATTGAAGTGGCCTTTGACTTGGATGCGGACGGTATTTTACACGTTTCTGCAAAGGATATGGCTTCTGGAAAAGAACAGAAAATTCGCATCGAAGCGCAATCTGGCCTGCAAGAAGAAGACATCAAGCGTATGCTCAAAGATGCTGAACTTCATGCTGAAGAGGATAAGCGTTTAAAAGAGACTGCTGAAGTGCGCAATGAGGCAGATGCTCTTGTATTCCGCGCTGAAAAAGCCATTAAGGAATACAAAGACAAACTTCCTCAAAATATTGTGGACGATGTACAAAGCAAAATCGATGGTGTGAAAAAAGCATTAGAGGGAACAGACAGCGCCCGAATCAAATCGGCAAAGGAAGAGCTGGAATCTCATATGCAACACATCGGCGAAGCGATGTCAAAGGCTTCATCATCATCTCAACAACCTTCTCCAGAGCAAAATGCTCAGCATAATGAGCAATCTCATGAGCAAGGCAAGAATGGAGATAATATTGAAGAAGCTGAAGTAGAAATTATCGACGACAACGAAGATAAGAAGTAATCAAAAAAAGCTGCGACTTCGTCGCAGCTTTTTTTTCCCGTGTTTACCCTTCCGCGCCCGTGAGCGTGCCCGTGCCCGATTCGCTAAAAAAAACAACGAAAGAAGAGGCGTTCTTAACGTCCCTCTTTCTTCTTTCTACTATTAGGAATCGGGCACGGGCATGCTCACGGGCACGGGCACGGAAAAAAGATAGGCACTGTTTCTTTATGCTGGAATATCGATGTCGGCTTTGTAAGTTTGTGTCCCAGTAGCCCCAGGAGAACGAACGCGTTTTCGCAAATCGGCTTGTTCTGCAGGCCTTTCATAGGATACAACAGTTTCAACCTGAGATTTAATCCCTTGTTGAACTTGGTGTTTAACTTGATACTGAGAAAGATTAGCCTTACTCAACACGCGCGCATTTTCACGAAATTCAACCAAGGCAGCTTCGTTTCCTTGCTCTCTGATCAATCTGATGTTGTCATTAAAATTATCTAACAAGCGATTAACAGCCTGAGAAGACGAAGAAGCTACCTTGTCAGCTTCCTGACCAATCACAGGGGTAAGTTTCGTTTTGATGTAATGGGTTAATGATTCCAGTATTTGATCTCGCGATAATATGCCAGCTGGATGCCTGCGTAATAAGGGATCATCGCTGACTGGAAGAAGACCCAAGCCTCCCACTTTAACTGAAATATGATCCACAATTAGCTGTGGGATACTTCTTGCTAGCAGTATTTCATTTAAATGGGCTCGAGAATCGCGTACAGTAGGATTATCTAGTGCAAGCAGATTTTCCAAAGATCCGACTAATGCGGGATCATCACGTCCAGCTTTATATAGATCGGTGAGTAGCTGTCTTTGTACAGTGCCTGCAGGAGCTATGTCGCGCAGCTCTTGTGGTAGTTCAACAGATGAACTACTTTTTAGCGCTAATACTAATGCTGCAATCGCTGTAGGATCAAACGGTTCACTTAAAAAGGGTAACTCAATTTCCGTTTTAAGGGTTCCTGCTGCTTGGCTGCCTAATATTCCTGCTTGATCATCTCCTACTCCCTGTCCTGTTAAAGCCGATTTAACAGCTGCTCCAAATGCTGCAGGATCTGAAAATTTTCCCTGTGATAGAGCTATATTTACAGCTTGAGAGGCCTGAGAAGCTGCTTGCTCTGGAGTCACTGTATCGCTTTCCAAGCCCTTTGCAATATTTTCTTTCAATGCAACAATCAGAAGAGGATCGTCTAATCTATCATTTAACACGGTGGCAATATCTTCATTTTGCAGTGAGTCACCAATTTTCAAGCCTGGAATATTGCCAAATACTTGAGCAATTAAACCGGGAGTTTTTAACGTCAATGCCACCTGTGATAGCGCAAATTGGAGGATGGATAAATTAACGACTGGAACGAGTTCCTTTATCAGTTCCTGTTTTTCCGTTAGAGTCAACAAATTGAAATCAGGATCGGTGTTAAGGATTTCTCGAATGCCTTCGCTAACCTTTCCAGAAGAGACAATACCGTTCACACTGTTTGCAAAGGCCAGTGCACTGGCGACATCAAAGTAGTTGCGCACTCCTTTAGCATTAGAAGCTTGATCTCCCACTTGTTGAGATACATTCGTCCCTGCATTGCCAGCAGCTTCAGCTACGAGTAAAAGAGAGTACGTGCGCAATTTATCAACCAACTTATTGGATACAGGACTAGGTGTTACAGGCTCAGGCTCGGTATTAGAGGCTGCCACGGCATCGGTTGCTTGCTTATTTAGTATTGCTGAGTACATTGCTTTAGCGGTCAAACGATCTGTCATCGCAGCTTGAGTACCCACAGCCATTCTAACAACGGTGGAAGAGACCCCCTGGGGAGGAACGCCATCAGTAGAACTAAACAAAACAGCATGTTTTTTAGTGATAAATGCCGCAGGCAATCCTAATGTTTGTTCATCTATCTGAGTACGTTGATCCTGAAATGCGATTGCCGTCTTTAACTGTACGCTTTGGGGAAAAAAGATGATCGCTATAATGCTTGCAGTACTTTTAAAATAGGTTTGGATAGCGACAGAATCTGAGGGCGCAGGAGAGCTAACGGAAATGTTTGCTAAGCCGCTTGGTATCCCCAATTCAGACATTGGCCTTGTCACAGGAAAGCCCACACTTATTGGGACGTTGGATAAGGGTGCTGCACCCTTTGCAAATGGCGGCATCCCATACAAAAGTCTAGTTAAATTTTCGATGTTTAAGGAGGTTGTGTAACTCGCATTATAGGTTGTAGCTATAGAATTATAGGTGTTAACAGATGGAGCGACGGCGTTTTGATAGGCTACAATTGCATTCTGCAAGGCATCTTGCTGTGCAGGAGTTGGAAATCCCGGACCGTTTGGAATGTTGTTGTAAGTTTCAATAGCATCGTTAAGTGTAATTGTTGCTGTTTGTATGGTAGGGAGACTATTGTTGTTATAGTTATTTATGGCATTGCTTTGTGCTGTTTGTGCATTAACCACAACGCGCCATCGTGCCGTAAGTTCTAGTATAGCGCTATACATCACATCGAGAGCATCACTTTGCGATCCTAGCCCGCGATAGCGATCTATATTTAGCAAGGCATCTGAAAAAGGGTTGTCGATTACAGTTTGGCGATTAGCAGCCGTGCCGGCATCAAGTGCATACAAGTAATCTTTTAAATTAACTGGTGCTTCAGCCAAGGTATCTTCAGTTAACTTGATGATACTATCAAAACCACGTAAGGGATTAAGATAGGGAGCCCCATCACCAGTAGAGCCTGCTGGAATAGTCATTGTCTCCTCCTGGAGTAACAATTTATCTGCAAGCAGAAAACGGCAGAACAAAATAAACTAATCTTATAATTTTAGTTTAACAATTATTTAATTAACTTTCAAGTAATAACTATGACAATAATTCAATTGTGCGAGCAATGATAACAGCGCCCTTTTCTAAGCGATCGACTCCAAAATGCTCATTGGGAGCATGAATTTGATCACTTGGTAGTCCCAAGCCTACTAAGACTACTTCACTGCCACTAGCTGCAGCGAGTTCAGTTACGATAGGGATGGAAGCGCCTTCAAAAATACAGCAACATGGCTTATTAAAAGCCTCTGTAAATGCTTGTTGAAAGGCTTTGACCACAGCTGAGGAGGGGCTTGCACGCACGGCACGGCCTCCCCCTGGATGCACATGCACCCTCACAGAAATCCCCTCTGGTGCCTTTGACTCCAAATATTGCGCCACAAGTTTTCCTATTTTTTGAGGATCTTGATTAGGCACGATGCGACAAGAAACCTTTGCAGAAGCGTGTGAAGGGATCACTGTTTTAAATCCCTTGCCACTGTACCCCCCTGAAACACCATTGATTTCTAGCGCTGGTCTAATCCACACTCTTTCGGCAAGAGAAAGATTTTTTTCTCCTCCGGTAGGCTTAATACCAAAATCGGCTTCATAGGTCTCTGCATCAAACTCTAGAGAAATTTGCTTTCTTTCTTGATCTGAAAGAGGAATAACGTCGTCATAAAATCCAGGAATAACAATTTTTCCATTAGCATCGCGTAAACCCGCTAACAGTTCTACCAGAGCACGCAGAGGATTGTAAGCCAGCCCTCCATGGCATCCAGAATGCAGATCTGTCTTTGATCCTGTTAATTCCACATCCATTGTTACGATTCCACGCACTCCTAGAGTAACTGAGGGGCTGTTTTTTTCTTGGATGCCCACATCGACAATAGCCAAGTAATCGGCCTTTAACTGCTCTTTTTTTTCTTTAAGAAGACTCGCAATTCCGGTGCTGCCATTTTCCTCTTCCCCTTCAATGATCAGTTTGATGTTGATAGGTAGTTTCTGATAGTGCTTCAGAAGAATTTTGAGAGCTTGCAGTGTGGTGAAACATTGACCTTTATTGTCTTGAGCTCCGCGCGCATATACTTCTCCATTTCGAATGGTAGGTTCAAAAGGAGGAGATACCCAATCTTGAATGGGATCGACTGGTTGCACATCGTAATGGTTGTAGATGAGTAGTGTGGGTTTATCGGGACCAGCTTCCATCCTGGAAGCAAATAGGGTGGGGTATCCTGCTGTTGGCCAAAGTTCTGTATGAAATTTCATTTCGCGTAAATAATTGACTAACCAATCGGCACATTCTTTGACTTGCGGAGCATAACTGGGATCGGTGCTTACGCTTTGGAAACGCAAAAATGTAAAGAAATCTTGCAAGGCTTCTTTTTCGTGAGATTTGTATGTGGCGCGTAGGGTATCAATATCTAGGGTTTTCATGGGTAACGTCCTTATTTATTTTTTGCATCTTACCGTAGAAATGGATAAAGGACAAATTTTCCATTTGCTGCCCCGTGCCCGTGCCCGATCCTAAAATATTAGAATGAGAGAAAAGAAAAGGATTAAATAAAAGTCCGGTGTGGTTTGCTTTTTAGCAAATCGGGCACGGGCACGCTCACGGGCACGGAAGGGAGTGGCTTGGAGTTTACGTTGTTTTTTGAAAACGGGCACGGAAAGGACAGAAGCAATAAAAAGTTATGAGTTTTTGTTGCGATGTGGTAAATAATTATTCGACGTAAATTTTACTTGGAAGAACAGCTCTTGACAAAAAGCAGGAGCTAACCGAATATACTTAACACAATTTTCTTGCCTTTCCAGACTAAAAACATAGAGTGATATGAGCAAAACAACTTTCAAGAATACATTTTCTCAGCAGCATCAACAGAAGATCGATGAGCTGGTATCGATAGCTAAAGATCAAGGATTCATCACCTACGAAGAGATCAATGAAGTTCTGCCAATGGCCTTTGACTCGGCAGATCAAATTGACCAGGTGTTGATCTTCTTGAGTGGCATGGATATTCAGATCCTCAACCAATCTGAGATCGAGCGTCAGAAAGAACGCAAAAAAGAAGCCAAAGAAGTTGAAGGCCTTCCAAGACGTTCTGAAGGCACTCCTGATGATCCTGTTAGAATGTACCTCAAGGAAATGGGTTCAGTCCCCCTCTTAACACGTGAAGAAGAAGTAGAAATCTCTAAGCGTATCGAAAAAGCGCAAATCCAAATTGAACACATCATCATGCGTTTCCGCTATTCCGCAGCAGAAACAATTTCAATTGCCAACTACTTGATGCAGGGAAAAGAACGCTTCGACAAAAGCATCGCTGAAAAAGAAGTTCAAAATAAACAGGAATTCCTAAATCTGCTTCCAAAGCTCTGTGATCTATTAAAATTAGAAGATCGCAATCTCGAACGCCTACAGCTTCAAATGGAAGATCCAAAGATCAAGGAAGCAGAACGCACACGATTGGCTGACGAATTTGAAAAGTGCCGTATCCGTACTCAAGCGTACCTAAGACGTTTTCACTGCCGCCACAACATCATCGAAGACTTCGGCGAAGTTATACTACAAGCGTACGACCGTTTTATTAATCTTGAGAAAGAGATTAACGAACTGATTCCTCGTGCTGAACGCAACAAATTTGCCGCTTCAAAATTACTGGCTGCTCGCCGCAAATTGCGCAAGCGTGAATTTGCCGCTGGCCGCTCTCTTGACGACTTTAAGAAAGATGTGCGCATGTTGCAGCGTTGGATGGACAAGAGCCAGGAAGCTAAGCGTGAAATGGTGGAATCAAACCTCCGCCTTGTTATCTCAATTGCAAAGAAATACACAAACCGCGGCCTATCCTTCCTAGACCTTATCCAAGAAGGCAACATGGGCCTCATGAAGGCTGTAGAAAAGTTTGAATACCGACGCGGTTATAAATTCTCTACCTATGCGACATGGTGGATTCGTCAAGCGGTCACCCGCGCTATTGCCGACCAAGCACGTACGATCCGTATTCCTGTTCACATGATTGAGACGATCAATAAAGTGTTGCGCGGAGCCAAAAAGCTAATGATGGAAACAGGTCGCGAACCTACTCCAGAAGAATTAGCTAATGAGTTAGGAATCACTCCTGACCGCGTACGCGAAATCTACAAAATTGCTCAGCATCCGATCTCTTTACAAGCTGAAGTGGGCGATGGCGGAGAAAGCCAATTTGGAGACTTCTTGGAAGATACTGGGGCCGATTCTCCTTCCGAAGCAACTGGTTACTCCATTCTGAAAGATAAAATGCATGAAGTATTATCTACTCTTACTGAAAGAGAGCGCAAAGTGTTGATTCAGCGCTTTGGTCTCGTTGACGGCAAGCCAAAAACTTTGGAAGAAGTGGGAATGGAGTTCAATGTAACGCGCGAACGCATTCGACAAATTGAAGCAAAAGCGCTGCGTAAAATGCGCCATCCTACACGTGCAAAGCAGTTGAAAGCGTTCCTAAATATCGTGGAAGCTGCGGCGTAGTCGAGGCCTTGTCTAAAAATATACCGTGCCCGTGCCCGTGAGCGTGCCCGTGCCCGATTCCTAAATGATATTACACGAAGTTAAATATACCGAATGTTTACGTTGTTTTTTTTAGAAAATCGGGCACGGGCACGCTCACGGGCACGGAAAGAACAGCTATCCCAGGCTTCATGAACAATAATACTTCTCCCTTACAAGTCCCTAAATCCAAAAATCCGTCGCTGGATGTTGAAGCCTCTGTCGCTATTCTTCAGCCTAATGGTGTGCTGAGTCAAATGATTCCCGGATTTGAATCGCGCACTGTCCAGCAGCATATGATGCGCGATGTTTTAGAATCCTATAATCACAATCGCATTGCACTTATCGAGGCGGGTACTGGCACTGGCAAGAGCATGGCGTATCTGATTCCAGCTCTTCTCTGGGCAGCAAAAAACAAAGAACGCACTGTCATTTCAACAAACACCATCACTCTGCAAGAACAGTTAATTGGGAAGGATATTCCGCTTCTCACAAAAATTCTCAAATTGGATGTTCAGGCTGTTCTGGTTAAAGGGATGAGCAACTATGTCTGTTTGCGCAAGCTTGACGATCTTCAATTTGAACGGATGCTTTTCTCAGCAGAAGAAGCCGCTGAACACGCAAAAATTGAAGCGTGGGAGCATTCCACAAAAGATGGCTCTCGATCAGACATTCCCTTTGCACCATCCACAGATATGTGGGAGCGCGTATGTGCAGAAGCCGATACGTGTACTTCCCGCAAGTGTCCCTTCTTCGAAAAATGCCATTTCTTTCGCGCGCGCAAGCAGGCTAATGATGCCCAAATCTTAGTCGTCAATCACCACTTACTCTTTGCGGATCTTGCCTCACGCATGAGCGACGACAATTATGAGCAAACCAGTATTTTACCTACCTACCAACGCATCATCATCGATGAGGCGCATAACATCGAAGATATTGCAACCGACTACTTTTCGGCACGCAGTTCGCATCTCAATTTTTTGCGTACAATTTCGCGTTTAACTGCTGAAAAGCAAGGGAAAATCCAGGTTCTTAAGACAAAAATTTATGAACTGTACCGCAAGGACCCTCCAAAGGCACTCAGTGGAATATTTAATCGCATCAACACAGATATTGCAGGACACAAAAACGATGTCCTAGAGCAACTGAAGAGTACATTTCAATCTCTTGAGGAGTTCGTGGATCTTTCCACTTCCCGCACTGAAGAGGGTGTAAAGAATGATAAGTTGCGTCTTTTAGAGACTCAATTAAAACATCCCAAATGGAGCGAAGAGTGCGTTCTGCAAATCAAACGCTTGGTTGGTTGTATTGAACGTTTGGTTGTTTCGCTTAATGGATTAGAGCGCGACTTAGTTTCGGTATACGATGATCGTCTAGACGAAGTCACAAAAAACATTCGCTTTGAAATCGCTGCTCTATCAGCTAGATTGGCCGATAATTGTGTGACCATTACAAACTTTATCTCAGACAAGATCCCTCCCTCTGTTGTGCGCTGGATGGAGCTACAGCCTCTTCGCACGATGACAAACATTCACCTTGTGAATGCTGAATTAAATATTGCTCCAAAGTTAGCACAGGCCATTTTCAACAAATTTCAAACAATTATCCTTTGCAGCGCCACACTTTCTGCAAACAGGCAATTCAATTTCATTCGTCAGCGCCTTGGTCTCAATGCTGAATTATGTCCAAAGCGTCAAATCACAGAACATATTTACGACTCTCCTTTCAATTTTCCTAAACAAGCTCTGCTCGCAATTCCCACAGATATGCCTCTTCCAACGCATCCCGACTTTATGAAGGCCGCCGTCGAGCAAATTTGGAATATTATACAAGCTAGCCGAGGCAATGCTTTTGTATTATTTACCTCTTACAGCATGCTGCGCACATGCCACCAGCAGCTAGCTTCCAAGCTGATCGCTAATCGCTATGTGGTCTTTAGACAGGGCGACGAAAGCCGAAGTGCTCTTCTGAATCGTTTTAAATTAACAGATCGTTCCGTTTTATTTGGCACTGATTCCTTCTGGGAAGGTGTCGATGTTGTGGGCGAAGCGTTGCGTTGTGTGATCATTGTTAAATTACCATTTAAGGTGCCTTCAGAGCCTATTATTCAAGCGCGTACAGAGGCAATTGTAGCGGAGGGTGGAGATCCCTTTATGAGCTATTCGTTACCTAATGCGATTGTCAAATTCAAACAGGGTTTTGGGCGTTTAATACGCAACAAAAGTGATCGAGGTTGTGTTGTCTGTTTGGATTCACGTCTTATCACAAAAGGGTATGGGCAGCAATTTCTCAATAGCCTCCCTGCGTGCCAACGCACCTTTGCGGATAGCAACACCTTGCAGCAGCAGATGACGGACTTTTACCGAAAAACGCACTATCTGGTGAAAAAATAGATGTTTATAAGCAAATCTTGTCGAAACTGAAAGCACATCTTTGCGTCTTGGCGTCTTTGCGTTGAAAAATTTCTTTTTATGATGATGCAACGCAATATGCAAAAAGATTAGCGAATTTTTTTTCAACGCAAAGACGCAAAGAAGAACAATCAGGATAAACCATGCGCCTTCTTATTTTTGTATGCTTGTTACTATGCAACACGCTACAAGGTCACTTTGATGCTTCAAACCTAAGCGGTGTTCCTTCTGCCTATAAGGGTCGTTTTAGACCACTAGAAGCCTCTTCACGGCTTTGGCTTTACGATCTCTATCACGCAGAATCTGTCAATTCGAACATGTCCGCTAACGACCTCCTCTGGGACATTCATTTCAATGGACATGCTTCCTGGGACAACACACCGCTGTTCTGGATTGGCAACAAAGAAATAAAAGCCAATTTAGGACTAGATCCAAAGGAATCACACTTTTCCTTCTCACAGCTTCATGAAGCCATTTACCTCAATGAAGAAAGCAACCTCCGCTTTTTGCAACCTCTCCTTCTACACACATTTGTAACCAGTTACTACGATTCCGCAAATCGATCTAAAAGCGATAAACGAGAGCTGTCACATTTGGCTTCAGGGCTATGGGTCATGCGAAAAAACGATCAAATCGAAATTTTATCTGTTCCAGAAAACGAGCCGTGGCATTTCCTAAAGCCAGGAGATACCCTTTCGAAGGATCTTCAAACAGCAACAAAGACACGTCTTCACAAAAAATACTCGGACGATAGCCTTCAACTTCTGCAACAACTTATTCAATACATGCAGTGGGCACCCTCACAATTAAATGACACCTTTTCTCTTGCTCTAAAAAATTTGCAACAGCAAGGATTAGCTCCTCAAGCAATAACGATGCAACTGGAATCACAATTTCCTCTTGCACAACGCAGGGCACAAAGCGATTCTTTACTTAAACTCCTTCCTAGTAAACGCTCAGGTGGTGATTGGTTACCTTTGAAAGCATTAAAGTTAAAGACGTATGACCCTTCCAATAACGCGTTGCATCCGATCAGTAACTTTACGCCGTATAGCGATGAACAGTTTAATAAAATTCGCACCACATACTTAGCCCTAGAAGCGGCTGTTGCCGATCAGGAAAACACATTAATTGCACATCACAGTCAAAACCTAGCAACTGCGCTAAATGTGGGGTACCAGGGGATCGCAGGAACCGTTTTTAAATCCACAAGCGGAAAAAGCATTCACTATCCTTCTACACTACAGTTACAAATGGAAAAGCGGTACTATCAATTTCCTCTTACTCCCCTGATTTTATTCCTCTACATCTGTGCTAGCATCATGTTATGCATGGGTCTACAGCGCATCAACTGGACAACATGGGGAGTCCGCACACTGGGTGTTGGCTTTTTTCTACACACACTTTTAATCGCCATGCGCTGTTACATCTTAGCGCGGCCACCTGTCTCAAACATGTTTGAAACGGTTATTTATGTACCATGGATTAGCCTAGCCCTTGCTTTTCTCTTTTTTGCTTTTTTTAGAAACAGTCTTATCTTATTGATCGCAACCGTTGCTAGCATCATCCTTTTAGCTGTTTTGCAGGTCACACATTTAAATGGTCACCTAGATAACGTTCAGGCTGTTTTAGATTCCCAGTATTGGCTCATTGTACATGTCTTGTTGGTGGTGGGAAGCTATGGAGTGTTCATTTTGGCTGGATTGATGGCTCATGTTTTTCTCATTATGTTAGCTTATCAGCGCAAACTCTCAGAGAATTTGCATTTTTTAGCACAATGCATTCTTCAAGCAATGTACATAGGAATCGCCATGCTGGTACCTGGCACAATTTTAGGTGGTGTTTGGGCGGCTGAAAGCTGGGGGCGCTTCTGGGACTGGGATCCGAAGGAATCGTGGGCATTTATCTCCATTTGCACTTACCTGGTCATTGTGCATGCCCATCGTTTCCATCGCATTGGCAATATTGGATTGGCCATTGGAGCCATTGTTGGTCTTTTAGCGATTAGTTTTACCTGGTATGGAGTCAATTACATCCTAGGAACTGGGTTGCATAGCTATGGATTTGGCTCCGGCGGTGAGTTCTTCTATTATTTATTTCTCTTAACAGATATCTTCTTTGTCATTTCTATAAAAACGTGGATTACCCTGCGAGGAATCGAAAAGTCCATTTGATTTTTCATAAACTTGCATTGAAAAAAGCAAATGTAGTAAGTATACCAAAACATTAAAATTCCAGGGTGAAACCAAATTTTCAATGGTTTGGTATCCCTGTTTCAACAATTTAAGTGGTGAGTAGAGCCATGCGACATGTCAAGAGTGAACGACTAAAGAAACTAGAATCAGAACTTAACGACCTCGATCAATGGCTCAAGTTAGGCCTTGTTCCCAAAAAAGATATTCCAAAGCACAAGGAAGAGATTCGCATTATCCAAGGGAAAATCGAAGAGGAAAAAGAGCGCCTTCAATTTCTTAAGGAAAGTGGTGAAGCCGAGGAATACATCACTCCAAAACGTCCTTCCGTACGCGCTGGCTACACCGAAATGCCTACGATTCCCGATATCGACATAGGCGAAACTGCTGCGGGTGGTGGTGATACGGGCTTCGAAATGGAAACAGAGGGTGGCGAAGGCGACACTTCTATCGTTGAAGAGCGCGATGAAGAAGGCGAAGAGGGCGAAGCTAAAGAAGAGGGTGAAGAAGCCGAGGAAGAGGAAGAATCCCCCTTTAGCGATCGCAACCGCTGGCGCCGCGGTGGGATCATCGATCCTGATGCCGATGAGTGGTAAGCTAATTCATGCTTGAGAGTACAGGCAGCGCTTCTGATTCTGTTAGCCTGTACTTTCATGTCCCCTTTTGCACGCACAAATGCGCCTACTGCCATTTTTACGTGATTCCAGACAAAGACTCCTTTAAATTACAGTACATGGAAGGATTGCAACTCGAATGGTTCCGCTGGCTTCCTGTTCTAAAAAATAAAAAAATCGTCAGTGTCTATTTTGGGGGCGGCACGCCGGCTCTTCTAGGGGCTCCAGCGATTTCCAAAATTTTATCATGGATACATTCTGATCTTGTTTTTACAACCGACAATCCTGAAATCACTCTGGAAGCAAATCCTGAAAATATTACCAAAGAGCTGATGACCGAATATGCCTCTGCAGGGATTAACCGCGTCAGCATTGGCATTCAAACGCTAGATCCTCACTTATTAAAAGTGTTAGAGCGTTTACATAGTGCTCAAAAGGCTCTTGATGCCATTTGGATGACACGTGAGGCGGGAATTAAAAACATTTCGGTTGATCTCATGTACGATCTACCTGGACAAACTCTGGACATTTGGAATCGCACATTAAAAGAAATTCAACAGCTTCCGATCACACATCTGTCTCTCTATAATCTCACGATAGAACCCCACACGCTGTTTTTCAAACAGCAAGAGGTTTTGCGCAAACAGCTTCCAGACCCAGATACAAGCCTACAGATGTACGAAAATGCCATTTCTGTTTTAGCTGAAGGTGGTTTGGAGCAGTACGAAATTTCTGCATTTGCTCGAGATGGAAAGTGGTCCCAACACAATGTTGGCTACTGGACGGCACGTCCTTTTCTTGGATTGGGTCCTTCTGCTTTTAGCTACTGGGACAATAAACGCTTTCGCAACGTGGCAAATTTGAGCCGTTACTGCAAAGCGTTACTGCAGGGAGATTCTCCGATCGATTTCAGCGAAGAATTATCCCCAGAAGCGCGTCGTCAGGAGCTTTTAGCTGTTCAGCTGCGGTTGTTACATGGAGTCGACCTTGCGCTGTTTCAACAGAAGCATGGGACGATCTCTTTGGGGCCTCTTGAGCAGTTGCAGAAGGAGGGTTTGGTTTTACTTAGTGAGGGAAGGGCAAGGCTTACAAAGCGGGGTGTTCTGTTTTACGATACGGTGGCCAGCGAGTTAATTTAAGGATGGACGACATGGACTTGATGAGACAATTGCATAAGTCTTCGATCTATTTTTACCACCGAGACACAGAGGCACAGAGCAGCACAGAGAGCGAATTGTAGATGTCTCTGAAACATAACATCTTTTTTGCGCAGCAATGTAAATGCGAAATTGTCGTCAGACAATTTCACTTTGGCTGTTTTTTTTTAAAAAGCCTCAGCTTTTTAAAAAGAGATCGAAAAGTCAAACCTCAAATAAGCCTAAAGCCATAAAATAGCCTCTCGCTCTCTGTGCTGCTCTGCGCCTCTGTGTCTTGGTGGTAAAAAATAAAAAGAAAGTTAATACAATCATTTGACTTATGCAATTGTCTCATTTCGTCCATTCTGTCCATTTATCAGTGAAATTAAAGTAATGTTCTTTTAATATTTCTTTGTTAAACAAATGTATTAAAATTAAACACATAAAGGGAGTTATTTTTATGTCAGTAGAAAGCACATCATCAGCAACAGAATTATTATTTAATGCAGCCAAGAAACCTGTTTTCGTTCCGAAAAGCGATGCGGACAAATGGCAGGCGATCTTTAACAAGCATAAAGGAAATATTTGGGCAGCTTACGAAGAGGATTCTAAGCTTTTCACGCAAATCACTCCTCTTTGGGCATGTACAGCAGTACCTGTTAATGGAGATAACCACCTTACAAATGAACAAGCAAAAATTATTTTCCCTTTACTAGCTCAAGATACAAATTGGGATTTGGGAAAATTTCCAAAGTTGACAAGTGAATGTTTGGAGCATCTTCCAAAACAAGTAAAGTGGTTAGTAATGCCTCAAAAAACCAATTATGGGCATTTTAAATACCTTACGCGCTTAGAAAATTTGCGCTATGTTTTTATTTACCATGCTCCTACTGGTTCTGAAGGGGATCTTAAGTACTTGAGTGAACTTCCTCTTGAACGCTTGCAAATGCCGCTTCTCGCTCAAAGCATTCGCATTGCAGCCATATTGCCTCCGACATTGGTCATTTTGCAGCTTGCTGCGGGTGAATTAAGCGATAACCATTTATCGGAATTTTTAAAAGAGAAAGCCACCAAACTAAAAAACTTTTATCTAAGTCGGGTTACAGGTATAACTGCAGGGCCTTTTGTCCATGCTACCAAACTGGATCTAGAGCAGCTTTTCGTTGACCTTTGTCCTGACGTCGATAAAACACAGTTTCTGGCTTGTGCTGGTGAAAAGAAAGGTCGGTCAGTTAGACATATGAATACTAGAGAGATAGAAATGGCAAAAGAAGCACATGCACGCCATGCTGCACAAGCGACTAAAGACGCAACGGTCAAGCCGGAGAGCAAAAGTAGCTAAGACAGTAGGAGACAATTGCAAAAGTCAAAAAGCTGTCGTAACCCAAGCTGCGCCCTCCCGTGCCCCTGCCCGTGAGCGCGCCCGACTTGCTAAAGAGCTACGTAAAATTGTAGTATTTTTACGGTTTACGTCATTTTTTTAGCGAATCGGGCACGGGCACGCTCACGGGCACGGGCAAGGTACGAATCTATATTTTCCTCTAATTGCAATCACCATTCATTTTATTTCACAATAAAAATCACTCCAGCGCATTGACAAATAATTATTTCGTTATGTTATTTAAAAATAATTTGATTTTTGCTATACTAATATATAAGAGGATAAATAGATTATAGTAGCCTATTAAGGAGGCTCTTATGACGGACCCTGTTTTCTCCCTAGCCACCACGGGCATATCCGCGGGCACCCTATCGGGTTATGCGCAGGTCACTGACTACACAACGAGTGACATTGCCAATTATTATCAAACTGCCGTTTTAGGCATTGATCAAGTACTGCACGGGACGCCTACGACGGCGGTTCCAATCCCTCCTGCTCCGGTGCTAACGACTGCAAGCGCCAATCAGCTATCAGCCTATGTCACAGTGTTGCGCAACTTATATAAGTACGGGCAAACATTGCCTGTTGATCCGTCAGATCCCAATGGTATCCTAAAGACATACTTCTTAACATATGACATGGCTCAGCAGCTAGGACCTCTCTTTCAGTCGTTGCAAAGCCTTGGAGTCGTGATTCCTAACAACCCTAACACCCCTGTCGTCCTTACTCTTCAACAAGCGAAAGATTTGCAGGACTTGAGTTCTACCTCTCTTATTTTGAACGCTCTTTTCGCCTTTGCAGCAAATTCAGGCAGTAATAAAACCATTCAAAGTCTCGTTGAACTGGAATATGTCAAGGCGGGTAACGATGTGATGGCGGATACCCTAACCACCCTACAGGATGCGCTGGACACAACTAAAACCACGCTTGATCAACTCGCAAACCTACAACTACTTCACAACCAAATTGTCATTAATGATAAGAGCGCCTTCGGAAATAAATTTAATTTTAATGGTACCTACGGCAATCTTAGTCCTTCTGCATATGCCAGCGCTTATGGTAAGGCTGCTAGCGCCTATTTTGGAGTCCCTATTGCGCCTTCTATTACCTCCTTCCCTGCCAATTCTGCATACCAATTAGCTAATGTACCCGCTGGTACGGCACTAATAGGTCCTAGCTCTTTTACTACTTTAAACCCTTTAGCCGCTGATTTTGCAGCAATTAGAAATAACATTGTGGGGGATTATGATAATGGAGCAACACCGCTTTCGGGTATGCTATACGCCATTAAAAATGTTAGTACTGGGCTTTATGATGTTTATCACATGACTGGTGCTTATCCTGGCGTATCTAACCTAGGATGGAGCCAGGTTAATATAAACGGACTTAACTTAACAGACACGTTTACCATTATCCCTAGTGTTCCCTTATCCTCAACATTTACCGCAAATTATGGCTCCTTTTCAACAGCCCCCAGCATAAGTTTCACAAAAGATTCTACTGATTCGGCAGGTAATCCAGTTACTCTCACTCTCTTTGCTGGTAATACCGTTAAATACTGTGAAGTTCCCGGTTCTAATAGTACTAGTGCTAGCCGCGAATTACGTATATTTGAAGACTACAAGGCTATTAACACAATTTTCCCAAATATCTTTTCAGTTTCCACAAGCTACAAGGGAGTAAATGTAAGCAATTCTGCTATTAATGATGCAGTACAATATCTGAAGACCGACGACGTCTTTGCAACTCCCAACCCTACTTTAGCTAATATTGTTAGTTTTCACACTCCTTCTAAATTTGGCACAGAATGGCTTGGATTTATTAACGGTTCGTTCGTTGTGGACTCTCGGGATCCTGCCGCTTTTACCAATTTGCAAAAGCAGCTTGTTTTAGCCATGACCATGTTGAGCGCTCAAATTCCAAACCTATCGGCAACGACTCCTCGTATCAATATCACACAGACCAACCCAAATGGGGATGAAGATCCCAATTCTCTCCTAGCCCGTACGAAGTCTGTGCTCAATGACTTAAAAACGACACTGGTTGCAGGTGGCGGTGGTATCATTAATAACAACACCTCTATCCAAAATGCTTATAACGGCATACGCAATTGGCTTATCGATAATTATGGGACGCGAACTGATGCCAATTCGACTAAGGCCGGCGCCCTGCAACAAAATATCACGTTTGCGATTACGTCTGGTCAGTCTTTAAACGATACGCAAAAAGAGAAAGTGCGTCAGTTTTTATATATTTTTGAAGAATACTATAAGTCTGCGTCAGCGATTTTACAGCAGATCACACAAATTCTAGAACGCATGGCTCAAGGTATTGCTCGTTAAGAAATAGCATGCTTGCTAAAGGAGTTAATTATGGCTGCTTCAGATGAAACCAATTTAGTCAATGGGCTAACGTTCCTTGAGAACTTGATTCGCGTGCCCACTGATACCAAAGCCTACCCAACGCCCGTGTTTACGTGGATTTTTGGAACGAGTGGTTTAATGTTACACAGAATGGCAGGATCAAATGCAGCTGCTGTCGATGCATTTTTTGCGTCTCTAAACAAATCAACCAATCCTCTTCCAACCACCTTTGATGCGTTTATTACCAAATTTCAAACCTTTCTCCAAACTGCAGGAACGTATAATTACGGCATTATGGCTGGGGTAACAGAACCTTTCTCTGATTATTTTTTAAGGGATTATGTTACTTTTACAAGTAGTGATGCGAACGTTCCCAATGTCACAGGACAATCTGGTTTAGGCTCTAATGACTGGTCTCTAATTACTCCTAGACCTGATAAGGCAAATTTAACAGCTCAGTTTAAAGCCTGGTTTGCGGATGCATTAATCAATTTTAGTTACAATACTGATGGAACCGTTCCTTCAACAGTTTCGAGCTTCTTTGACCGACTTTCAAGAGATTTAACAATCACTGCCGGACTAATGAACGGGTCGAATCTATTTCCTCTTGTTTCTACAAGCCTTACAACTGCTCAATTAGCTGATTTACCTCGTTATCAAGATGTGTACGAAGCTTTCTTTCCAACAGGGAATTTCGCTGCTCGTCTCAATCAATTCTATCAAGAGCAAATTGCCGAAAAGGGTTACTTCATTCCTAGCAATTCGTTTGACAAGTGGACAGCTCAAATTTTGCAAGATGTGGGTAAAACACTAGCTGTTAACCCATTTGCCCCATCATCACTTTCCAGCGCCAACTTCCATAAGACCCTTGTTCTAAATCGCATCTACGAGCTAATTGCAGACTTGTTAGGCACTCTACAAAGTGTTACAGCGGCACAAGCTAACAGGCTATTTATTTTGTCTCAATGGCAGCGCGCTTACACGAACTCTTTGAGCCAAATTCACACCTTCTTGCAAGGGGATGGAACTTTCTTAGCAGAAAAGCCCGGTGATTCAGATGATGTTAAAAAGGCAAAAACCTATCAACGTGGCCGAATGAACGATGCAGTTAACTCCAACTGGACTACTCTTATACAGAATAACCGTTCTGTTGTTGGAGACGATGCAAAGGCTTTACAATCTAATGTTAACCAATCTAACGACGCTGTAAGCCAACAGGCAAACATGGCAACAGCAATTATTCAGGAACTCAACACACTACTGGGAGCTATATTCCGCTAATTATTTGAATTTATTTTAGGAGACAACATTATGCAAAGTGAAAAAAAACAAGTACTCAAGGCAGCAGAGGCGATTGGCGAGGGCGTAAACCCTAATATCATCGACAATTTCAGTGAAATCATGAATACGATCTTTACAACAGGAAAGGTACCAAAAGATGCTCTTGGATTCAATGACGAACGGATGAGCGCCACCTATGGACAGGCGTATCGTCTTTACAATACAGGAAAATTTGCTGAGGCTTCTTATCTATTTCGTCTTCTTGTCATTCTAGATTCTACCGATCCAAAATACTATCTAGGACTGGGAGCCTGTTTCCATATGCTTAAAGAATATGCTGCTGCAGTACAAGTGTACATGGCTTGTGGCGTGATGGATGGGAATAGTCCTATTCCTTTTTTCCACGCTTCCGACTGCTATACACAGCTGCGTGATAAAGCCTCTACGCTACTTATGCTAGAGATGGCAGTAAAGCGTGCAGGCGATAAACCAGAATATCAAGTGCTCAAGGAACGCGCTCTTCTAACGATACAAAACCTCAAAAAAGAAATTGGTGAACTTGGTGTGAAATTAGAATAACGAATCAGATTTAGTTCTGAATAAGGGGACTTTATGGAAGTAAAAGGATCCACAGAATGGCGTTCAGATACTGCCAGTGCGGGTGCAACTGGTGCTGCCGGTGCAGCTGGTACAGCCGGTGCAGCTGGTACAGCCGGTGCAGCTGGTACAGCCGGTGCAGCTGGTACAGCCGGTGCAGCTGGTACAGCCGGCTTGGATGGTGCTGCCTCGAATACTGCTGTCGATGAGGCAACTCTAAGAGCAAAACTACTTTCAGCCCGTAACGCTGAGAGAGACACACATTCTAAGAGCACAGAAGATGCGCCAGCTCCTTATACAACCCCCGCACACGTTCCTCGTCTAGAAAAACCTAACGAGTCTCTGCCAAAACAAGATCTATTTAATGAAAAGTCCGATCCCACAAAATCAGCAGAAACTCTCAAAAATCCACTTAAAGAGGCAGCAGAAGATAGAGCATTCTCCACTGCGGTTGGAAATGCAATAAAAGACGACCCCACTTTGACTGAAGATGAAAAATTGTTAGCGAAATCTGCCTATCTGTCTCCCGATATGCAAGTAGATCCCAAAATTAAAGCAGCTGTCGACGCGGCTCGAAAAAATGCGACCGACAAGGGCCTGACACCTCAAAATCCAGATGGCAAAGTGTATACGCTCGCTCAAGATAAAAGCATCGATGCCGCCATTATAGGGGCAGCTCAAAGCCCACAAGGAAAAGACCTTACAGATCAGGAATTAGATAATTTGCAAAACGCTGTTTACCACCCTGAGACAGCCGATGACAAAACAAAAACCCAACTGGCAACACTGGGGATTGCTCCAGCAGCGCGCTCAAGCATGAGAAGGATGGGATTAGTCGCAAAATCAACTCCCGATTCCACAGCTTATGATGCGATGCAACAAAATTCGGGAGCACAAAAATTTGAGGCGCTTATCGACAAATTGGGACCCGAACATGGTCTCTCTCAATCGGACATTCGCAAACTCAAAACAATGTACTACCATTCTGATGCAAAACTGCCTGAAAATCTAAAAACGCTCTTTGATTCTGCGATAAGCGAGTTAAAAAAACAGATGCCTCCTGGCTGGAGCCCAGCACCAGACGCAACAGTATATGATATGTTTGTCAGCTCAAACCTACGGTATAAAAACGAAAACGCCCTTGCAACGTATCCGATACAAAGTTCTCAATTAGAACTGTTACGAAAAGCCATGGACAATCCCGACGATGGCTCAATTCCTGAAAACATACGTTCAATTGCTAAATCGATTATGGCTTCTTCTATGCAAGAAATTCAAAGTGAATATGGCCTTCCAATAGATTGGAAACCGGTTGGCTCTGCTTTACTTTCAGAAACATCTAGAGTAAGTCTCAATGCCTTGAACGGTGCTAAAGATTTAGAATCCATTGTAAAAAACTATGCGAATAAGTTGCCTTCCAGTCCGGAAAAATTGATGCTTCTGGACTTCTTAAGTCAAGTTTCTAAGGCCCTCACAGACCTTCAAGAGCTATTATATGCAACAGAAGCTCAGGATGCAGCGCGTCAAATAGGCTTAAGCCATGCTCAAAGCGAAGCGATGAAGTTTAAAATTGATCAAAACCTAGAAAAACTAGAAAAGCAGCGCATCGAAGAAGAAAAAATGGCCAAAAAAGCTGGGGTGCTTGGAAAAATTAGCGGAATTATGAAAATCGTTGGTCCTATCTTAATTGCAGTCAGCATTCTAGCCACCATCGCATCCTTCGGAACACTTGGACCTCTAGCTGTAGCAATCATTATAGCAATTATAGCCCTGCAAACAATTGATATGATGCCAGGAGTCAATGGCAAGGCGTCCGAATGGGTTTTAGGCCTTGCTGGTAAAGCCATCGAAGCAAGTATGCTTGCATTAGGAAGCTCTCCTCAAGATGCAAAGATTGGTTTATTTGCTGGTAAGATATTGACATGTGTGGCCGTTATGTTAGCAACAGGGGGAGCTGGTAGCGTTGCTGTTGTTTCTGCCGGTTCACAATATCTTGTCGCTTCCAATGCAGTAGGGGATCTCTGCCAAGGGGTTGGAGCTGGAGCTTATACAACGATGATCGTCTCTATGTCTGTCAATGGGGGTATCTCATTTGGAGCGATGGGCTTCGGTTTGGCAAAAAGCGCCAGTAACCAAGCACAAAACCTTAAGCAATTGGAAGCAACTGCTAAAACAGCAACAGAGGCTGCAAAGGTAGCTCAAGAGGCATTCAGAGCAGCTAGCGGAACCGCTGAAAAACTTGAGATGGCAATGAAAGCAGCATTAGCAACAGTTAAAGCAGTATTGTATAATGCGTTAGCTGGATTGGCCAAGAACCCCTCTGCTGCTCTAGAGCTTGCTTCGACCGGAGCTCGCCTTGTCACCACCTTTGGAGAAGGTACAGCAGGTCTATATGAATCTGATATTTTGAACTTACAGGGAAATTTAGCCAAAATGCGCGCTGATTTTGATGCTAAAGATAAAAACTTGCAAAGCGTTGTGGACGAATTAAGAGCTCAGATAAAACAGTTAGAAGAGATTATGCAAACTCTGGTGGCTTGGATCGCCGGTGTGGGAAAAACACAAGTGGATTCTTGGGATAAAAATCGCACCCCAAATATACCTGTATAGGAGAAAATCATGAAAACTTTAGACGAGGCAATTGAACAAGCAGTGACTAAATCGAATCCTCATATCACTCCTGCAGAAAAAGAACATCAAATTGAAATGCTGCGAAGGACAATTGAAGAGGGTCGCACTCCTACACTAGAAGACCTTGGACTGACAAGAGAGATGCTCAATAATCTATACGTTTTTACGTCTCGCCTCTACAACAGCGGCAAGTACGAAGATGCAAGTTCTGTTTTTGCTATGTTAGCTCTTTTGGATGACAAAGAATTCGACTATCCCTTTGCTTTGGCTTCTTGTCACCACATGCTGAAGCAATATTCACAAGCGATTAGCAACTACATGTTGGCATTCAACTTAGATAATACGAATCCTCTACCGTTCTATCACATTGCCGACTGCTATATGCAAATGAAAAAGCCTGTTCATGCAATTCACAGCTTTGATTTGGTTGAGGTGATTGCAAAAGGTCAGGCGAAATACAATAAAATTAAAGAACGCGCCACTCTCACACGTGATCGTTTGATCAAAGAAATTGAGAGTAAAATTTAAACCATTTGCTTGGCTTCTGTAGGAGGCTAATATGCGTACAGGCTTGGAGGGTTCTCCAGCAGGATCTCAAATTCTAAACCCAGAAGAACTCAGTAAAACAGCTGCGACCCAAGTCGTCCATATGCAGCTGGGCATAATGACTCAAGACCAATATGATATGCTCTCTGTTGCAGACATGAATCGCCATACAACATGGAAATATCAAGGCGATGCCACAAAGCCTGCTCTCTTCTATCACCGCATTGCTGCGCCTGCTAAAGCATATGCCGATCGCAATGAAGCCTCATTGACGGAATACAAAGCCCTACTTGAATACCTTCCTGAAGACATAAAACTGCGTTACATTGAAGAAAGTAAACTCCCACTTGCTCAGCGCAGCGAAGAATATGGACAACTTGATGCTCTTTTAGGATTGGTTGCAGACTTCATGGTATGGGCGAAAGCTGGCTCACAAAGAACGGGCGAACTGTCTCCAACTAGCGCCACCAATTTATCTCTATCTGGAGTCATGCTGCAAAATGTTCTGATGATGGGAAAAGGAATGACAGCATCGATCCGAAATGCTCTTGATAACATGGGACACAATGACCCAAATTTCGACATCTTGTCACTATACGCAAGCCGCCTTTCTGCCTCCTTAGAGCTACTAGAAAGCAGCAAAGGACAAGATCTAGCCTCCTTGGTAAAGGACCTACAATCTTGGAGTGGTCAACTCCAAAATCTAAATATGGGTAGCGAGTTGCAGGCGATAAGAGGATTAATGGAGATTACGGCTCTAATTGCAGCTGCAACAGTGCTGGAAACAGGAGCCGCCCCTTTACTGATAGGCATTGGCATTGCTAGCATTGGCATCAGCACCGCCGACGGACAAATGGGAATCTTAAGTCCTGGATTAGCTGCACTAGCAAAAGCGTTTGCAGATGGACTTTCAAGCACTCTAATGCCCCTTGGAAATGCCAGTAGCGCAGTATTTATGCCGATGCTTGCTGCGATGCTTTTCATTTCTACTATCTCTGCAACGACGATTGGGCTCTCTGAAAGCAATCCATTACTATTTGATCTGGTTGTACAATTTGCTGTAAGTACCGGATTACTGACGGGATTAGGAAACGCCCTGGCGAAGGCTGGTGGAGCA
Source organism: Parachlamydiaceae bacterium (assembly GCA_013821265.1). Lineage (GTDB taxonomy): Bacteria > Chlamydiota > Chlamydiia > Chlamydiales > Parachlamydiaceae > JACDHD01. The sequence continues at coordinate 10,524 of JACDHD010000012.1, read as the reverse complement.
GATGAATCAACTTCAGCTGCTGCTTCGAACGCTTTTTCTTTAGTAACCGCTCTGACAATGCTTCAAACAATTTATCATACAGATAAAAAGAAAGCCTTAGAGACTGCAGAGGTTATAAAATCGTTGCTCTCAGGCTGGTTAGATAATTTAGAGGAAATTGCTGCCTCAATCTTACAAGATTTAAATTCGTCATCACCTTTAGCACATTCTCTTTCTACGTGGATTCAAGAGGCAAAATTAGCACTTAACGACGACAACTGGGATCACTTTCTTGCCGTCTGTGAGCGTCCTTACGTAAAAATTTCAAATGCCGAGGCAGAGGCACAACATAACGAAGATAAAGAGCACTTGAAGGACAGCATTCAAGCGCTAAAGGAATTTATCGCTATCCTGCAACGACATGGAATTAAAACAAAAGAAGAAGATTTATTACATCCAAACATCGGCATTTTTCAAGGTTAATGCCTAAGGAGACTTTATGGGAACAGTAAGTGATCTTCGTCCTCCCGACCCTAGTATTAGAGGAGCAAGCGAAGTAAAAGACACAGGTGCTGCTCAACCAGCAGCAGGACGAGTCGAGCTAAAACCTTCGGGAGACGTTCTCGTTCAGGGTCCTATGTATGCTGGAAAGGCGGGAGCTCCCACAAAAATGCAGGAACGGCTCGATCGCACGTTAGCGGACAACCCTCTGTTAAACGAGCGCGAAGAGCTTCCGGTTACCAATGCAAAACAAACCGGAAAAGGAGTGCGTAAAGCCTCTGATTTTGTTAGAAACCTCACCGTTCTATCTGAAGTTATTCAGGGTGAGGAAAAAAAAGTGGAAACCCAAGCGCAGACGATGGTCAAACGAGAATACGTTGCAGTACCAGTTCCAAAACAAGCATCAGATGAAGAAGCTAAAACTGAGAATCCTACAGAAAACGAGGGGACTGCACCTCCAGTTGAAACAAATGCTCAACTTCCAGATGAAACAAAAATGAATCCTGCGAAGCCTGATGAGGATGGTAAGCCTGGTGAGGTTAAACCTGATGAGGTTAAACCTGGTGAGGTTAAACCTGATGAAGTTAAACCTGGTGAGGTTAAACCTGGTGAGGTTAAACCTGATGAAGTTAAACCTGGTGAGGTTAAACCTGGTGAGGTTAAACCTGGTGAGGTTAAACCTGGTGAGGTTAAACCTGGTGAGGTTAAACCTGAGGATAAACCCGTAGTAGTCGACCCAGAAGTAGCAAGAGCTGCTGAGGAATTGAGAAAAACGGAAGCAGAAATTCAAGCACTGGCAACAGGTGTTAAAGCTGGAGCCGGTGCAGCAGTAGCTGCTCACAACGCTCCTCCAGCAGCTGAGAAATCAGAGAAGAATGCCTTTATGAAAGGTTCAAGCACTACAGCTGTGAGTATCTTCTTTCAACTCTTTGCACGTTTGCAATCAGATATTTCCCAAATCGATGCCAAAATGGGCATCCAATTGCGTCAAGCGATGCGCGAACAGTTGCAACTGGAAATGAATGCTATTCGTGAAGAGGGTAGATTGCAACAAACCCAATATGCACAAATGGCTGCAGCTAAGTTAGCAGGCGCTATTCTGTCCTTCACATCGGGATTGGGTAGCGTGCTAGGTCAAGCTAAAATAGGAAGCCGAAAACTTGGTACAAAAGGAACTCCAGAATACAAAGATGCCCGAATAACGCAAAAAACAGACATGAGTATGCTTAACAACACGTTTCAAACTTTGACAAATACGACTCGCGAAAGTACAGATGCTGCAAGCAACTTTATCCAAGCCTCTTTTGCCTTTGATATTAAAGATCAGGAAGCTAAACGCCTAATGGCTCAGAAGTATGGTGAGTCCTTAAAAGATGCGCGTGACGAACTCGTACGCAAGGCATCTGAAGGACACGATAAGGCTGCGCAGATTCTTGAAGCCTTAGATCGCTTTTTGGACAAGGCGTATCAAATTAATATTGGCCCAGGACAGGGCTAAGAAGAACAATAAGCCGCACGTGTCTCCATGTGGCTTATTTTTAACCCACGCGTTATCCACTAACGCGTGGGTTTTATTTTGTCCTTGTTCGCTTTTGGAGCCCTCAAGCGGCTAAGGCCTCTAACATCGAAAAGTAACTTTAGTTTGTCGGGATGGCTGCCGATATGGTAGCCAGGCCGTCCCGGCCTGGTAGAAAAAAGAATGACCAGACCGGGACGGTCTGGCTACCATATAGGGAAAATAACTGTAGTTACTCAGGCGGCGGTGCCTTGACACCGCACTCCAAAAGCGAAATGGACAATATCTCGGTTAAGCGGATTTTTGCATCTGTCTTCTTATGAGGTGCGTAAAAAATCTCTGATTTTTTGCAGCCTCAACCTCATTGAATTTCGTCTCTATCTCCCTCAAATGTTCAATGCTCTTATCCATTAAACGAACAACCGCCGCAGCACCTGTATTATCGGGATCTAGCTGCAGAGCATTGCTATAGATCTCTCTCTGCCGCTGCAGATCCTCCATTGTCGTATCTTGTGTCCCTAATGATTCTCTATAAAGCTCTGCGAATTCTGGGTGAAATTGCGTTAACACAAAATTCCTGTCCTTGCTTACACTAGCTTCTGGAGAGCCATCTACATCTATTACGACAGTTAAATCTTTTCCCACTTGATCGATTGCTTGATGATGCATGGAAACTCCTGCAAACTGATCAGCACCAATGATGCCTTTGAAAAAATCGCGTTCTGCTGCAGGTACAGAATCGTTAACGCGCAAATCGTGCAACTCATCAAAGTGATGATCAACATTCCTTAGAGTGCCACCAAAATAGACATTCACTAATTGTGAACCTCTGCATATTCCAATTGTGGGAGTCTTGGTGGCAACTGCTTCGCGCACTGCGGCGAATTCCATGACACTTCGAACATAGTTGATGTCCTCATGTAGTGGCTTATCTTTATAGAAAAGCTCTTCCACATCTTCGCCCCCAGGAAGAGCCAGTGCATCAATGTGCACCATCAACTCAGCCATTTTTTTGGAAATTTGTCCAATCTGTGAATCCTCAGGTGCTAGTCTCAGCATCTCATCAGCCCTACTGAGCATGTGATAAGGCTTGTTGGCATTGATATGGGTGACGAGTCCCTCTACTTCCTTTTTTAAATCGAATGTATCCATTTCGAAAGGTTCGTAATCAAATTTTAACGAAATCGCCTTTTCCTTTTGGATCGCTTTGTTGATATAAACCGCATAGGCGCCATTAAATCTAAAGTTCCAAGCCAACCCAACAACAGGCCTTGTGATCTTGTGTGGAGTGCCTCCAAGAATTGTAAACTGCTTTTTAGTACCTAGCAGCAAGCAATCCGTGAGGTCTGAATTGACGATTTTTGAATTTTTTGCCTGCACCGCATGGAAATTTGTTTCCAGTAGTGTACAAGCATGGAAATTGACTTTTTGCATGATAGAGTCGTTAAAACAGGCACGGGTGAAATCGCTCGCAAAAAACGTCACCTGATTAAATGTACATTCGTTTAAGACGGCATCTGTAAAATTGCTGTGTTGAAAGCTGCAGTTTTGAAAGAGTGTATGCCAAAATGAGCTGTCTTTAAATGAGCAGTTAGTAAACTTCACATTAGCGAAAACGACATCTGCGCTTTGTTCCGTGAACGTGCAATCCTGTAATTTCACGTTGTTAATCGTTTTATCTTGGAAGGATTCAAATGTTATGCCTTTGATATGACCTGAGATGTTATTTCTCACTAGAAACTGATCTAGAGTTTCCTTTTCTTCACTTTCAACAAACTCCTCGAATTTTTCTTTTGTCAGCTCACTTCCAAACAGATTTCTATGCGCTGTGCGTATGTGTGGACATGCTTGGTGCCCTCTAATAGCTGCCATAGCAAGTTTTGCAACACCTTCTAAATACAGTCCTTTACGAAGATCATGAATAGATCCATATAGTTCCTTTAGTGCTTGAAGGATCATTGAGAGGGCAATTAGTTCTGCCGCACCTTGGATGACAGAGGCTAGAAATATTGTTGTCACAAGTAGTTCTAAGCAGGCAGAAAGCGCATCATTCCATTGCCGATTTACTAAACCTTGCTGCAGTTTATAAAGCGTATTGAATAGATGATAACTTTGCGAAGCCAGCAATTGAGCGCTTGGAAGGAGAATGGTCAGTGCTGTCGATGTGATAACGAGCGCTAGTTTAAAGCTTGTTTTAGTGAAATTCTTCCAATCTCCTGCTCTAAAATGTGTCAATGCGCGACTGGATAATTTGCCTGACTTCATACACCCTAAACCGACTTGCACCGCGACTGCTGTAGGTCGATATAAACATAGGAAGGGAATGGCCACGTCGACAATGCGTTGCGTTTTCGTATTTTTCAAGATGGGATCAACTCTTCGATTTGCATCAAAGGCTTGTGTATCATCTTTTATTAAATCAATGGCAACAGGTATAGCATTAAGCATGTATAAACAATTGGTTTAAGTTATTATTAAAATACAATTATACACAAATGTTTAATTTAACAGAATAACTTTTTAATTAATTGTGAAACTAACTAGTTAGCTGCAGGAGAAAAAAAAGATGACTGATTGGGACTGATTGGGACTGATTGGGACAATTGCATAAGTGACAGGAAATTATTTTAAATCTAAAAACAGTATTCGTTTGAATCTGTGCTAAGGCCCAAAGGGCCGATGTTTGATAGCGAAGGCCAAGCGAAGCGCGGGTCCTGGAACAGTGTAAAAAGTGCTCAGGAGTCCTGTAAGGACGACATTTTCTTGCAAAAGAAGAAAACATGATGGATAGGATCGCCTTCGGCGAACATGATAGGATGAAAAATTCTGTTCTACATCCTGTCGCCGAAGGCGATCCTATCCATCATGTTTTTCGTCAAAATAGAACATGTCGCCCTTACAGGGCTCCTACGTATGTGTGGACTAATACCAGGCCTGCGCTTCGCTTGGCCTTCGCTATCACATTTCGGCCCTTGCGGGCCTTAGCACAACAGTAAGAGAAGCTTATTTTCTTTGTTTAATATAATTTCCTGTCACTTATGCAATTGTCTCCTTTCGTCCCCATGTATTACATAGCTTCTTCACTTTCTTTTACCTCTACAGGTTGCTGAGGAGGTGATTCCAATCGAAGAAGCTGTTCATTAAGACGAACGACTCTAGAGTCATCCTTATTGCAATGATCTCGCAATGCCGCTACGAACGTGCAAATGTGTTTTAAATCACTTTCAAATTTTTCTGTTTCAGTTTCAGCTTCTGAAAGGTTTTTTTGTATATTTGTACGCATTTTGATGATGTGTTGAAGAAAACGTTCAACAGCATTAAATTGTCCCAAACATATAGAAAGGAGATTAGTCATTCCTTCTGTTCGTGTTTCCCCTGTTGAGAGATAACGTCCAAATGCCACACATAAATTATAATGTTGAGACCATGTTAACTCACCCGACTCTCTTTCAAGTTTAATTCCAACGTAACGTTCAACCTGTTCGACACCTGCAAGTTCAATCAGCCTAGGGACAAAACTAGCTGCCTTGGTGAAATAGGAAACAATTATCCTATCTACTCCGGGTGCTTGGATATGGACCCTGATTTTCGATAATATTTCTCTATCCAGATCGGAAGTACCAAAACATTCAGTCGCATGCTGAGTTATAGCCAAAAGTTGTTCCGTGGCCTGCATTCTTGAGTATGAGTTAAAACGATCTGCGGGTTGACTGGGATGTTTTCTCCCTCTGAATATCATGTTTTCAATTGGTAATTCGTTGATTCGTAAAAAATTGTTAATCGGTGCAATTCCCAATTCTTCAGTAGCTCGAGGCAAGCATCCCAATAGATATGCACGAACAGGACCCTCCTCCTCACGACTCAACTGAGTTTCCGCTAGGTAGCCTAAAAGGGCATTATAGAGTCTCACATCAAGATTTTCTATATGTTGATTCCAATAAGGAATTACTTCTATGTGTTGACAAAGATAGCGATAATAAAGCGAGAAATTCTCTTTACGTTGATCTGCATTTGGGTCGTTGAAGGCCACCTCAAGAATTGGGCTGGGGTTCTCATTAAAACGAGCAACGAATCTCTGACTATCCGTAGGTAGATTGGATATTGAGGACACGCTCAGTGCTTGTAGAAATCTATGTGCTTTTTCTGGTGAATCAGCGCTCAATAATTCTTCTGCAGCTGCTTTTGTATCAAATTCGATATTTTTTATTTTTAAGCTATATTTTCCACAACTTAGGAACATGACAATCTTGTTAGCGAGCCAATATACACAGTCAAAACGAAATTTTTCATTATATCTTACTATTTTTGACTTAAGCTCTTGCACATTTTGTAAAAAAATCATTTTTTGTCGGGAATCTAATTGGTCAAAGACTCCAGTTGATATCCATTGAGTAATTTTTGCTCCCAATTCAGATAGAGTGGTTTTATATAATTTGCGAATAAGTGAAGTGCTTCGATCCACAATTGTAAATCGGTTGAGGCGAATATCAAAAGCCAGCTTGTTTGTCGCGGGCATCCTCGTACAGATAGATTTAGTTACCAAATCCCCGCCTATTCCCACAGGTGTCGTTTCAATACTCATATTTACACCCTTGTTAATTTATTAATGACGCAGATTATCAAAAGCATGTTTAAAAGTAAAACAATTTCACTTATTTGATTTTTTGTGAGTATTAGTAGATTTTTATTGAGTCGACTGAGCAGTCGTTCCCTCTGGATGCTGATACCAGCCTGGATCGTTATAATTGTCCAACTTTTCCCGCACCTTTAGGATCGTAAACATGCCTCCTAGTTCAATGACACCAAAAGGACCAGGATTACCGATCGGAGCGATATTGGAAGGGACTTGCGTATGGTTCATCATCTTGCCTTCTTGCATATGGTGGTTCATCATCTTGCCTTCTCTGGATCCATACATCTCAAACATTGCTCCCATTCCGTGAGTATCCATCACCCCCATAAAATCGGGATAAAACCTCTTAATACGCTCATCTAAATCTCCAGTTTTAATTCCGATTAAATTTGGTAAGTCATGCTGCATTTGATTCATGGTATGGTGAGACTTATGGCAATGAAAGGCCCAATCGCCGGGATTATCCGCTATAAACTCGATATCTCTCGTTTCTCCCGGAGCCACCGACACGGTCACTTCGCTATATTGAGCTGCGGGGGGTAGTCTTTTGGCACCCTTGCGCGTCACAACAAATTCATGGCCATGCAGGTGGATCGGATGGCTATTCATCATCACATTTGCCAAGCGAATACGCACTCGATCCCCCTGTTTTGCAACCAAGGATTCAATATTCGGATACAACACGCTGTTAAACGTAAATAGATTAAAATCGAGCATTTCAAACGGCATGGGGGTTTTGGCGCCCATTGGAACACGCCATTCATGCAGGAAGATAGCAAAATCGCGATCTACTTTGGGGTCTTCTTCTCCCTTAGGATGAATGATAAAAAAGCCCATCATCCCCATTGCAATTTGGACCATTTCGTCGCTATGAGGATGGTACATAAATGTACCGTTCTGTTTTAGCGTAAATTCATATTTAAATGTTTCTCCAGGCAAGATGGAGCGTTGTGTTAGACCTGCAACCCCATCCATTCCATTTGGAAGAATGAGCCCATGCCAATGGACAGAGGTTGGTTCTTTGAGATTGTTGGTCACAAGAATGCGCACGGTGTCGCCTTCAACTGCCTCGATGGTGGGTCCTGGAGTCGATCCATTATATCCCCAGCAATTAACCCAAAAACCTGGTGCAAATTCGCGTCTAATTGGTTCAGCTACTAGATGAAACACCTTAACGTCGCCATCCATCTTCCAAGGTAAAGAACCCACATTTGGAGTAATTACAGGTTGACCATGAACAACAGCAGTTATGTATATAAAAATGATGATTAAATATTTTTTTATCATTCCTTTAAACACTCCTGTTTCGAAAGGAGCACAAAAAGGTTTCCTCCAAGAGCGCGATCGAGCTCTACCCTGGCGACCAAATACTTTTTAACAATTTCGCTGTAGTTATGTTTTCCTCGCATTTCGATGCGTTTATTCTCAAGCAACTTGTCGATGCCTATACCCATAACGTTATATAATTGTTCGGAGGATGTAGAAACCTGTTCTTGCATGGGTATTAGTTGATTTTGATACTCCTTAACCATTTGTAGATAACTCATCAATAATTTATGTGCTTCACGCACCTCTGAAAGAGCTTTAATTTCAAGAACAGCTAAATTTTCCTGAGCTTTTTTTAACTCGGCGATTAGGCGCATGCGATCGGCTTGACCATAGTTGAAGATGGGAAGTTCTCCAGAGAATCCCGGTCCAATCACATTCGTTCCATCTGTGTCTCGTTCGCCTGAAATTCCCACTTTTAGGTTGGAGTAGCTCCACCACTCTTTTAGACCAAGTTTTTGACGTAGGGCGATGATCTCGAAACGCGCAACCTGAAGATCGAGTCTTTCCTCTAGGGCAATCGATTCTAGAGTACATAAGTCAAATCCGCAGTAATCCACGTCAGGGAGATTTTCAGGTAGGTTAAGAAAGATATCTTCATTAAAGCCCAATAGTCGATTTAATTTTTCTCGTAGTTGAATGACATGGGTCTGAGCGCTGAGTAATTCCTGCTTCCCTTCCAAGAGACGCAGCTGAGACAATTGAAATTCGAGAGAATTGATATTGCCAACCTCAATTTGTTTTGAAAAAATTTCGTTGATAATACTTGTTAATTCGAGAATGGATTGAAGCCGATCAATTTTCTTTTGTTCTGCAATAAGTTCATAAAAAGTTTCTCTGACATCAAACGCTAAATTCAAAATCGTGTGGGCCACTTCAAGTTTTGTTTGTTGAAAGTTGAGCTCTGCCATTTGTCTCCGCAACGGAATTAAAAAGAGGTCGAGCAGGCTAGAAGTAATCAGATATTCGATATTTGTTTTAAGACCTTGAGTATTTGGATAGCGAATTTCCAGTTCAAAGGAAGGATTTGACAGTAAGCCTGCGGCGACAAGGTCGGCGCGAGCGATGCCCAATTCCTGAAAGGTTGCTTGCACTTTAGGATTGTTAAAAAGGGCTATTTGGATGGCGCTGTCTGCTGTTAATTTGTTTGCTAAGGCGTTATCGATGAACTCTTGGTATTCCTGATTGTAACAGCAATCCTGACGCCACTCAGCGTTGTTGTTGATCCGCCAGTAAATTTCCTCAAACACCGTTCCGTCATCGGCAGGAGGGATTTTAGAGCAGCCTGTTACCAGACATAATCCCAACAAAAGTGGAATAGAGCGAATGCGTAGCACGATTACCTCAAACATTTTTTGAACACTATCTTTTTGTGAAAGGAAAATCAATCAAGGAATTCATGCATTAAACGCTGGAATCATTTTGCTACCAACTTTGGCAGAAGTATTTCGTGGATTTCTATTGTTCTATTACGACAACAATCTAAATAAACTTCTAAACAATTACTATTTACATAAAAATAAATTTAGTATATAATTTTTATCATAATCATTAAACATGGTATTAACATGAGTACATCTCCAATCAATCAAACAGCTTTCGCCTTTCCTAGTCAACAAGGCGCCCATCAGCCAAGTGCAGCGCTGCAGGATTTAGCTCATGACCCAATGCTATCTACAATGGCTCATGTGCAAACAGAAACTAAGGGCAAGGCGGAAAATCAGGATGATCGTTTTACAATTTTCTTAACGAAATGTTTTACGCACAAAATCCATCGCACCCTCACAGATGGACAAGCCATTCTCCTGGAATCAATTCCTCGTTCCATGATTGCACGCGGTGCTACCCAATCTGCAAACCTATGCATTCAATACATTAACCGTTCGCGTAAAGCACCAGGTTCTTGGATCCAACGCTTACATGGAGAACTAGATACGTGTTCAAAAAAACCTGTTGTTTTAGGCGCCTTTGATAGGGATGTAAGAGCTATTTTAAATTGCGCTATCGATTCAGGAGACACCGAGTCGATCCGTCATCTGGCTCACGTGCTATTTTCAGGCCGTCGCTTAGTACGTTATTTCCCCCATATGGCATGCGCCCAGAGCTTTGATGCGCTTTTTGATAAAATAAAAGACGTTAGGACCTCTGCAGGTGAACTTAGTCTGCTCGTATTGACTCATTTTCAGCAGTGGAAGCAGTACCTTAGCGGTAAAGCAAAAGAATATGGAGAGAATTCGGTCTATCAAGCACGCGTGTGGCCTGAAAATAGATATGATTATACGGGTGACTGCTTAGAGGGGACTCTAAAAAGACCTTCAAAAATGATCCCTGTTTCTCATGGGGGTGGGTATTATCACATTTTCTCCTTTTTGTTCGGCCATGGAAAGGGATACGATATTGATGGCAATGGAATTGGCATTTACGTCTCCCCTAAGCTAGAAAGAGAAAGACATCATTACCTAGAACGCGATGTTGAATACTTTCCACGCTGTGGAGGGCACTTTGATCGACCAGTGAGACTGGTTGCTGCCATGAGTGAAGAGTTTTTGTTGCCTTCCAACCTGCCATA
>JACDHD010000076.1 GCA_013821265.1 Parachlamydiaceae bacterium | reverse complement strand
AGCCAGGATGGGTTGGCTAATCGGAAAATGGTTACCGCACAACAAGATAACCCGGCTTTTTGCAGGGCGGGACGCCCTGGTTACTCTCAGGCCGAGGACGGCCTGGTTTTGCTGTACTAGGCATAGTTTAATGCTTTAGTATCTTATTTCCTTTTTCGTCGTACATTCCATAAATCAGTGCTTGTGTTTTCTGTAGTTGCTTAGGGAAAATGCCATTCATGAGCATGCCACGATCTATTTTTTGCATCGCTTTTGCGTTGGAATAATCGACGTCTTTAAAAACGCTTTCAACATGTTCTTGTATTGTTTGCGAAAGCAATTGCTGTGAAGTTGAGAAGACTGTCGAAATCTTTGCGACATCATAAAGCATCAAAAAAGGCACATTCCTTTTTTCAACATAGGAACTTAATGTAGGCTCCACATGCATTTGTGTTTCATCTGATTGTACCAAATGTTGTTGGCCGGCAAAAATCAGTCCACCTTGAGGATAATTTTGCATTGTTCTACACAGATTCTTTTGACGACGCTTAAATGTGACATCGCACATAATCGTGAGGCGTTTAGAGCTAATAATGTTAAACCACTTGATGAAATCAACCAGTTCTCTTGGAGTTAATACACGGTCTTCGCATTCCATAAAAGGTATGAACCGCTTTTTATAATATTCAAATAGCTCCTTTTGAACAGGCAGAAAACTTTTACAAAAAGCATTGATAAAAGGTTGCTGTATTTTAAAAAATCTTTTTAATTCCATTTGAATTTCTTTAAACGAATCGCGTTTGCAATTTTTTCGATTAAAGCAGATTCTAAAGTCTCTTTTAATCACATAACGAAGTCTTTGCAGCAGCAATCCCAAAGGGAAAATACAATCTCCATGATCAGACGGTACCCCGAGTGCATCTTTTGAATCCTGGAGAAAAAATTGAGCAAGGGAGATGTCCCAGACATCAACGTGATAACCGGTTAATGACTGATGGTCTAACATGCATTGTGTTTCTAAAGCCCCAGCCTCTAAGAGTGCCACGTTTCCGAGCTGCGATTTAAAAAGATTCGCTATTAATGTATTGAACGCGTGATGGATTTTTGAACCATGTGTATCTGAGCAACATACCCACCTGACATCTTTAAGTTGTTGACAATTGGTGAGATAGCGACATTGATAACCAAATATGGATAATGATTTAACAAAATCTTCTATTGTAAAAACTTCGATGTCCCATTTAAGGGGTTGTAGTTTTCCAAAATTATCATCAGCATATTCGAGGATAAGGGAGGCTGTTTTGTTGCTGATTTGCCCGACAAGATGGCAGAGAAGGTGATCCAAAAATTCTCTTTTATAGGAAAGGCGAGGGGAAAAACAGAGATGTTTTTTCCATTGATTCCACCCCTCTTCGGGAAGGTGCATGGCCATTGTATCAAATATTTTTGTTACCGGTCGTTCTTCTTCGATTGATTGTTGATATAAAGTGTTTAAGGTAGCAACTGCATCCCAACAGCACACATCTGCTGCAGAGAGAGTGTTGGGAGCAACTCCTCTTTCCTTTGCAACAGCTTCTTTTTGGCTTTCATAACGTAATCTTTCGGTATCTGTTAGTGGAATTGAGCGAATTAATTTGTGATAAACAACCTCAAAATGTCCATGAATGTGCATTTTTTGTATCGGTTGAAATCCGAGAGATAAATAAAAAAAGTGAGATCCTTGCTTTGCATAAAAGGTGATGGCACGATTAAATTCAGATCGAGTCATGCACAATGCAATGGTAGCTTCCATCAAGTTCGTTCCGATTCGAGAGATCGAATGAGAAAAGTGGCTGGAGTCATGAGTTAAGTTTACTAAGTCTTTTATAAAAAGTGTTTGGTATCCATCCATACCCAAGCCCATTTCATCAAGCGACCGCGCAAAAAAATCAAGGTTGCCTAGTCGTTTGCCAGCTGGATCAACCAACGAGAGGGATTGCCCTTCTTTTGATTCCGATTCCTGTAATGTTGCTACCATTTCTTGGTCAGCAAAATACAACCGAACAGAATTATTTTGTGTAATCTCATTCATAAAGTAATTAACCATTTTCCTAAAAAATTAAGTATAAAATAATTCCTTAAATAAATCAATTTAAATTATTATTATTTGTTGCTTGTTTTGCTATTTAGATTAATTCGGTTATAATTAAAAAATAAGATTTTATCTGCTAGGTGGATTACTATGGGTGCCTTTATAGGAAGATATCAAAACTTTGATCAATTTGAGCAAGCGGCCAAGGGTTTTTACGAGCAATTAGGAAAAGAAAAAAAGAGTGACTCCGCAGAGGAAAGCGATGATCTTTTATTGGCGTTGGACCAGTGGTCTTACCTGGCTCCTGTGAAAACCCGAACAACCTCCTCTGCAGCCGAAGCCCTGCTAAACCTTTATGAACACAATCCTATTTTTGCCGCCGCAACGCTAACATCACTGGAAGCGTTACAGAAAGAAAAAGAATTCAATCAAGCTCCCTTTTCTCTGAGATTACATACTTTCATTATACGATTAAAAGATGTTTGCCGAGAGCTAAATGCCGCAGGTGTTGTGCTGAAATCCCATGTTCCTGCGATGGAGAGTAAGGAGGAGCGCGCTCATAGTCCGACATAGGGGTCGGCTTGACGACCCCATCTAAGGATGCTTGTGTGCAACTTGCAACATATCTTCTTATTGACATCGGCAAGCCGATGTTTGTGAAAGCGGTGGCAAGCCACCGCACTCCAAATAGGAAAAGTTTTATCGTTTCTTTAGTGGAGGGATCTGAAATGCTGTTCTTAAGAAACGTCACCGTAATGGGAGTCCAGAGAGTTTATACCCTTTGGCAGGGGTTCTAAGGGGACAGAGTCCCCTTAGCAAGCCACCGCACTCCAAATTAGGACAAAGGATGTGTGCGTTTTTTTGCTGAGGCGTCTGTAATTCTGTTCTTCGAAAACCTCACCGTAATGGGAGTCCAGAGGGTTAATACCCTTTGGCAGGGGTTTTAAGGGGACAGCGTCCCCTTAACCGTGCATGCGGACCAATTCTTTTTTGCGGGTTTTTGCGTCTAAAACCTTTACGGAGGTAAACGTGCGACCTTCCTGTTCATTTTTGGAAATTTGGAAATGCAAATCTGCTTGCTTTGCTACTTGGGCAAAGTGGGTAATGCACAGCACCTGATGCTGCTTGCCAATTTCTTTTAACTTTTCGCCAACGATCGTTGCGGTTTCTCCACCAATGTTAGCGTCGACTTCGTCAAAGACTAGTGTAGGGATTTGTTTTTTGCCTGCCAAAATAACCTGTAGAGCCAACATCAGCCGTGAAAGTTCTCCGCCGCTTGCACAGTTGCGCACCGCAACGCGCTGTTCACCCACGTTTGGCTGCAGCAGAAACTCTATATGGTCGTCACCGTTTCGCGAACGCTTTTGGGTGGTTAATTCACAATGGAATTCCACTTTAGGCATATTCAGGGCCCGCAATTCCTTAACAATCGCCTTTTCGAACTGTGCTGCCGCTTGCTTCCGCTTCTTGGTTAGGGCTTGCGCAAGAACCTGATTGCGTTCGGAAAGAATTTGAATGTCTGCTTGCAGCTTTTCAATTTCGGTATCGGCATTTTCTAGAGCATTGACTTTCTCTTTTGTCGTTTGGTAGTAAGACAACACATCTTCGATGGTGGAACCATATTTGCGCTTTAGGCGATCGATCAAAGTTAGACGTTCATTAACCTCTTCAGCACGTGCAGGATTCATTTCAATGCGGCTGTGGTAATGGCTCAACGTGTGTGAAACCTCTTGCAGTTCAATCAGAGCCGATTCAAACGCCTTTGCACTATCTGCTAAATTGGGAGCAATGCGCACCAGCTGATCAAATGTGTTCTTTAGTCTATTTAACAAGGGGAGTGCTGCAAATTTTTCACCGGAAAGACCTTGATAGATATCGTTCGTCTTGCTCATGAGCTCTTCAGCGCTACTGAGAAGAGTGTATTCGGCAAATAGAGATTCTTCTTCACCTGTTTTTAGTTGTGCCTCTTCTAGCTCTGTGAGTTCATTTTGAAAACGTTCTAAATCGCGGACGCGTTGCGATTCGTTGCGTACAAGTTCTTCAAGCGTGTGTCGCTTCTGATTTTCTTCGGTCCAACTTTTGGAAAACTGTGCGACTTCAGATGTGACGTCTCCAAAGAGATCGATCGTGTCGCGATAGTGATCGGAATCAAGGAGCTTTTGATTGGCATGTTGGCCCACAATATCAAAAAGCCACTCTGAGAGCTGTTTTAGAATGGAAAGCTGCACATTTTGGTGATTGATGAACGCACGACTACGACCTGACGACAATATTTCGCGGCGGATAATGAGTTCGCAGTCTTGTTCGTGTTCAATGCCGCTCTCATCCAAAAATGCCTGGATGCGGGGGATTGAGTCGATATCAAAAACAGCTTCCACAGAGCCTTTATCTTCTCCATGGCGGATCATGCCGCTGTCTGTGCGTTCTCCAGTTATCAATCCTAAGGCGTTCATAATTGCTGATTTTCCAGATCCCGTTTCACCCGATAAGATATTTAATCCGGAGGAGAAGGGGAGTTCTGCGGTTTCAACTAAGACGAGATTTTGGATGCGTAAGGACTTTAACATACTGCTTATTGATCAACGGTTGAGGTTAAAAGAGATTTAAGAGCTCCATTGCTGCTGTCTTCCAAGGTATTAGGGTGCCATAAAGGCACTGAAAAACGCAAATTTCCTTGCTCTGTGTAAGATAAAGGGAAAATTTCTGTGTCAGCTCCGGTGAAATGGTAGATCACAATTTTTTCAATGCCCGTTGCGTTTTTAATATCGGGAACATTTTCTAAACTGATCGGTTTTGCAGCGTTGAGAAAATCGATCAGGGAATTTTGTTGAGCAAAGTTTAGTGTATAGGGTTTACCGTCATGGAAAACGGCCATACCTTTGACAGTTTCACGGGGAACGCGATTTGTTGTTCCTTTAGTATCTATGAATTTCATCGTGTTGATCGCTAGCAGTGCGCTGATACCAACTAAGACAAAGGCAGTCATCCAAAATAAAGTGCGATTATTCATTTTCATCCTTACGGTTGTTGTCCCAAAATAACAAGACGCGTTTTGAAATGCAATTTTCCAACTTGGTTAAGCACTTCGGGACCATACTTTTTCACTAAAGCACGTCCTGTAGCAATTGTAGCAGCAGAAGCGCCTTTTGGCAATTCTACTCCGATCTCTTCCTTTAACCTTTCTAAACCTTCCAAGAATGCTTGTCGAGCCAAAATTGAAGCCGCAGCAACAACAAGATCTTCTTCACCACGATGGCGCTGATGTAGTGACACAGAGAGTTTTTTGCGTTTTAAGGCGTTGATAACAACGTGTTCTGCTGCAAACTGGTCGATGATCACATTGTGACAGCCTGTTTTCTGAATCAGCTGTTCGATAGTCGTGGCATGTCCCCAACCTAAAAGTAAATTAAGGTTGCCGAATTGTAGATATAATTCATTGTATTTAAGTGGGTTAATGCGAACGACGTGATGAGCATAGTCTGCAGAAATGGCTTTGCCAATTTTGCGAATGTTTGTGTCGTTGATGACTTTGGAGTCACGTACACCAAGTGTCTTTAAACGTGCGATGTCTGCTCCGGACGCGTAGACACCTGCAACGCAAAGAGGACCAAAGAAATCGCCCTTTCCTGATTCATCGATGCCGATGCGTGCGGTGTCGTCCACACCTACATCTGGATAAGAAAACGAGACATTTTTTAGAATTTCCGGTTCCAAGTAAAACTCTAGGAAGGAAGCCATTTCCTTGCCTTGAACCATCAGTTTTCCTGATTGGTATAGGGTACAGGAGAGACCTGGTTTCTTTGCTGCAAAGAGTGTGTATTGCGGAGTGGAGAGTTCGAATCCTTGTGAAATAAGGTCAGCGCGTAGCTTGTCGGCAAGACCTAAGTCGATGGTTGAAACAAAGTGATTTGGCTTATTACTCATGGGAGCGTTTATATCAGAACAGATAATTGGAAATCCACAATTCCCATAAATCGCTCATTGCGCTATGATTAGGCCGGTTAACCAAAAAGGGTGGCAAATGAACGACGACGCGCAGAATATAGGTAATCTCTTTAAGCAAAAACGCAAAGAGACGAATCTATCTCTCAAGGAAGCAGAAAATGCCACATCTATTCGGATGGTTTACCTGCAAGCAATTGAAGATGGAGAGATGTCTAAACTCATTTCCCCAGTCTACGCGCAAGGATTTATCAGACAGTATGCCACATTTTTAGGAATCGATGGCGATCGCATCGTGCGTGAAAATCCTGAACACTTTAACCGGGAACCTACTCCCGAATTTTCTTATGGCATTGGCACATTAGAGACGCGGGGCAATCCTGGGTCGGGTGCTAAGTGGTTCCCTAATGCTCTATGGATTGTTGCTTTTGGACTCGTTTTAGCGATTGCTTGGTACTTCGCTCGCTTCCTTGATGTGGTCTAATCTCGGTATAATTACGATCTTTTTCTTTACATTCGTGAACTCTATTCGTTATGATACATTCAAACCCAGCTTACCTTCTAATACCCAGCTCCGGGTTTTAGAGTGCGGAACGTGTGGTGTTTTATCACATGTTGAGTTTTTTGTTTGGATTGTAAGGAGAAAAATATGTCAGTAAATGTTGCCATTAACGGCTTTGGTCGTATTGGGCGTCTTGTTTGCCGACTGTTATCTCAGCGTTCAGACATTAACTTAGTAGCCGTAAACGACTTAGTATCAGCCGATAACCTAGCTTACCTTCTGAAATATGACTCTACTCATGGACAGTTTGAAGGAGAGGTGAGTAGTGAAGAAAACGCTTTGATTATCAATGGCAAAAAAAGTCGAGTGTTTGCGGAACGCGATCCAGCGCAGTTGCCCTGGAAAAGTTTAAATGTAGATTATGTCCTAGAGTGCACAGGGTTATTTACATCACAGGATCAAGCACAAAAACACCTGCAAGCAGGTGCACGACGTGTGATTATTTCAGCTCCAGCAAAAGGCGAAGGCATTCCCACTTTAGTTATGGGCGTCAATCAGGAAACTTATAATCCCAACACAGACTATATTGTTTCTAATGCCTCCTGTACAACCAATTGTTTGGCACCCATTACCAAAGTACTATTAGATAATTTCGGCATCGAAGAGGGGTTGATGACCACCGTGCATGCAATGACGGCAGCACAACCTACAGTCGATGGCCCATCAAAAAAGGACTGGCGCGGAGGTCGTGGCGCCGGGCAAAACATTATTCCAGCTTCCACAGGAGCAGCTAAAGCGGTAGCGCTTTGTATCCCTGAAATTAAAGGAAAGCTAACGGGAATGGCATTTCGCGTTCCTGTGGCAGACGTTTCTGTTGTCGATTTGACCGTTAAACTAAGTCAGAACACGACATACGAAGCGATTTGCAAAGCGATGAAAGAAGCATCCGAAGGCAGTATGCGAGGCATATTGGCTTATAGTGATGAAGAATTAGTTTCGACAGATTTTATTGGCAGCACATACTCTGCTATTTTCGACAAACATGCCGGCATATCATTGAACCCAACGTTTTTTAAGATCGTTGCTTGGTATGATAATGAAATGGGATATGCCGCACGCGTGGTGGATTTACTTGCCTATATGGCATCCAAAGAACGCATTTTTGCTACACAATGATAGAAGGATCGTATCTTATGCAGAGCATTCACGTGGTAATAGTATGGAAAAGACACAACAATTTTAACAATGGAATGAATACCCGTGGACTTTACCCGACAACCAATTATAGAGACAGTCATAACCCCGAAAGAGGGATGTAAACTCGTTGTCCGCAGCAGCAAAAGCGCCGGACAAGAAGAATATTTTGTAGATGCATTAGAAGTCGTAGCTTTCGGCAACGCCATTTTTTACCGCTCTTTAGAACGGCCGAAATCATTTCTGGTGCCTGCTAGCGATTACGAAGTTTTAGAAGTTCGTGAAGCTCGCATGGTTCTAAAACATGTAGGCAGTGAACGCACCATTAAAATTGGTGGAGGACGCGAACCAAAACCAGCTAAAGAGCCAAGAGAAGCAAGAGAACCGAGAGAGCCAAGAGAACCTAAAGAAATCGTAGAAAGAGCTGTAGAAAGCGCTCCTACTAACGGAGATGAAACGGCTGCTGCAGAGGGCTCAGAAGGACGAACAGATAAAAAACGCGATCGACGTCGTCACGGAAGACGTAGACGTGGTCGCGATGAGACCAGTACAGAAGAGGGAACTGAAGGAAAAACAGAAGAGGGGGGTCAAGAGACCAACCACGAAGGAATGGCTGCAAGAGGCATCTCCGAAGCTGGTATAGTGCCCACCAACTATGTTTCAAACTTGTTACCTCCTCCGACCCAACTTATTTCGGAAACCATTGCCCGCTATAAAGACAACGCACAATTTAAGGGAGCCTTCTACACGAAAGAAGAGCTAGCTGACCGCGAAACAGAAGTTGGGCAAGAACCAGTTAGGGAAGAGTTTGGCGGATCACCAAATGAAGACATGATAGAAGCGATGGAGATGCAAAACGCTTCTTTGGAGCCTTCTGCATACAGCACACTAGGCTTTATAGAAGAAGAGCAGCAAGAGGAAGAAACCACAGAAAATTTTCCTCACATAAGCTCTGAGGATGTTGAACCAGTAGATTCACCTTTCTTTCCACACGAAGACAATAAGTAATTAAGGGGACTCTGTCCCCTTAAAACCCCTGCCAAAGGGTATGAACCTTCTGGACTCCCATTATTGTGGGGTTCTCGCAGAACAACCCTACAGACACCTCAAAGAAGGTAGCCAGACCGTCCCGGTCTGGCTTTAGAGGTTCTGGCCGCTTGGATACTTCCTGAGTAACTACAGATACTTTTGCTATAAGGTAGCCAGACCGTCCCGGTCTGGTAAATTCAGTTGCTAGTCACTTCTTAATTCGATCTAAAGACCAGGCCGTTAGGCCTGAAGGTAACCAGGGCGTCCCGCCCTGCAAAAAAAGTCAGTAACTAGTCATTCATTTGAATACGATCTAAAAACCAGACCGTCCTGGTCTGGCTACCTTCTTTATTACTAGGCCTTTGTGTCTTTCGATTCTTCACTCTTTGGTGGTGTCATCTGGAATAATTGTAATAACTTACCCCTGACGTGCGAGTGATTAAACAAGCTAGCTAAGTGCGTTCGCGCAGAATCGTATTCTTGATTCCACTGATCATTAAGGTTTTTTTGAATACGAGTAAATGATTCAGCAGAAATGGATCCATTTTGGACCTTGCTGAAAAGGTGGTTGAGAGCAAAATACAAGACTTCTAGATGATCGGAATATTTCATGTTCCGTAAACCCTTGAATGGATGAGGATCTATGCAAAGTAACGCTTCCAGATCTTTTTCAGGTAGTTGTTCGAGGTAAGCGTATTTTAGGTTTGCAGGTAAAGCTTCTATCAGCGCAGCGTGTTCCAGCGTTGAAGGATATGAGAGGGTAGCGAACTGTTTGGGGAGGAGTCCACACTCTTCGGGTGTGATTTGACGGGACAAGCTTTGCATCACATGACGGAAAAAAATGAGACTGTCATCAGGCACATTCTTAAGAAAATCAGGAGTCTTAAAAATCAGCTGTGCTCCTGCTGCATAAACCGATTCTCGGACTTTTTTGCGTGTGTCATCTAATCGCATTGGGAGGTTGAGGTTAGAATCATTCGTAATAGCGTTATTCAGGACCTCTAATTGATCGAAAGTTAATGCGCTGAGACGTTTTTGTAACGGTTCATTAAAACGTGGTGACAACGGTGCATCATAATCGGTGGAATCCAAAAAGAGACTGTAGATGTCGTTTAAGACGGGTTTAATGTTCGCTTCTTGCTCAGGAGAGGACATTCTCTGTAGAAACATGTCGACAAGGTCTGCTGGGGACTTCTTTTTTAAGGATTCGGCTCTTTCTCTTTCCTTCAGCAATGCTTCAAAGCGAGGTTTCGCTGCATCAACGAGTTGTTTCACTTCACTCAGTTTATGGTCTAAATCGGTAGAGCGTGGGATTTGAACTGTGTTGCGCTTGCAGCATCTTTGTACAAGTGTTACGATACGAGCCACTAAAGCTCTTAGAGCATTGCACAGCCATGTGCAGGGGACACATCGCCCTTTTGGACGCACATCCCTTGAGGTTTGATCCAGCGCAGTTAGCGCTGCTGTGTATCTGCCCAGTGTTCTAGATATAGATGGATCCATAAAACTCCTTTAAATCATTAATAAAAAGTAAATTATAACAAACAAAAAATGAAAAGTCAATAATTAATGTTTTAGTTTGTTGGAAAATGGTGAATAGTATTGAATGTTGAGATACATGTTCATCAGGCGGGGCTGGCCTGAGGCAATTCAACGGCGAAAGCGGTAACTAAGCCACAATAGTGGCGATAGATGTTAGCCATGGGTGATCGAGCGAAAGCGAGTGAACCCATGGAAGATCCTCTCTCACAAATGAAGCCATAACGTGGCGACAGATTGTTCACAAAGAATATTGCTGTCGCCACGTTGTGGCTCCTTGGCCTGGGCAATACCAATCACAACGCGTTATTTTTGAGGGATTTCAGAAAAAAAACGGCTACAGCGAAAAAAGACGTTGCGAGAAATCTGCATGTTGTTATATCGTTTCGTCTACACACGCTAAATCGATCAAAATTCGAAGCGTGTAAAACGGTTGCCAAAGAGCACCGAGCAGTTTTTTTGACAGTGATGAAGAGACAATGTGCAAGTGTAAATGAGCTTGTGCGATTTTAGAATCGCAATTTTTTTATATAAAACGCGTAAGCGTTATTAGAATAAATCAATTCAAATTACAAAAATTATATTTTTTTTGAGAATTTGATCTTGGTTCAGATTGAATGCTGACGGCGTGGATGAGGCATGCAAGTCGAACGAAGTCGCAAGACTTAGTGGCGGAAGGGTTAGTAA
>JACDHD010000075.1 GCA_013821265.1 Parachlamydiaceae bacterium | reverse complement strand
TCTTATAAACATGGCAAAAATGTAACAGAACAAAAAAAATAAAGCAATACTTATTTTATGAATTCTGACACTACAAATTCATTTTCGCAAAAGCGAACCTTCTTTTGTCTCGTAGGTGTTTGAAATTAAAATTATCAATATTATGATTTTATGATTTGATGGGTGAACTTGGGTCTGTGTCTCTGTGTCTCTGTGGTAAAAAAATAGACGAACACTTTTGCAACTTTATGTCTCTTGCTGTTGCTGCATCATCTGTAACGCTTTTTGTAGCAGGTCAGGACCGATTAAGTCACGAATACGCTCTAAAATCGCGTCGTCTGTAGCTAGTTCTGAAGTATCCTCAAGGGGTATTTCACTCTCTTCGCGATCACCTAGTTTTTCTAAAATCTGTTTTTTTAGGTGCTCATCAAAAGTTTCTATCATGTCTCTTACTAGCGTATAAGATCCATTTTCAATTAACCGCTCACACAGTGTGATAAGAACCTCATCTGGCTTAAAACCTAACGGTTTGATGTAGTTAAGATCTTCTAACCTTGATAGGAAGAAACAAAGACGACTAGTAAATTCATAAATCTGATAACGGGAAAATTCCTTGAAGCAATCCTTTTCTTGAAGGGCATGGAGATAGCATTCAAGTAGTTTTAATCTTTGCTGTTCTGAGACAATTACCATAAAAAGCTCATCTTCTTTTGGATCAAATAAGAGATCGGCAAATTTGACCACACCATGCATATTTCTGGCATCTGCGCACTTGTGGATTAACTTTTGGAATACGGCATCAGCAATCTGTGTGAGTTCACTCCGAATGTCGTCAAATGTAATATTGTTTAAAAGACTGTGGAGATTGCGGAAATGGTGAGTACATTCCATGGCAAAAAAGATGGTTTTTGCTGCATTAAGTTGGTGCTCTGAAGTCGATAGTTGTGTGACTAAGTGCCCAGCTTTAAACAAGTTCTCATGTCTTTCAGTCTGTGACTTAAGTTCGTCTTCAAAGTATGCTACAGATTCTACACATGCATGTAGGCAGGATAGGTGTCTCTTACCTGTATCTTGAAACACCTTAATGGCTTCTGCCAGTTTTTCGTTGGCTGTTTTTAAATCAGATTCTGAAAGTGTTTGAATTCTGTCTTGCAAGGTAGCGAGGACTTTATGCAACTCTTGGTTTTTGCATAGACCCACGAGGGTTTTTAATTCCAAGCTGGCTAGGCCCATTTCCATTTGAATCCCAGCAGCCTGTTTTTCGCTGATAGGTGCGTTCAGGCTGACTTGCCATTTATCCAATAGTGAGCCGATGCGCTTCAATTGTAGGGGGAGTGTAGAGAGTAATGCGTTTTCAATCGGTGCAACTGATAAATTTAATGAAGTCATAACAATTCCTTAAAAAAAATGTTTAATTTAAATGAAAAGCGTATCAGATTTAATGTTTTACAACCGATCCTTTTTAATTAAAAATAAAATCTTGACTGTTTCTTGCGGAGAGTTTAAGTTGCCTCAAAAAACGAAAGGAGATCGAAATGTTTAGAAAGTTTGTGTTAGGATTGTTCGTAGGTTGTTTAAGCGTGATGTCTTCTGTTGAAGCATATGCTAGTGATCAGGCATATCATGAGTTGGATCAGCTAGCCGTACAAGCAGGCACGGATAAAAGTTCTGTCTTTCATAATTATACAAAAGTGTATGCGCGCTATTTTCAAGCTTTGCGAGAGCAGCCTATGAAATTTTTAGAAATAGGAATTTTCCAAGGTAACTCTGTAAAGTTATGGGAGTCTTATTTCACTAAGGCCGATTTGCATTTTATCGATATAGATAACAGCCGAATTCAGTACTTTTCCGAACGCTCCCATTATTATTTCTTGGATCAGGCGAATAGCGTAGCTCTTAATAGCTTTGCAGCTGGTTTAGGAGGTGATTTTGACATCATTATCGATGATGGTGGGCATCTGATGGACCAGCAGATCATCAGTTTTAAAACGTTATTTCCTTATTTAAAAAGTGGAGGCTATTACGTAATCGAAGATCTTCACACTTCTTACTGGAAAGGGTTTGGAGGGGGTGGAACGTTGAGCATGCCAAAATCGGGTCCAAATACATGCACGGAGTTTCTTAAAGGGTTGGTTGATGATGTGAATTACACTGCTGCAGTGACAGCATGTGCGGATAGCGATAAAATTTCTCAAGAGATACGACGTAGGTTAAGTACATATCAGAAGGACATTGAGTCGATTCATTTTTACCAAAGCCTTTGCATCATCATTAAGAAGTAAAAAGTGTCGATTCCCATCCCTCTGCCTGTGCCCGATTCCTAAACCAGGCCGTTAGGCCTGAAAGTAACCAGGGCGTCCCGCCCTGCAAAAAAAGGAAGGTAGCCAGGCCGTCTGGGTCTGGTAAAATGTGGGTCCTTAGAGGTTGTAGGCTTTTTTTGTTCTTTCTTTACAGTTCGTCATGGCATCGGCACAAGCCGATGTTTGTGAAAGCGGTGGCAAGCCACCGCACTCCAAATAGGAAATGTAATCTCTTCGATGTTTCTAGATTATTCTTTGCTGAAGTGGTCTGCGTAGAACTTCCAGAGTGAAGGGTGAGGCAACATATGTCCTTGATCGTGACCAATGATCAGATATGTCTTTCCTTTTGAGTTTTGCTTTTGCAGCTTTTCAAAGTAGAGTTGGTCGTCGCGATTAGATAAAATTTGATCGGGCTCCTGAAAGTGCACAATAAAGGTGAAAGGCCTATTGGGTAGCTTTGAGATGTTATCAATGGGCTCCATACCATTCTGCTTGTAACGTTCTGCCATGAGAATGCGCTCTAGATTGGGTCGAGTGGCCACTAATTCCGCAACTGACTTCAGAGGTGTATCTAGAATGATTATGCCTTTTTCAATAGCATCCAAAATCGCTTTTTTGTCTGATTCTTCGATTCCAATGGTTTTGAGTTCGCTATCATATTCTGAGCTGTTGAGTACTGCTAGAAGGTTTATAACGGCTCCTCCACCTGCTGAAAACCCATATAGATTAATTGTGCGATTAGGATCGTTAATTAGAATCTGTTTTAGCAGGTATAGAGGGGGTAGAAGTTCTTGGATAGATCCGAGTGTGATTTGATTCAAATTGTTAAAGTCACGTCTTGTTTTAAAGTCGTAGTCAGGAAAATTGAAGCTAACAATGGTGTTGTCAGTGTTTGAGGAGGCTTTGACGCTATCCGCAATTAAGTAGTTACCGCCCATTCCATGAAAGGTAACAAGTACTTCTGAGGGGTTTCCAGAAATTACATGAGGATGCAGGTCATATGAGAAAGGAGGATTTTGAAAAGTGAAGGAACAGAGAAAGAGGGGTAAGAATAAACAAATGACAAGACAGTGATAAATTGATTGGAGCATAAAAATTTCCTAAACTTACAGAAAATATTAGTTTATGGATTTATTCAATAATGGTCTAACAGAATGAATAACAGGATATGCATGATCGCCTTCGGCGACAGGATGAGCAAGACAAAGATAAGCTTACAAACCCATGGGCACACTACATCACTTGCTCATCCTGTCGCCGAAGGCGATCATGCATATCCTGATTTTCTTTTTTTATTTTTTCAGCCTCATGATACACATGTAATATTCACGATGATTATTTACTATAATTCAGGCCTACAGCCTGAGAAAGCCTTTCTTGGTATACCTAGGGCGATGCCCTAGGCTATTATAATTCAGGGCGTTGCCCTGAGAGCGGTTATTTATTGTCTTTATTGACTATCTCAAGCCACCGGAGATGATAAAAGATTCTCCTGTAATCCATGAAGAATCATCTGACGCTAAAAATACCACTGCTGGTGCAATGTCTTGAGGCTGTCCGATACGACCAAGAGGGATTTGAGCCTCTGTGTTTTTTCGGAAATCACCATCAAAAAAGCCTCCGCTATGCACACCCTCAGTTTCAACAAAACCTGGATTGATAGAGTTTACGCGTATTTTGCGAGCTGCCAGTTCTTTTCCTAAAACCTTTGTAATGGAATCAACAGCCCCTTTAGTACCGCTATAAACAGATGAATTTTCTAATCCAGCTGTGCTGGCTATCGAGCTAATATTGATGATGCTGCCACCCTTATCCCCAAATTGCTTGGCAGCTTCTTGAGAAGATAGGATGAGGCCTAGGACGTTTAAGTCGAACATTTTGCGATAGTGATCTACTGTAACTGTTTCAAGAGGAGAAAATTCGTAAACTCCAGCATTGTTGACAAGGATATCGAGCTTGCCGAAAGCCTTTTTGGATTCACTAAAAAGCTTTTGGATTTCTGTAGGATTTGTCAAATTGGCTTTGACAGCGATTGCTTTTCCGCCTTTTTTTGTGATCTCATTCACAACGCGGTCAGCACCCTCTTTGCTTGAGGAGTAGTTGACAACAACAGAAGCGCCTTCCTGTGCTAAATGTGTGGCGATGGAAGCTCCGATGCCCTTAGAAGCACCCGTTACAATAGCGACTTTGCCTTCGAGTTTTTTCCCCATAATGACTCCTGTTGTTGTTTAGTCTTTCAAAATTTCCCGTAACACATAAGGTAATACACCACCATGCTGATAATATTCAACTTCGCTTAGTGTATCTAGGCGTGAAAGAACGGAAATTTTTTGGGTTTTACCATCCTTTTTGATTTCTAAAATAAGCTCTTGTTGTGGTTGCAAATCTCTTTCAATTCCAGTAATGGAAAACGTTTCATCTCCATTTATTCCTAAACTTTCCCAACCATCTTCATTAAGGAACTGCAAGGGGAGGACTCCCATGCCAATCAGGTTGCTGCGATGAATACGCTCGAAGCTTCTGGCAATTACTACTTTTACTCCAAGTAGAGCCGTGCCCTTAGCTGCCCAATCTCGAGAGCTACCCATGCCGTAGTCTTTGCCTGTGAAGATAATGAGAGGGGTCTTTCTTTCTGCATAGGTTTGGCATGCATCGAAGATGGGAAGGATTGTTCCTTCTGGCAGCAACTTAGTAAAGCCGCCCTCTTTGCCATCAGCTAGTTTATTTCTGATGCGCACGTTGGCGAAGGTGCCGCGCATCATCACGTCGTGGTTACCCCTACGACTGCCATAGCTATTGAAATCGTCCTGTTTAATACCTTTTGAGAGCAGATATTGCCCTGCAGGAGAGTCGGGTCTAAAGGCACCTGCGGGTGATATATGATCAGTGGTGATAGAGTCTCCGAATAATGCTAGAACGCGCATCTCTTTTAGAATAGGGCGTGGAGGCTTTTCAAGATCGAATCCATCAAAGAAAGGAGGTTTTTGGATGTATGTGCTGTTTTTATCCCAAGCATATTGCGCTTTTCCTCTTGTGGGAATTTCTTGCCAGACCGGATTGTCGGCGAGAATGTGTGCGTATCGCTGTTGGAACATCGTCGGTTGTATGCCTTTGCGTGTCGCCTCTTCGATTTCTTTGCTTGAAGGCCAGATATCGCGCAGGAAGACAGGTTTGCCATTCTTATCTTTTGCTAAAGGTTCATTGTCCATATCGATGTCGATGCGGCCTGCGATAGCAAAAGCCACTACTAGGGGTGGGGACATCAGAAAGTTTGCTTTGATGGAGCTGTGGATCCGTGCTTCGAAGTTGCGGTTGCCACTTAGAACGCTGGCAGCAATTAAATCGTAGTCGCGAATGGCGTCTTCAATTCTTTCCTCTAGAGGGCCGCTGTTTCCAATGCAGGTTGTGCATCCGTAGGCGACCAATTGGAATCCAAGAGCATCCAAATATTTTTGGAGATCGGTTTTTTTAAGGTAGTCAGTGACGACGCGGGATCCAGGAGCTAGGCTGGTTTTGATGTGGGGATTGATGCTGATTCCGAGTTCTACTGCCTTTTTAGCTAGTAGACCTGCAGCAAGCATGACAGCTGGATTACTCGTGTTTGTGCAGCTTGTGATCGCTGCGATGACCACTGATCCGTGGGATAAAACGATATCGCATGCTTCAGGATTGTCTTCCGTGGGTTGCGTTTCATGAGCTCCGGGAGTGATCGTTAACGGGCGATTTGTGACCATTTCAGCCTCATCCCAAGGGACAGGTTGATTATCTTTTGTTTCTAAGACAGAGGTGCCTCCAGAATCTGCTGCGAGGACTACTGTCTTTTGTGTTTGGATGCAGATTTTGGGAGGCTGTTCATTTTTGCCATATCCGCCGGAAGCTACGGGAGCTTGTAGCAGTTCGGTGAAGCGCGATTTTACTGATGAGAGATCGATACGGTCTTGAGGTCTACGTGGACCCGATACACACGGTTTGATTGTGTTGAGGTCTAGTTCGACAGATTTGGTAAAATCGACCTCGCCTTTTTTGGGAATACCGAAAAGTTTTTGCTCCGTTAGGTATTCTTTAATTTGGGCGATATCGCTCTCCTTGCGTCCCGTCATTTTAAGATATTCAAGTGTTTTATCATCGACAGGGAAGAATCCCATGGTGGCGCCATATTCTGGAGCCATATTTCCGATTGTTGCACGGTCGGCGACAGGTAGGCTGCTGGCGCCTTCTCCGTAGAATTCGACGAATTTGCCCACTACTTTTTCTTGGCGTAGGAGTTCTGTGATGCGCAGGGTGAGGTCTGTGGCTGTTACCCCTTCTTGCAGCTTGCCTGAAAGGTGGACTCCGATTACTTCCGGACTAGGTAGTGAGACAGGCTGTCCGAGCATAGCTGCTTCGGCTTCGATGCCACCCACACCCCATCCAACGACCCCTAAGCCGTTGATCATGGTGGTATGTGAATCGGTCCCTACGAGAGTGTCTGGGTATAAAACGAGTTTTCCTTTGATTTCTTTGCTGGTTACGACCGTGGCAATATGTTCTAAGTTGACTTGGTGAACGATGCCGATGCCTGGAGGAACAACTTTGAAGGTTTCGAAGGCTTCTTGGCCCCATTTTAGGAATTCGTAGCGTTCGCGGTTGCGTGAGAATTCGATTTCTAGGTTATACATGAAGGCGTCATCGGAGCCTGAATGGTCAACTTGGACGGAGTGGTCAATGACAAGGTCGACAGGGACTTGAGGTTCGATCATTTTGGGATCGCGTTTGCGCTCGGCGACAGCATCACGCATGGCGGCTAGGTCGACGAGAAGGGGGACGCCGGTGAAGTCCTGTAGGATCACGCGTGCGACGATAAAGGGGACTTCGCCAGTGGGTTTGGCTTTGACGTTCCAGCGAGCCAGTGCGAGAATATCTTCTTCTGTGACGAGGAGGCCATCGCAGTTGCGTAGAAGGGATTCCAGCATGATACGAATAGAGATGGGGAGTCTGCTAATGCTGGCGATGCCTTGCTCTTCTAGTGAGGGAAGGGAGTAGTAGAAGCGTTTGTTATCGTTTTTGAGGGATTTTAGGGATTTAAAAGGGTTGACGAGCTCGGTCATGGGGAATCTCCATTTTTAGGCGCTAGTCGGCAATCTACCACAAAAATTTTTAATTTCCAGTTTTTTTTACAGATAGTTCTTGCCGCAGAGACGAGAGGGGTCAGTTGTAGAAGTATTCGTTTTGTTTTTTACCACAGAGACACAGAGGCACAGAGAAGCACAGAGAGCGAAGGGCGGTTTTGTGGCTTTTAGGGTAATTGTGCGAGGCTTTTTGATGTCTTTTTAAAAAGCTGAGGCTTTTTAAAAACCGGCCAAGGCAAAATTGTCTGCGCCAATTTCGCACTTACTTTGCTTCGCAAAGGTATCAACTTTATTTAGAAACCCAGCTTCTAATATACACTTTAGGTTTTTGCGATTTCTCATCACAAAGAGTTCCTGACAATTCCAAGGTACAAATTAGTAACTGTAAAAAAAAGCGACGTTAGTATCTTTGCGAAGCAAAGTAAGTGCGAAATTGGCGCAGACAATTTTGCCTTGGCTGGTTTTTAAAAAGCCTCAGCTTTTTAAAAAAAATATCAAAAAGCCTTGCACCATTAGCCTCAAAGCCACAAAACCGCCCCTCGCTCTCTGTGCTTCTCTGTGCCTCTGTGTCTCTGTGGTAAAAAACAAAACGAATACTTCTACAACTACCCCTCTAGTCCCTGTGCTAAAAACAAAACGAATACGTCTACAACTGATTCTCTCGTTTCTAAGGACAAAAGGGGGGCAGAGCCCCCTTTCATTTTGCTATGTACACTTAGAATGGTGGGAGGTCGTCGTCGTGGTTTTGGGAGGAGAAGTTTGCTTGTGATCCGTAGGAGTTGGCGTTAGCGGTTTGAGGTTCTGGGTTTGCGGATTCGTTGTTGTTGGCGCGTTCAGATTTGCCATCAGATTTGCCGAATGGGCTAAATTTGAGCATACGGCCAGTCATGCGGTATCCGATTTGTGGGTTGCCGGCTTTGTCGGTGTAGATTTGGAGTTTTTGCATTTCGCCGATGACGATGACAGCACTACCTTTCTTTAGGTGTTTGATCATATTTTCGTATTCGGTGCCCCAGAAGCTGGCTTCCCACCAGATGGTTTCGTCTTTATCGCCTTGGCGGATGTTTGTGGCAACGCGTAGGACAGTGACTTTATTGCCACTAGGGATGACACGTGTTTCTGGGTCTGCGCCTAGGTGACCGGCAATTTCAAGAATGATCATGATTACCTCTAAGTTAGGGTTGATAAAAATGCTTAAGCAAAGCAATGTTGAACTTAAGATCGTACCTAATTGTGGGTAGCAAAAGCAAGGGTAAAGTTCTGATGGAAGGCGATTTAGAAGGGGAAATAGAGAGGTTAAAGTTAGAAATTGAGAAGGCTGAACGCGCTCAATTAAAACGCGACTCTCTGTTGGGCAATCGCGAGGAGTTAGAAGAGGAAGCTAATCGCATCCGTGGGGAGATTGAAGAGGATACATTGGATATGTATCGCAAGCCTGAGGAGTTAGAAGTTTTGGCAAAACATGTTGAAGAGCAGCATGATTTGTTGGAACAGACCCTTCAGCGCAAGAGGGACATCGATCATTTATTGGATAGTTGGGATAACTATACTTTGGATGATAGGATTCTGTTAGAGAAAGAATTGATAGGAGTCATTTTATCCCAGCATCCTGATCAACGCCCTACTTATGAGCATATAATAAGCACTCTAAAATTAACTGTGGAGCATCGTCAGCAGCTTTTGGATGTGTCGCGTTTATGTACGCAGCTGATTGAAGCGTTGGAAGTGATGATTGCTGCGCGTCAGACTGTAAAACGACGTGGATTACTCAGTTATCTGATCGGTCCAAACCCCAACGGGATCATCTCTCAGCAGATGGAAAAGATTGAAAAATTTACCGAGATGACCATATTTGCCTTGGAGAAGCATGCTCAGCAGGGATTGCATAATAAATCCGTGCAAAAAATACAGGCAGATTTAGTTATCTTTTTAAATTCTTTGCATGAGCACAGCAAAAAGCGTTGGGGATTTGGCAAGATCGATACCACATTTGCGAAAGCGTTTTTGGAACTTACAGCTTTGCACGCTATGCTAGCGGAACATATTTGCTATGCTTCGGAAGCAGAAGATCTATTGGATAAAAAGCTACATGTTTGGATGCAAACTTACACAGGTTAAATATGAATACTCGCGTTGAAAGCGACAGCATGGGAACGATTGATGTTCCGCACGATCGATATTATGGAGCTCAGACGGCGCGCTCGCAACGACATTTTGATATTGGCGAAGATATGATGCCGCGCTCTATTTTGCGTGCGTTTGGAATTTTGAAAAAAGCGGCTGCACAAGTGAATCAAGAGCTTGGAAAGTTGCCTGCAGATAAGTCTAAGCTGATCATTCAAGCAGCTGAAGAGGTCATTGAAGGTAAATTGGACGATCATTTTCCTTTGAGTGTTTGGCAAACGGGAAGTGGTACTCAAACAAACATGAATGTCAACGAAGTTATATCGAATCGCGCCATTGAAATGGCTGGAGGGGTATTGGGAAGCAAAAATCCCATCCATCCTAACGATCATGTCAACATGTCTCAATCATCGAATGATACGTTTCCTACAGCGATGCACATTGCTGCTGTTGAGGAGATTTATGATCGTTTGCTGCCAGCTCTGAAAAAGTTACGCAATGCACTAAATGATAAAGCTAATGAGTATAATTCGATTGTGAAGATTGGGCGTACACATCTCATGGATGCAGTTCCTCTGACATTGGGGCAGGAATTCTCGGGTTATGTGGCGCAGATCGATCATAATATTCAACGGATTGATTGGTCGATGCCTCATCTATATGAGTTAGCAATTGGAGGCACTGCGGTAGGCACTGGGATCAATGCCCCTCCAGAGTTTGGAGCAAAGGTATCTAAAAAGATTGCAGAGGCAACAAAGCGTCCATTTATTACAGCACCAAACAAATTTGCTTTGTTGGCTGCTCACGATGCCTTTGTATTTGCTAGCGGTGCTCTTAGAACATTGGCAGCGACGTTAATGAAGATTGCCAACGATATAAGGTGGATGGGGTCAGGGCCTCGTTGTGGGCTTGCAGAGTTGATTTTACCTGAGAACGAACCTGGCTCCTCAATTATGCCAGGAAAGGTTAATCCCACGCAGTGTGAAGCGATGACAATGGTGTGTATTCAAGTGATTGGCAACGACACAGCGATTGCGATGGCGGGGACTCAAGGAAATTTCGAGTTAAATGTGTTTAAGCCTTTGATCATTCACAATTTTTTGCATTCTGTCACTTTATTGAGTGACGCTTGTGGTGCGTTCACAGATCATCTTGTGGTTGGCTTAAAGCCTAATTTGGCGAAAATTCAAAGCTATGTAGAGCAGTCATTGATGTTGGTGACAGCGTTGACTCCGAAGATTGGCTATGATAAATCAGCGGAAATTGCCCATAAGGCGTATCATGAGGGGCTTTCTTTGAAGGAGGCGACGTTGAAGCTTGGGTATCTGACGGGTGATGAGTTTGATGCGTTGATCAAAAAAGCCGTTCAGGGGTGATGAATAGGTTAAAAAGGACGAAATAACTCGTTGCAGAAGTGTTCGTTTTGTTTTTTACCACAGAGACACAGAGGAGGGCAGAGAGCGAGTTGCAGACGCCCCTTCTTTTTGGAGTGAGTGGTGGCTTACTCTTGTAGTAGGACACATCTTTGCATTAGGAGGCTTTGTCGATAAGGTAGCCAGGCCGTCCGAGGCTGTGAAAAAATAGGCAAAAACGCAGAAAAATAAAAAATTGATAGGTCTAGACTATATTGTCAGCCTTGTTAAATTTTTACTTGTCGCAATTTTGTTAATTTT
>JACDHD010000074.1 GCA_013821265.1 Parachlamydiaceae bacterium | reverse complement strand
TCCTTATCCATCATTCTAATATTCAGGAATCGGGCACGGGCACGCTCACGGGCACGGAAAGGACATCAGTATGGCATGCGCCCCTTGCGGATTTAGCACAGTTCTGGCATAATTATTGTTTTGCTGAAAAAAGCAAGAACTTATAAAACTAAGAAGGTCCTTTAATTTCTTAAAAGGAACCTTAATTTTAGGGATGTGTTTAGTGATTAAAAGATGGTTGTTTTGGGTTAATGTAGGACTGGCCAGCGTGTGCGTTTTGCTCGTAGTGACAGCGCTTGCGATGTCCTTGATGCGCCCTTCTCAACTTGCTGTAAACGATATTATTTTAAATAAGCGCCCCCTACCAAAATGTGCATTTGGCCTGCAGCAGCATGCGTACGACGCCATTGGGCGCACCGCATGTGAATTAAAATTTTCTCCTATAACATTGCAGTTACCCGATTTACGCAATCATCTGGTCTATTATGGGAAAAATGGTCGCCCTGATGCAAAGATGGATAAACCCATTTTACATTTTGGTTTCGCACCTAACCCTACTCCCAATCCTGTTGTTGCTGGAGAACGCCTTTATCTTATCTACGACAAAAAGAAATCGCCTGGACAATATGCTGTAAGCCCTAGTAATAGTGAAACACCTCTGTGGATCGAAGCGACGCCACAAAACAATGAAGTGACCGTTCGTGTTAGTATGCGCAATGAAAATGGCGACATCATTAAAGAACCTGTAGCTCATGCTCAGTTTAATTTAGTGGAAAAGGAAACTCCACGAACAGGCGGCAAGGCATGGGAGATGGGCAAATGGCGCGTTGATGGCAGCCTGCTGGCTCGTCAGAAAGCACGTTGGATGGGTCCAGACAAGTTTTTGGAACGCCATGGTGGAGAAGAATTTAGTTATTTACAAAACAAGCATCGCATCGATTTTACTGATGATGACGAATCCTATTCTGTGTTTCTTGGAGCTGGCGACAGTGCAATTTGGGATGGAACTAGATGGAAAGCTGTGCAGCCAGGTGAAGATTCCTTGCGTTATCCTTTGATGGTCGTGAAGAAGATCGATGAACGTTTAATGAATTTTGAATTGTGGGATGTGGGCGGTAAGAATAAGGTGCCACTGACTCTGATTAAGATTAATGAGATGTGGATGCCACAAAACTTGCAGGATAAATTTAAGTTTTTGGGAGCACGTACACGTTCTCAGTATATTTTTGAAATTGACGATCAGCGCATTTTGCTGAGCCCTAAAGATTGGTTACTCCAAACAGCAGAAGATGGATGGGTTAAATTAACACAAAATGAACAGATTGATGATTACGTGGAACGCAGGCTTACAGGCGTATTATTTGTGTTTGATGGGGTGACGCGCCAAGAAGGCAAACAGGTACTGATGGGTGTAATGTTTAATGCTGCACGTACGGAAATGGAAGAGATAGCCCTTGTTGTCCAGCAGGGTGCCGGACGTGGCGGAGCTGAAGTTAAGGCCGATGATTACGAAGACGGAGAAGAGATCGACGAACGAGATCTTGATGATGATGAAGATGACGACGAGGATGAGAAGCTGGAAAAAGGCCCTTTCATTGAATCGGGCAAACACAAGAAAGAGACTAAAAAGTAACTCGGTAAAGTTTAAATTGAGAGGAATCCTCTTTGGAAACAAGAATGTTAAGCCTCCTCTGTGCTCTCTGTGGGCTCTGTGGTAGTCTAATTTTGACAATAGAGAATTGTCTATAGTTTCTCGATTCAGATGCTTGTAACATATGACTACCACAGAGCCCACAGAGAGCACAGAGAGGATGTAATTCTTTTCCTAATACGAATGGTGTGATCTCGGGTTTAAAACTTGTTTTGAACTTTGTTTAAAAAGCTCAGGTTTTTGGTTATGGTTTATCCATAGTTCTCATTTATCTTGCTAATTTGATTAGTTCATCTTGACTCGAGAAAGCATTTTTGGGACAATTTGTTTTTGCGGAGTTTTTCACCAAATATAAAATATTATAAAAATATGAAAAAATTTATTTCCTTATCATTTCTTTTCGTTCTTCTTCATGCGTTTGGGAATGCCCAGACAATTGCAGAGAAAAAAGCTGGCTTAGGACAGCATGTTGGCAGTGGAGACCTCAGTGAAGAGATGCGCAATTCTCTTTCACAAGTCAATGAGGAGTTGGAAACCCAAGATAAGCAGTTACGAGAACTGTATAAAATGGCGTTTACACTCTTCCAGTTGAATGCCTCTCCGTGTTCTTATAAAGATCTTTTGACTCAAATTAAAACAGTCAAAGATAAGCGTGAGCAGATTGAGACGAATTGGCGCGAAATGGCCACGCAGGACCAGCTGGAAGCATATGCTCTTTGGCATCAGCCTAACACCACTATAGAACAACTTGTGATCGATTACGGAGGAGAAGATTATGTCTACCTTATCCCAGCAGAAATTGCCGAAATGCCTTTGAGTGTCAATTCTAATTTACCGATTCCTCGTGCTGCCTGGAGCGAAATGCTAGAGTTAATTTTAACTCAAAGTGGTGTAGGGATTAAGCAACTCAATCCCTATTTACGTCAGCTGTATCTGTTGAAAGAAGATAATTCTGGCTTAAAACTCATTACCAACCGCCGTCAAAATTTAGACATCTTGCCTAGCAATGAGCGCATTGCCTTTATGTTATCTCCAGAGCCCTCCGACGTGCGTCGTGTCTGGTTTTTTCTTGAAAAGTTTGTCAATCCACAAAGTGTCATTCTACAGCAAGTTGGAAGGGACATTTTAATTATTGGACAAGTCTCCGAAATACAAGAACTGTTGAAGCTTTACGATTTCGTGTCAGCAAATCGCGGAGATAAAGACTACAAAGTCATTACGCTAAGACGCGTTGACCCTGTGGAAATGACTAAAATTTTGAATACGATTTTTGGTGTGCTTTCAGATGAAGTGCCTGTAGAACCAATGCGACAGGTTGGACGTCCCCAAGGCGGCCCCGTGCAACCTCCATTGCCAAGACCGCGAGCAGTTGATGGTGGTAGTGGATCAGCTGACAATGGATTGCAGGTTATCCCTCTGGCTAAAATTGCAAATTCAATTTTCTTGATTGGAACACGTGAAGAGATTCGCAAAGCCGAAAAAATTATTTACGAAGTCGAAGAACAAGTCGGTGAGTCTCGTGGAAAAACCATTTATTGGTACACCACAAAGCACTCTGATGCTGAGGAATTAGCTGATGTTCTATTTCGCATTTACATGTTGATGGTCACACGACAAGTGGGGATTAATGATGATATTGACGATCATCGTCACTATGCTGCGGGCATTCCTCCACAAGGAATGGGCCCCCAAGGAACCCAAGCCCAAGATGTCAATATCGATAATCATTCTCCTATTAACATCGATAATCGTTCTCCCGGTCTCTTTCCACCTATTCGGCTTCCCGTCTTAAAAACTCCTTATGAACAGGGCTTGTATGGTGACGTGGGTTACGTTGTGAATAAAATACCGCCTCAAATGGCGCCACCAGCAAACATGGGGCGCGATAACTTTATCGTAGACGTAAAGACTGGAACCATCGTCATGGTTGTGGAAGTGGATATTTTGCCAAAAATTAGAGAACTCACACGTAAACTAGACGTCCCTAAAAAAATGGTGCAATTAGAAGTACTGCTATTTGAAAAACGCGTCACTAGCGAAACGGATTTCGGATTAACTTCGCTGAGAACTGGCTCACAAGCCACTAATACCCATTCGACTGGTTCTGCCTTTAATTTGCGGTTAACTCCAGATGTTCCTGTAGGGATCTTTGACTTCTTCATTAGCCGCACTAAGAGTAGTGTTCTACCGGCTTTTGACGCCATTTACCGCTTTCTGTTGTCCCAAGACAATGTGCACATTAATGCTAGCCCCTCTGTTTTAGCCATTAATCAGACACCGGCATTAATTGAGATCGACGAAGAGATTTCCGTTAACACAGGTATCTACAACGTAAATACCGTTGGTGGACCCGCCCTTGAGAATGTGTTTGCACGTGCACGCTATGGAATTACCATAGAAATTACTCCGAGTATTCACATTCAGGATGGGGATGATTTCTGCATTGAAGAACCACAAGATTATGTGACTTTAGCAACAGACATTACATTTCAAACCTTCCAGAATAATGCAGTCAATAGACCTGATGTCACGACGCGACACATTGTGAATGAGGTGCGCATCCCCAATGGCCAAACCGTTATTTTGGGTGGATTGCGCCAGCGCAACACACAAGATTCGATCGACAAAATTCCGTTCTTGGGTGAATTCCCAGGGGTAGGAAAGCTCTTTAGCTTTACGACGATCAACGATAAAACCACAGAGATGTTTATCTTCATTACGCCTAAAATTATCTACGATCCTGTTGAAGATCTTGAGAGGATACGTACCATCGAGATGTGCCGTCGTCCTGGTGACATCCCAGCCTTTCTTTGCTGCCTCGCCGCAGCGCAGGAATGTGATAAGCAGCGTCTCTTCCAATCGACGATTACTATCCTATTAGGACGGAGGCCAGATCGTTGTGTTACCCTTCCTGGTGAATATGATGGAAGGTGATAAGAAAACTCCTGAACCTTCCAAGCCTGGCTCACTCAGTGATGCTGTTGCGCGCCAAAGCTTGTGGGGTGGGGATGATCTTAATGAATCGCTTGCCTTGCAATTTGGCATGCCTATTTATCGCGATTTGTCCCAACTTAGACTCTCTAGAGAATTTTATAAAAAAATCCCCTACAACTTTGTCAAAAAGCATTTAGTTCTACCAATCCAAGAAGAAAATGGCACAATTTTAACTGCGGTTGCAGATCCGTTGCATCTAGATGCATTGGAAGAGTTGCGCTTGATGTTAGATCAACCGATCAAAGCGGTATACAGTCCCAAGGAAGTCATTTTAGAGGCTATCCATGATAGCTACGAACGCGAACTAGGTGCTGCCTCTCAGCTGATGGCTGACCTGACAGATGAAGGAAAGGGCGACGGAGAAATCGAGGTTTACGATCTCTTAGATGATAACCTCACACAAGCTCCCATCATCAAATTGCTCAATTTGATTTTAACGGAAGCAATTCAGCAAGGGGCATCCGATATCCATTTTGAGCCCCTAGAAAACAACCTACGCGTACGTTATCGCATTGATGGGGTTTTGCAAAATCGTCACTCACCTTCACAAGAATTTCAATCTCCCTTATTGACGCGCATTAAAGTGATGGCAAAACTCGACATCGCCGAGCATCGTCTGCCTCAGGACGGACGCATTAAGCTGCGGATGGGTAGACGTGAGATCGATTTTCGCGTAAGCACTGTTCCTGTAAGCGGTGGAGAACGCATCGTCTTGCGTATTTTAGATAAAGGCAATGTGATCCTAGGATTAGACAAAATTGGAATGCCATCAAAAATTTATAACGACTTCCGCCAATTAATCTCCCTGCCTGAAGGCGTTGTACTGGTCACAGGACCAACAGGAAGTGGAAAAACGACCACTCTGTATAGTGCCATTTGTGAGCTCTACAATGATGAAACAAATATCATGACCATTGAAGATCCCGTTGAATATAACCTCAAAGGGATCGCACAAATCGGGGTCCACCACAAAATCAACCTGAGCTTCGCAACCGGTTTAAGACATATCCTGCGTCAAGATCCCGACATCATCATGATTGGGGAAATTCGCGATGTGGAAACCGCTGAAATCGCAATTCAAGCCTCTTTAACGGGTCACTTGGTTCTAAGTACTCTACATACAAACGACGCACCATCTGCTGTTACGCGTATGGTGGATATGGGCATTGAACCCTATTTGCTCTCATCTTCCCTTGTGGGAATCCTTGCACAACGCCTTGTTAGACGTATCTGTTCCGATTGCAAACAGCCCTACAAACCGAGTGAAAGGGAACTACAAAGCTTAGGCTTAGAGGGAAAGCCTCTTTTGCATGGTCATCTATTTCATGGAGCAGGCTGTTCCGCCTGTTTTGGATCGGGTTATCGCGGCCGTAATGGAATTTATGAATTGATGAGCGTGAACAACGAAATCAAGAAACAGATCGTCAAAAGCCCTGATGCCGTCCAACTGCGTCACCTAGCGATAGAACAGGGAATGAGAAGTTTATTGCAGCATGGAAGTGAACTGGTGCAAGAAGGCGTGACCACTGTAGCCGAAGTCCTACGCGTCACGCGTGGGATTGAAGAGGGATAACCACACATGCCGATGTTTCAGTATCAAGCGTTAGATCGCTTGGGAAAAAGCAAAAAAGGCTTCATTGAAGCGCATAATGAACGCGAAGCGCGCACTTTGCTACGCGATCAAGGCGTGATGGTAAAGACGTTATCTCTACAGGCAAAATCTTCCTCTAAAGAAAATCTCCATGGGGAAAAGCTTGTAACCTTCACGATGCAGCTAGCACAGCTAGTGAGTGCTCACGTACCCCTTTACGAAAGCCTCGTGGCTTTAGAAGAACAGTATCGCACCGATTCCTGCCACCGCGTGATTTTAAGCCTATGTGAACAAATTAAAGCAGGGACATCCTTATCGGATGCCATGTCCCAGTTTCCGAATAGTTTTGATAAATTGTATCGCGCCATGATCGCTGCTGGGGAATCAGTGGGGGCTCTTGATGTGGTGTTGAACCGATTAAGCCATTTACTCACAAAACAGATGAAGCTCAAGGGACAAATCAAGACCGCCATGATTTATCCTGGTATTTTGGCGTGCTTTTCTCTGCTAATTATTGCCATGTTGCTCGGATTTGTGGTGCCGTCAATTGAAGGCATCTTTGAAGATCGTCCTTTAAATGGCTTTACCAGTTTTGTGTTGGCGGTCAGCCGCTTTTTCCGCAATTATTGGTGGATTTACCTGCCTGTTATTGTCGGGTCGATTACGTACATCGTCATCAAACTGCGTTCCGAAGCAGGTAAACTGTGGATGCAGCGTAACTTATTGAAAATTCCTATTGTTAAGACACTGGTCATTCAAACAGCGGTCGCACGATTTTGTCGCACCATGGGCACTCTACAGCAAGGAGGATTACCCATTATCGAGTCTCTACATATTTCTAGAGGGGTGATGGGGAACGTGGTCCTGGAAGAAGAAATCAAACAAGCAGAATCAAAAATCATTGAAGGAAGTTCTTTGAGCGCAGAGTTAAAGCGTTCCAAATGGATTCCTCCATTAGTGTCGCGCATGTTGGCAGTGGGAGAAGATTCTGGAAGCTCCATCACCATGCTTAACAAGCTGGCAGAGATGTATGAAGATGAATTAGAAAAAAGCCTTGACAATGTCATGGCGCTAGCCCAACCTGTTATTTTAATTTTTATGGGAGCGATCATTGGGACCATTTTGATGGCCATCTTGCTACCGTTAACAGACATCAGTTCAATGGGCTTATAAGTTCCGTGAGCTTAAAAGGAGAATACATGAAAACATACAAAAATTTCGTTTCGTTACAACGACGTTGCATCACTCTGATCGAGATCATGATCGTGATGTTTTTGATCGCCTTGATCACCGGAGTAGTCGCTTACAACTACCGTGGAGCCTTAGATGAAGGAAAAGCCTTTAAAACAAAGGCTGGCATTGAAAGATTGCAGACAATTTTAAATTTAGCAGTTGCCGATAATCCAGACATACAACTCTCCGGGGGTGGTTGGAAAACAATCATTGAAAATTCTCCCTTAGTTTCAAATCACAGAGCTCTTACTAAAGATGGGTGGGGGGTTGATTACATTGTGAATTATGATTCACAGACTGGCAACGTTGCTGTTCGCTCTGAAAAACTAGATGCGTATGAAGCAGCGCACCCTCATTCGATGTTTAAGAAATAATTGCTTCCTAATTTGGAGTGTGGTGGCTTGCCACCGCTTTCCAAGCATCGGCTTGCCGATGTCATAACGTACTGTGAGTGGGGTTGTCAAGCACTTGCAGTTGGACAAATCTTTGCTTTGGGAGGCTTTTTCGATAAGGTAGCCAGGCCGTCCCGGCCTGGTAAAAAAGGACGACCAGACCGGGACGGTCTGGCTACCTTATTATCGCGGCCTGTAGATGTGTCCAACTGTAAGGGCAAGCTACCGCACTCCAAATAGGAAAAGTAAAGATGCAACGTATGATTATTTTTACGAATATTTCACACAAACTTCACATCACGCTTATAGAGCTTT
The DNA here is from genome assembly GCA_013821265.1 of Parachlamydiaceae bacterium. Classification (GTDB taxonomy): domain Bacteria; phylum Chlamydiota; class Chlamydiia; order Chlamydiales; family Parachlamydiaceae; genus JACDHD01. Next base: position 3,050 of record JACDHD010000074.1, on the reverse strand, counting down.
TAATAGTGTTGACTCTCTTAGTAATGGGGGGCGGTTTTCTAGGTGTGCAGATTCGAAAAGCCCTTCAAGAACAGCGCTACCGCAATGAGGTCAACCTTGTTGTCGATCAGCTACGATTGGCTCAGGACTTGATGCTTATTTTTGATGGCGATGTGCACTGGCGTGTAGTTACTAATGCTGATGATACCGGATTCGATCACGGCTTGGTTTTTGATTATCCGATGCCGAATCAATGGGCCGAACAACTACAACGTCCCCTCACCAAACTGACAACCATTCACTACATTAGCTTTTACCCTCCTCCTTTAAATGATGATTCCGATGGAGTGGATGTAAAGTTTCTTTCTGGTGGTGCCTCGATGAGTCGTGCCATTCTCCGCTTGTCTACAGGCAAATCAGATACTCCTGGAGTCCTCTCACGCTACATCTGTCTTCCAGGCACACCTTGTCCGATTGTGAGTACGTCCGAACAGCTAACTGAGGATGACTGCTTATCTGAAACCACAGGATTTAACATTCAGCTGACACAGCGCACCCTAGAGGAGCTTCATGCTGCTTAGACTTCTTTCGAAATTCGCTTTGAATGGAAAAATGAGTGATTTTTTTGCAGATTTTTTGAAAAATTTTGAGAACATATGCGAATATATGTTTGAAAAATTTAGCATAAAAGATGCCAAAAAGCATCATTTTAACAATCGAATGGATTTTCGTAAGAAGTCTATACATAAGCGCCCGGTGTTACTGTTAGAAGTGTTGATTGCAATGGCTTTGGTGGCTCTGTGCATGATTCCCTTAATCGTGCCCCATTTTACGCTTTTCCAAGCGCACCAGAAATTTAGCACCACGATGCAAGTTAACCGAACCGTCAATCAACTGTACGTAGAAGTGCTAGATCGCTTACATAAGAACGAGATCCCTTGGAGTAGTATTCAGGAACGACAATCTCTACCCATTGATCCTCTCTTAGAAAAGCTAACGATTACCAGTTTTCCTTATACTGGAAACTATCAATTTGAAGAGGTGAAGCACAAAAGCAATAAATCGACTGGATGGTCTGTGTATCAGCTTAAGGTCATTTTTCATCTTTCTCCGCGCAATCCTGGAAAAAATGAAGAAGCCATTCAAGATTTTGTCTACGCACTACCTCTCTTGCGCCATCAAGCGCCAATTGAAGAGGTAGAAGATGAATAAAAGACCATATTTCATTCAATCTTGTCATTTTACTTTGCTGGAACTGCTAATAAGTCTTGTGCTTACAGCACTGCTGTTGACGACCTTAACCTATTTTTATCAGCAAGTCGAATGGCTAGATACGCAGTCGGAACGCTCGCAAAAAGAAAATTTTCAGGTGCGTTATCTGGAGACGCGGTTGGCAAAAATTTTACCCAATGCATTAGCTGAACATGAACTCAAAAAGAACTTCTCCTTTTTTACCAGTGATGATCTTAGCGGGCTACTTGCTAGTCAAAATCCGAGTTTAGTTTTTCTATTTGATAACGGTGCCTCCTTAGACACCAAGAAAGCCAACTTTGTGCTTGCAAGACTGTACCTGGATAAGAACAAACAGCTTTGTTTAGCTACCTGGCCAGCTCCAGAACGCTGGGAACAGGGAGTCAATCCTCCAGTTCAAAAAGAGGTGTTAATGGAACATGTGGAATCGTTGCGCTTTTCCTTTTTTGTTCCGCCGGAACGCGATCGCAAATTGATTCAAGAGAGTGTGGGAGCAGAAAAAGAGGAACACACAGCTGTAGAACCCTCCGTAGATAAAAGAGGAAGCTGGGTATCTGATTGGAGTCGTGATTACGCATATCTCCCTCCTCTGATTAAAGTGACGATTACAAGAAAACTTCCTAATAGTGAAGAAGCAAAAACCACCACCTATGCTTTTCCTCTATCTCATTCGCAAAAACTCATTATCTACGAGCAGTAATCTATGAATATTTTGCTCTACGTCATCGTCATCTTAATGCTGCTCACAACGATGAGTTATGCCCGCTGGGAAAGCTTTCTTGCTGTCATGGGCTTGCAGCGTGGCTTTGTCCATTACATGGGGTCCACAGAACAAGCAGCGATAAATAGCAACGCCGCCACCTGGTACCACACCATTGTCGTGCGCGATAAGGCTGCAACACAACCCAAGAAAGGTGAAGCAAGCAAACCGGGTGGACGTTTGAGCTTTCATCTCTTTTTAAAAGAATCAGATCGCGAAAAGTACCATGCAGAATATCAAAAAACGCGCGCGCTAGCAAAACAGCTAATGACCTCTTTATATGGTGAAAAGCGCTTTTTTGTTGAGATGGCAGCCAAACGACCCAATTTTCTAGACGATATTCTCAATGAAATTGAACACGCCTCTAGTAATCTAGAGAGCAATAAAAGCATTAAAGAAACAGCAGGTCTGCTCAATTTGGAATTTGTCGATCCCGACCTGCATCACACCTTTTATTTAATGATGCGTGGAATACCTACAGAGAAAAAAGTAGAAGAAGACACAAAGCCTTCTAGTTTTATCGAAGAGGAATCAACTCTAGATACTGATGAGGAAGAGGATCATGCTATCGAAAGCAAAGAGTCTCACGCCTCTTTAGGTTATTTGTCGCTCATGGATTTCATTACGGTCAGACCAAATAGCAATAAGGTTCGTATCTTTCTGGCTCCACGTCCAGTCTTAAACGCAATCTACGACGATCCTCACCTGGTTGACGGCATCATCGAAAAACGTCTTTCATTCTATCGCGAGCTAAATCGCTTCCGCAAAGATCATAAAGATGAGAGCGAACGCAAAACTCACAAAGATGAGCTCTCAAAACGGTTTTCGGATGAGTTTTCGCAGTTAGGGCACGCTCCAGAGTACAAAGATTTGTTGGATTTTTCCGTCAGCGGCACCCTTCCTCAGGATTAAGAAAGTTTGAAGCAGAATACACTTAAATACTTATGTTCTTTTTGGAGTGCGGTGGCTTGCCACCGCTTTCATAGGGTTCGGCTTGACGAACCCATCCACAGTTCGTTGTGACATCGGCAAGCCGATGTTTATGAAAGCGGTGGCAAGC
>JACDHD010000073.1 GCA_013821265.1 Parachlamydiaceae bacterium | reverse complement strand
CCTTAGAACCCCTGCCAAAGGGTATGAACCCTCTGGACTCCCATTATAGTGAAGTTTCTAAGAACAGCATTTCAGATGCCCCAAAGTTAAGAAAATCTTAAAAATATGATGTGCTTTTGGAGTGCGGTGGCTTGCCATCGCTTTCACAGGGTCGGCTTGCCGAACCCATTCACAGTTCGTTGTGACATCGGCAAGCCGATGTTTATGAAAGCGGTGGCAAGCCACCGCACTCCAAACAGGAGAGTGGGACGGTTTTTTAGGTTTAAAACTGAGAGATGTTCTTCAACAAGGCAGAAATTTTGGCTTCTGCGTCAGGGATATCCATAACAGGAATTAGCTTACGATAGCCAAGCAGTGTCTCTTTAATTGCAACCAAACTGTCTAAGGCAGTTTTTATAGCTGCTGTCTTTCTTGCAATTGCATCTTGATCGGGGGTTTCTTGTGCACTCAATTCTTTAAGGCTTTGCAGCAATGTCTGAATGACGGCTAGTTTCGATGGCCAGTAAGTTTCGATGTAGTGACTCATTGTTTCATGTAGCGACTTTTTTTGTTCTGTAGTGATTGCAGCATGAGCATACTTTAGCTGTTCTTCGCGTAGTCGTAAGAAGGCTGAAGGCAATTCAGAAGGTGGCATCAAAGGAATTAATAACTGGAGCTGTTCTGGAGACCACTCTGCAATTCTTTCTAAAATATAATCATGTTGATACTGCACATTTCTTTCTTGAGAAACTCTGCTAATCGGTTTATCTATGAATTGTATGGCCAATTGCGCTAAAGCAGCTTGTTGACGTAATTCAGGACTAATGGCGGCACCAGAAAAGCGTTCCAAAAAATACTTTTTTTGAGACTTGTTTAATTTTGGCACAATTGAAGTTAATTGTGAGATACTCATCGAAGGCAGCAGGAAAGACACTTGATCTGGATTCAATCCATCAATAGCAAAAATCATTGGTGAAAAGGGAATCGCTGCAAAAATACCCTGAATAATAGGAAGGCTTAAATCACTTAAAGCTACCGAAGCTTGCCAGTTTCTCATATGAGGTGCAAGCACTAATAGCTGTCTTGAAGGTTGTTGTAGAGACGATGGTTGGAGAATGGGTAAACATGCCCTAAATATGGCTGGAGAAGTCAAGCTGTGCATGCCAACAAGTAGTTGTCGTTCACTGAGAGAGGGTATGATGCGTTCAAAGGTCATTTTGTGCTCGCCAGCCAACGCTTGCGCCGCTATGGCCAAGATTTGCAGTGTTGATAAACTTTCGACTGCAAGTGCTGGATTTTGAAGGGAGGATACGATTATCCCTTTTTGCGTTTCGGATAGCATATGATAAGGATCTGATGGCAGCTTTTCTGGAGAAATAGCGGCAAGCAGAAGCTCGGCCTGTTTAATATCCAACGTTCGAACGATTGTATTCAACTGCTCCCTATTCATTGCTTGGGCAACAGCATCAAAGCGCGCATCGCGCGTACCAACTACAAATTCTCTGAGAAAGTTAGAATCTGGTGGTATAGCAGCGATTGCATCTGAAATTAAATTCTGAGCTAACGAATTGATTATGACATACCATGGAGTATTTTCAGCTGTGTATTGTGTCGTGATTACGGTTTGTATTAAAGTGCGAACGTCAGCAGCATTAAGTTGTGGAAGAACTCCCCTAATATGCTCTTTAGATAACGTAGGGAGAAGGGTTACTCTTCTTTGAGGGGACAACAGTTGGAAATTTCTTGCTAATGCTTGAGGAGAAGCTTGTCCTGCAACTTCTGCAAAACTTTTCTCTTCCCCTTGCAACCTCAGTTGTAAGGTTTCATCAGGTCCTTGTAGACGCGGGTTTTTAGCTGGTCGTTCACCATCAGGAGATCCTAAATGGAGATTATCACGTTTGCGTGGAGGAGTTGTCATAAAATTTAAACTATCGCTTATCGTTGATGTTTGAAAAAGTATGTAAAGTAAAGTATTTGTGAATATTCATCAATAATAAACGAGGATAATAGAGTACTTTAATAATTTATTGTTATAATATTCAAATTTGAAATGAATAAATTGAATCAAGTTTTAGGATGTCTGTGAGGGCATTTAAGGCCATTTGACTCTCTTTCAAAAGTTGTGGGTCCGCTAGCTCTTCTGGAGTCAATGTATCGCGGTAGTAGCGCTGCACCCAAGCGACAAGCTGATCGTAAAGGATTGGTGTTAAGATGGTTCCTGGATGAATTGCAGCCAGTTCTTCTCCTGTAAGGACAACGCGCAATCTAAGACAAGCAGGGCCCCCACCATTGCGCATGCTTTCCCGTAGGTTAAAATAATGTAGGCTTTTGATGGGGTTGTGGGAGTCTTTTACTAATGAATCTAGACAATTTCGCACTGAAGGGATCTCCTGGCATTCTTGTGGAGCAATTAAATGCATAGAGGAATCGGGTAGTGTGATCAGCTGCGAATTGAACAGATAAGAATTAACCGCATCATGCAATGACACCTGTTCAGAAGGGATTTTAACGGTAATAAGTGAGTCTTTGCAAGCGGCAGCGTATTTAGATTTAAGCTCCTCAATAAATTGTGAACCATTAACAAAAGCCTCTTCGTGATAGAGAAATAGATTTTGATGACCCACGGAAATAACATCGTTATGAAAAACACCTGCGTCAATGGCTTGAGGACTTTGTTGGGCAAACACGACGCATGCTGGATCTAACAGATGCGTTCTTGCTATGACTTGAGAGGATTCGTACGCTTGCCGTGCAGGGTATTTAAGAGGCGAGGAGTTATTTTTGCTGAAAGCGTAGCGTCCGAATACAAATAGTTCGATTCCTTTGTGTGTAAAAGCTGAGAAAAAACGCGTGTGATTGGCAGCACCTTCGTCGGTAAGGACAGCTCCGGGGAGTACAGGAACATGGTGTACAAAGTATTTTGGATTCGCAAAGATGCGCTCCAAAATTTTTTGCGTTGTCGCGCATTCGATAGCCCGATGCAACTTGCTTGAAAGATTGGCGGCTGTTAAGTGCACGCGTCCATCTGAACAATCTGCTGAAGGAGAGACAGTGGCGGCATTTGCGGTCCACATGCTGGATGCAGAGCAGCATTGATAAAACAGTTCGTGATTCTCCTTATATGCCTTTTGGAGAATCTGAGCGTCGTTTTCAGTAAATCCAAGAGCTCTTAGCGTTGGAATATGAGGGCGCTCTTGAGGAGGAATCACACCCTGTTTTAATCCGAGGTCCATCAAGTATTTCATTTTGGCAAGCCCTTGCAGGGCTGCTTGTTTTGGATAGGAAACGGCATGTTGATGTTTTAGAGAAGCGACATTTCCATAAGAGAGTCCACTGTAGTTATGTGTGGGACCCACAATGCCATCAAAATTGACTTCATAAGCATCTGTCATGAGTTATTCCAGTGTGATGCCTGGTGGGAGTTTAGATGGAAGTTTTGGTTCTGGTGCTTCAAGAGAAGCCACAGGATAAGAGCAATAGTCAGCTGCATAATAAGCGCTAGGGCGAAAGTTTCCGCTGCGACCAATGCCACCAAAAGGCGCTGCACTGCTGGCTCCTGTGAGAGGGGTGTTCCAGTTGATGACGCCCGCGCGAATGCGTTGATAGAACAGATCATACTCTTCCTGACTATAGCTCAGCAATCCTGCTGTGAGCCCAAAAGCTGTATTGTTGGCTTCAATAATTGCAGCTTCTAGATTGGGGACCCAAATGAGTTGTAGAAAAGGGCCAAAAACCTCTTCATCGACATGAAGGGCCACATGTGTGACATCCATTAGTCCTGGAGACATAAGAGAAGTGTTGAGTTTAAGGAGATGCATTTCGCGTAGGGGGATTGCACCTTTAGTTTTGAGGGTGTTTTGCACCGCAAGGAGATGGCTGACAGCCGACTCATTGATCACTGGACCCATAAAGGGTTCTGGGGAATCGGTATAGGGACCAACTTTAATGTGATCCATCATGGTTTTAAGTTCTTCAACAAATGCTTCGCCTTGAGGGCTTTTGATCACAATGAGGCGCCGTGCGCAGCTGCATCTTTGACCAGAGGTGAGGAAGGCAGATTGAATAGTGGTGAGGGCAGCAGCTTTTAGATCAGTGGCACTACTAAAGATCAGGGGGTTGTTTCCTCCCATTTCGAGCGCTAGGATTTTTTCTGGATGCTTTGCAAACTGTTCGGAGAAGACTAGACCTGTTCCCCAGCTCCCTGTGAATAGGAGTCCATCGATATGGCGCTGTCCCACAAGAACACGACCCGTTTCGCGGCCACCTTGAACCATATTGATCGTTCCTGGAGGCAGTCCAGCAGCTTCCCAGCACTGCATGGTCAGTTCGCCTACTCCGGGAGCCAGCTCGCTGGGTTTAAAAACGACTGTATTGCCAGCGAGAAGGGCGGGAATGATATGGCCATTTGGAAGATGTCCTGGAAAATTGAACGGACCAAATACCGCCATCACACCGTGGGGTTTATGGCGCGTGACGGAGAGTCCGGATGGATGTTCTCTGATTATTTTGGCACAGCGATCTTCGTAGGCTTCGATGGAGATGTCGATTTTATTGGTCATCGCCGCCACTTCGCCCTTAGCTTCCCAGCGCGGTTTACCTATTTCTTTGGAAATCATTTCTGATAAACGATCTGACCATTCAGTTAGGAGCCCTTGGAATTTTTTTAGGTAAGTGATCCGTTCTTCAATTGGAAGGGCAGACCAAATGGGGTGGGCATGATGAGCAGCCGTAACAGCTGCTGTGACCTCTTTTTCAGTTGCAGATTGGCCTTGCCAGACAAGCTCTTCAGTTGCGGGATTTCGTGAGCTAAAAGGGGCTCCGGAGCTACTAGCTTCCCATTGGTTGTTGATAAAATTTTCAGCATGACTCGGCATATTTATCCTATTACTTATAAGTCATTTTTTTACTGCGTAACAAATGTGAAATGAATGTAATCGTTTTCGTTTTATTTTTTACCACCGAGACACAGAGACGCAGAAGGACATGGCAGACGTTTCAAAGGGCGATTCTTAGATCCGAAGAGATCTACAGCTTGCTCTCTGTGCTTCTCTGTGTCTCTGTGTCTCGGTGGTAAAAAACACAACGAATACCTTGACATTGTTTTTTTAGGGCAACTCAGTGAGCTTTCTAGCACATCAACCTCTTATATAGCGAATTGTGTCCATCAGTGTAACATTTAATGCGGTAGCGGTTTCAGCGGAGATAGTGACTTCATCTTCCTTAGTAAATTGAAGCGATCCATAGTGTGCGCGAAAGTCTAGACGGCTGTTGCTGATAATGTAGCGTTCGGTAGAGAGGAGTGTCTTGGTAATGTCTTTAACCGTTGCTGTGTTGCTTTGAGCAATTGTTGTAATTTGCTGTGTAACGGCAGTCAGGATCGGGCCCCCATCGATAGGGTCGATATCTTTCGTGGCGGTGAAACCCTGTTGAAAGAGTATCTGCATGGCTGGTTTTGCGTTGACATGGGGTTGACCAATCGCTTGCTGCGCATCTGATGGGAGGAGAGCGGCATAAACAGGATAGCGCGGTAGAATGTCGCTAACAAACTGTTCGCTAACCGCGCGACGGTTCATGATGTCATCAAATTCAATAGGCGCCAATCGCTTACCCAATCCTTCCCAAAAGGGGGAGTACTGTTGGTCCATCCAGCCCCTAAGATTAGCTATGGTGGTGTCGGCAAAACGTTCGGGAAAGCTAGCCATAAAAAGCAATCGAGTGAGAGATAATAATTTGCCATAGCCTCCACTGCGCAGCTGAGGAAGAAGGTAAAGAGCGCACAATTCAGAAGAATCTGCCGGATAGCGCATCGGAGTCAAAAGACGTAGGTCGGAGGGATTTGGTAGAAAAGAGGCAAATTCAGTGGATTCGACATGATAGACGAAGAAAGGATGGGTTTCGCCAATGTTAGCGTAGATGCCGCTGGTCCCCATGATTTCAGGACCCGCAGAAAGCACAAATAGGTAATCCTCATCTCCAGGTGCATGCACTGTTTTAGCAAATGCCTTTTCAGAATCGCGTATGTGCTGTTCCAGGATGTCGCGCTGCTTTGGCAAATTGATGATGCCTGCGCTGGCAGCGTTGGCGCAGCGTTCAGTTGCGTCGAGATCTTTAATAGACACTGGACGTACAATCATGGCATCGTCTCATTGGTGAGCGTTGTTTCGATGATGTCCACAACAGCATCAATGTCTTTTGTTGTGACAATGCCGGCAGGGATCAGAAAACGCACGCGGGAAGGGTTATTTCCCGCAATGAAGCTCATGACCCCCGCCTGAAACAGATCGTGAATAAACTGTGTTGTGCGCTGGGCATTGCCATCAAAAGGAGTAAATGCGATCATCGCTCCCACACCAAATGGCCCTTGAATTAGCTTTGGATGGCGTTTTGAGAGTTTTGCAAGCTTTTCAGCAAAGTAGAGGTGCAGTTTGGCAATTTTGCCTTCTGGGCCGTAATAGTTGCCGTGGATCAGTTCGTGTAGAATTACTTTTGCAGCCCGAATAGCGGAAGTGCTGCCAGTAAATGTTTGGCTAAGGAGTCCAGGGCGAGGACGATGGTCCTTGTTGAATAGAGTGGCGCACACCTGCGTCAGCTTGCCGATGGAAACGATATCGGCAAATTCCTCTAGGCCAAAGTACTGGAACGCAAAGAGTGCTGGAGTGCGTCCGAAGGTTTGAATTTCATCAATAAAGATCGAAACATTATTTTCTTTCAAAATACGCATAATCGCTGTAAAAAATTCTTTACTCCCGGGATAGAAACCGCCTTCGCCCTGCACGAGTTCAAAGCACATCACAGCATATTCTTTGGGGTGACGGGAGAGATGTTTTTGTAGTACCTCTACAGCGCGCTGAGTGCTCTCTTCAGGATTAGTGGCATCAAAAAAGGGAACGTAGTCGACATAGCCAAAAGGCGGGATCCCTTCGCGGTAGGCAGGCTTGTCTGTGACACTGGTGAGGGCTAAAGAACGTCCGGAGAAATTGTGATCAAAGGCGAGGACTCGATAGGCTGGGTATCGCTTTTGAAAGGCAATTTTGAGTGCATTGTCATTAGCCATCGCTCCAGAGGTAGTTAGAAAACAATGTTCCATTTTTGAGGCTTGGCATAGCAAGGTAACCAGTTCGACAGAATCGTAATTTTGCTGCAACTGTCCCTGCATTATCGTATCGCTCAGCGCCGCGTCGATGCTTGCAGAGATGAGTGCTGGATGGCTATGGCCAAGATAGTGAGGTCCAATGCCATTGATAAAGTCGTATTTGACGCTGCCATCCATTAATTCAACGAAAGGTCCGTGGCCAATCCCACTACCGATATAGGGAAACCACAGCTTGCTGCCGCGGCATTCTGCAAAAACAGCCAAAAGTTCATCGTACTGCTGTTTAAGGGCTGGATTAGCAGGCTTGACTTCTGTAAGTCCCTTTTGGTGTGCTTTAACAGCCTCCAGCAATAGTTTTTTTGCTTGTTCAATGCGAGGATCGGTTGCAAGGGCTTCAGCGGCTAGAGAAGCAAAGGGATCTTTTTTCATGCGAAATTTACCTCAATCTCATGATTAGCAAGCTTCATTAAAAAGTAAGCGGTTAGCTGTGTGCGTTGGCTAAGGCTATTGAGCAGAATGTACTCTTCACTGGTGTGAATGTTGCCCCCAATAACCCCTAGCGTATCAATCGTGGTTAACCCTTCAGCCGCTAAGATGTTTCCATCACAAGCACCTCCACTGGGCTTACTTTGCAATTTGGATCCTAGCGCATAGGCACATGTTTCAAAAGCAGAAAAGAGCTGTTGATGCTTTTCATCAAACAGTTTGGGTGCACGAAATGTTTGTTCATGTAACGTTAAGGAAATGCCTTCTTGCGTGTGAATCTGCTCGATGATGTTATGTAACTTTTGGCGGATCTCTTCAAGGTCATCGGGATTCATCGTGCGAATGTTGAAACGGCAGATTGCCAGATCAGGCACGATGTTAACGGGGCCTCCACCTTCGATATGCCCGATGTTTAATGTAATGCCAGTATGGGCATCGCTAATTTGCTCCGCTGCCACAATAAAATGCGCGATTGCAGCGATTGCATTACGTCCCTGATGGAAGTCGCGTCCCGCATGGGCGGCGCGCCCTTTAGCGACCACAGTGAAATTGGCAGAGCCCTTACGTGCGTTCACAAGTGAGCCATCGCCAAAGGCAGGTTCAAACAGCAGCCCGCACGTATGGCGCTTAGCGGCGGCAACCCAAAGGAATTCAGAGCTCGGAGACCCCAGTTCTTCATCAGGATTAATAAGCACTTCCCATCCAATATTTTTCGCGAAGGGGGAGGCTTCTAATGCTTCAAGCGCTTTTAACATGACAATGAGGCCGCCCTTCATGTCAGTGACTCCAGGTCCGCGCATGGTATTGTCATTTATGCGAGTGGTGTGCTGGAAGGAGCTATCTGTGGGATACACGGTATCCATATGCCCCCCAAGAAGAACAGTGATGGGAGCATCCAAGCGTTTCGTAATGCGCAAAGCTGCACCGCACGGTTCTTCGATGAGGTTGCCTAAGGAATCGATGCGCGTGCGCGGTTTTAACGGGATGATTTCGCTGTTTCCTCCAAGCACATTAAATGCTGAGGCAAGCGTTTCCACCATTCGGGACAGGCCGAGAATATTGTGGGATCCCGAGTTAATGGCGCTCCAGATGGAGAGCATTTGGACCATGGAGTCCTGCTGCGCTTCAATAGACTGGAGGTAGGGTTGATAAACGTTCATACGTCGCACTCTAAGCAAACAGGAAACTTTTGCCAACAATTTTATTTTTTACCCAAGAGAGAGTCTGGCGTAGAGGTTTTCGTTTTGTTTTTTTACCACAGAGACACAGAGGCACAGAGAAGCACAGAGAGCGAGAGTAGGTTTTGTGGCTTTAGGCTAATGGTGCGAGGCTTTTTGATATTATTTTTAAAAAGCGGAGGCTTTTTAAAAACCAGCCAATGCGAAATTGTCTTCGACAATTTCGCATTTACATTGCTTCGCAAAGGTATTAGCGTTACGTATAAAACCGACTTCAAATTTCCAATTTTAGATGTTTTGTGATCAAAGAGACAAGAGGGTGAGAAAGTAAACGAATCAATTCGAATCGGGTTATAACGTAACGAGTAAGATGAAAAAAAATACTTCGCGTGGGCGCAAGCCCATGCGAATGCTGGTTTTTAAAAAGCCTCAGCTTTTTAAAAAGATAGAAAAGCAATACATAGAACACCTCAAGGCTGCAAATCACTCCTCGCTCTCTGTGCTTCTCTGTGCCTCTGTGTCTCTGTGGTAAAAAACAAAGCGAAAACGTTTTCGTCAGACTCTCTCTCTATCTCAGGGTAAAAATTAATTCGAAACTTCTCCATGGTTGACTTTTCTACTGCGGCAATGCGAAAATAGGAACCTATGCCAGTTTTTAGTAAAGATAGTTTAGAAACATTGCGAAGACGCATCGATTTAGTTGATGTTCTCTCCGGTCACATCGACCTTAAACGCACAGGCGCCGCCTTCAAGGCATTGTGTCCATTCCATGATGAAAAAAGTCCCTCCTTTGTGGTGCAAAAAGGCGATACGCATTACCACTGTTTTGGTTGTGGAGCCCATGGCGACGCCATTCAGTTTTTGATGATGCATCTCAAAATGAACTTTTTGGATGCCGTGGAGTCGCTGGCTCAAAGATTTCAAGTGCATTTAGAGCACGTGGAAGGCGAAGCTAAAGGACCCAATAAAGCTGTGCTTAAAGAGGCTTTGGAGCAGGCTTGTCGCTTTTTCCATTTTTTTCTGCTGCATACCGCAGAGGGACATGAAGCTCTGAATTATCTTTATCAGAGAGGAATCGACTTAGAGTTTATCAAGCATTTTCAGATTGGGTTGGCTCCCGCAACACAAGGTGTTTTGCGACGCACACTGCATGCAAAACATGTTGTAGACGATGTGATGGTAGATGCCGGATTGCTGGCGCGTTTGGAAGATAGTGGACGGCTGCGCGACTTCTTTTTGGATCGCATCACGTTTCCTATCAGGGATCCTGCCGGAGCTGTCATTGGCTTTTCTGCTCGCAAATACAAGGAAGAGACGTTTGGCGGTAAGTATGTTAATACCTCTGAAACAGCGCTGTTTAAGAAGTCGCGTGTGCTTTTTGGACTGAATTACTGCAGACGTAATATCGCTAAAGAGCAGCGTGCCATTATCGTAGAGGGGCAAGTTGATGCCTTGCGTTTGATCTATTCCGGTTTTGGCATCACTGTGGCGGGTCAAGGAACAGCTTTTGGGGAGAGTCACGCTAAAGAGCTGATGACACTCGGTGTGAAGCAGGTTTTTTTAGCTTTGGATGGAGATGAAGCGGGTCATAATGCCATGGCGAAAATCGGCAATCTATTTCAGAAAGAGGGAGTAGAGGTTCGAGTCGTTGCGTTGCCCTCAGGGAGCGATCCAGACGCATTTTTGCGCAAATATGGTCCAGAGCAGTTTACTAAATTGTTAGAGACCAGCGAAGAGTATTTGTCGTTTTTGGTGAAGTATCATGCTAGACATCTGAGTATGGAGTCTCCGGCGGGAAAGAGTCAGCTCATTCAGATCATCGCAACACAAATTCGCAGTTGGTCGCAGCCAGTTATGGTGCATGAGAGCTTGCGCAAGTTGGCTCATTTGACCCATGTGCCGGAAGAGACCATAGGGGTTGGTCAAGAGCACATTACGAACATTTACATTAAAAAGTCTTCAAGTGCTGGCATGCAGTCGATCGACCCTGACCTGATCATGGAGTCGGATTTTCTTCGTTGCCTATTGCTGCAGGGCGATGGGTTAGCTAAGAGGATGGAAGTGGCACAGGTTACTGTTCCTGTTGAGGCGCTGCATGTAGGCGTGTGTCAAAAAATTTACCAGGTGATCATCGATCACTTTCACCAGGGGCTGCCGAACGATTTGTTGTCGCTGTCGATAGCGATTGATGATGTGGATGCTCAGGTGTTGATTTCTGAGATTTTGGATAAAAAGGTGAATAAAGATAAAGTTCAGGATCATTTTGAGGCGGCAATGCAGCGTATCTTGGATCGCAATTGGATGGAGAAGCGCGAAGAGGTGAAACGCAAGATTCAGAGCGGACAGTATTCCGACGATGAGGTTTTGGAGTTGGTTAAGCAGTTCGATGCCCTGAAGCGGAAGTGAGGACAATGTTCTTCGCTTTTGGAGTGCGGTGGCTTGCCACCGCTTTCATAGGGTTCGGCTTGACGAACCCATTACGG
>JACDHD010000113.1 GCA_013821265.1 Parachlamydiaceae bacterium | reverse complement strand
TCTTTGTACTAAATTTCAATAAATTCCAGAAGATGTAGTGTCGAAAAAAAAACAGAAAAATGCGTATATTTTTGGTTTTTAGACACTTATAAAACTACAAGGGGTGAACTTGGGTCTGTGTCTCTGTGGTAAAAAACAAAACGAACACTTTCGCAACTCACCTCTTAAGGCCTTAGGTGAAAGGAGTGAAAAGCCTCCTGCAAACGGGCACGACTCACATGCGTGTACCTATCGGTACTGCTAATGCTCGAATGACCCAACATCTCCTGAATCACACGTAAATCAGCTCCATTATCTAACAAATGCGTTGCAAACGAATGCCTCAAGGTGTGCGGAGAGATCGACTTTTGAATCCCCGCTTCCTTCCCATACTGCTTGATCATCTTCCAAACCAAAACACGATCAATCGGTTTCCCCGTACGTGACACAAACAGCTTTTGCTGCTTTTCACTGTCCCAATTGCAGCGAAAGTTTGCTAGATAGTGATCCACAGCTGTCAAAGCGTGTTTTCCAACAGGTACAATGCGCTCTTTGCTGCCTTTGCCCATAACGCGAACAGTGGTTTCTGACACATCGTAAATTCCCAATCCGCACACTTCGGAAACACGCAATCCACTAGCATATAAAACCTCTAAAATCGCCTTATCGCGCGATCCTAGAGCCGTTGTGATGTCTGGTTGACGCAGTAACATTTCGATCTCACTGCTGCTTAACACCTCAGGAATCAATTGCCACAATTTAGGTGTTTCTAAGTAAAGAGCGACATTAGTTGGTGTAATGCCTTCGCGTTTCATGAAGCGGCACAGCACTTTAATGGCGATCAATGCTCGGCAGAGCGATGCACTGGCGTAATTTTCTAATTTCTTTTTAGATAGGAATCCAACGATGTGATCTTGCTGTAACTCAGAGAAAGCAACAACGCCACTTCCACGCAAGTAGTCTATAAAGGAACTGATATCGCGCTGATACGCCTCTATTGTGTTTAAGGCCAGACCCTTTTCAGAACCAATGTACATCAAGAACTGTTCTAAAACGTTATTCATAATACATGTTCACCATATTAGGGGAGTAGACCGCCGACGGTCTGATCTTTTGTCTACCATGCCGAGGACGGCCTGGTGAGCACGTGAACATGTACTATCCATGGTGACGCAATTTTTCTGCGATGCGCGTTTGTACGGCTGTGATTTGTAGTTGAGAAACCAAAACACGCTTAACTGCGATCATCTCTTCGGTCGCCACAATTTCGTAGAGATTTACTTTCTGCCCATCGCGCTGAATTTCCTGACGCAAGTGAAGAAGCTTGCGACGCGCAAGATAGAGCGCCAGCACAAATGCCTCCACCTGGTCCTCAAGAGCCTCATTTTGTAATGCTATTTTCAGTAACTCTAATGCGCGTTCATCGCGACTTTTTATCGCCACAGGCTCATTGTTGGCTTTCTGAGCAGACACTGTCGACTTCCAATGGCTATCTACATTTTCAATGACTTTCTCTTTTTCTAGATTGTTCCAGCACACTAAGCAAAAGTCTTTACGTTGAAACCCTTCTTCTTCAGCAATCAGCACGGAATAGTAATCGTGCCCAGCCACAAATTCTTCACCAGCCACAGCACAGCTCTTGCCACGCTTTGGAATTTCGATCTGAAAAGGTTTACTCATTAAAGGTCTCCAATTTTTTTAGTAGCGCGTCCGCTAACGGATAGGCGGGTGAACTAGGTGACGCAAAGCGTCCAATAATTTTTGTAGCCAGTACTTTACCGAGTTGTACGCCTTCTTGATCAAAAGAGTTGATATTCCAGATAAATCCTTGAAAGGCCACTTTGTGTTCATAGAATGCCAACAGGGCTCCCAAAGCAAATGGAGTTAGCTGCTTACCTAACAGCAGATGGCTCGGGCGATTTCCTGGAAATATTTTGTTTGGATTGTCTGACTGCTGTCCTGTCGCTAACGCTAATATCTGAGCAAAGAGATTCGACAACAACTTTTGTTGTGATGTGGTGCCGTCAATCAGATGATCTTGTCCAAACTGAGACTCTTTGAATCCGATAAATTCCAAAGGCACTACAGTGGTTCCCTGATGCAATAATTGGAAAAAAGAGTGCTGAGAACTTGTACCCACCTCTCCCCAGATAATGGGTCCTGTTTCAAATGCGACTGCCTGACCACTTTTATCGATACGCTTGCCATCGGACTCCATATCGAGCTGCTGGATATGCGCTGGATAACGCAGCAATGCTTGAGAATAGGGTATGATTGCTAGCATGGGGTGTTCTAAGAAATTGCGATTCCATATCCCCAACAATGCTGCCAAAAGAGGTAAATTTGTTTCTGGTTTGTTCTTTAAGGAGATTTTATCCATCGCGCTGGCTCCACGCAAGAACTCCCAAAATACCTCTACGCCAAAAGCAAAGGCCAGCAAGACGCCGCCCACCATCGATGTTGTGGAGTACCTGCCTCCTACCCAATCCCACATATGGAAACAAGCTAAGTACTTCTTAGGATCATCCAAAGGACTTCCAGGCATTGTGATCGATACAATATGCTCTTCTGGCTTTAGCTTGGCTTCCAGCAACTTTTTGCGCATAAACGCTTCGTTAGTTGCCGTTTCCATAGTAGTGCCTGTCTTAGAGACGACTAGCACAAGGGTTTTGGATAGGTCTAGATCGCGAAAAACTGCAGATGAGTCGTCGGGATCGATGTTGGCGATAAAATGAGCTCGGCGTCCTGGCTTTAAGAGATGCTGTAGGGAAAGATAGTGAGCTCTAGGGCCTAAATCAGATCCACCGATCCCAATCATGACAACATCAGTAAATTTTTGCTCGCGATCGATTTTAGCCATAAATGTGCGTAATTTTTCTACTTGCAGCAACGATTGCTTTGCGGCTTCACGTGCAGCTGGAGCCTGATTTTGATCGTCAAAGAAATCGCGAGTCGCCGTATGCAATACAGAGCGATTTTCGCTAGGAAAGCCTTCAATGGCATTGATGGTGGCTCCTGATTGCATCGCTTCCATTTTTTGGAAAACGTGAGCTTCTTTACTTAGGGAGAAGAGTGTTTGCATGACTTCTTTGGTGACGCGTTCTGTACCATATAGAAGCTTGTAGCCGCACGCTTCAGCGGAAAAATCGGCGAGGCGTTCGGGAGTGAGGTTATTTGATTTGGTCAGATCGAAGGGTTGTGAGGCTAACTGTTTCAGGCGTTGCGCTGCTGGATACTGCATAAATTGTGTCATTATTTCCTCTAAAAGCTGAACTTTCCTTTTTGGAGTGCGGTGGCTTGCCACCGCTTTCATAAACATCGGCTTGCCGATGTCACAACGAACTGTGAATGGGGTCGTCAAGCCGACCCCTGGTCCAAAAGAGACATCGCGTACATTTTAACCCAAGGACATCGCGAACACTTTGGGTTAAAGTTTAAGTTACTAAGTTTAATGAAACAATCCTCC
>JACDHD010000112.1 GCA_013821265.1 Parachlamydiaceae bacterium | reverse complement strand
TAACGCTTGCTTTGCCTTCACTAACGACCGTAGTTACGTATGCTGCCTTAGGAGGTACTTCGTTACTCATCTATAAGATGGAGCAGCAGTCAAAAAAATCCAAAGCCGTAGGTCTCTCTGGGCTCATGTACATGGAAGCTGTAGAAGAGGGAGCCGTAGGGACAAAAGACAAAGAGGATGAACGAGAGGAATCGCCTTTTAAACTTACAAATAATCCAGGAACGCAGCCAAGAATGAAGGATGGTGGAGAAGGAGAAATCATTGAGGGTATAGAATGGAACGGTTCGGATGAACCTATAACTGGTATGGGAGCATGGTTTAATCATAAAACAAAAGAAAGTTTTCATCCGGATTTAAAAAGCTCTCAACATGAACCGCATTGGGATTATAGAAATAGGCAAACTAAGGAAAGATCAAGACATTATCTTGATGGCACTATGGAACGGAAGTAAAACATGGAAAAACTAAAAAAATACCTGCTCAAGCAAGAATATATATTTGAGTATTTTTTTGAGCATGTTCAATCAGGTAATGAACTATCTAAGAAAATAATAAACAACATCGATTTTGACCGAGGGAGCTTTTATACAGTTTTGCCATCAGATGCTAACCTAGAACGTTTATATGTTTTAACATCAGGAAATATCATTCCTCAAAAGCATCCGAAAATTTCCATGGAGGATGAAGAAGGAAATAAATACATACATCAAAAAGTAATGAGTACAGAAAAAGATTTTACCAAATTTATATGGGATTACTTAAAAATAAATCATTCTCATTTAGCTGTATTTGAAGATGTAATGAGTTCTTTAAAAGATCCGAATTTGGAAATTGATCAAGTACGCCTAGTTACAATCAATGATCATGTTTATTATCTAGCAGATTATTTAGCCTCTTTATCTTCTGTACGTGATGCTCTGTGGAGTGCTGAAGAAGTATGGCATATGTTAATTGTATTAACAAAAGAGTTAGTCAGCCAATCATTGCCTGATACTCTTAGTGTTGAGGATCTAAAATTGATCTGTGATTCGACACAATATATCATCATAAGTGCTTATGACGGGGAATCCTATATTATTTGGGAAAAACATGGTCAAACATGGCAATATCCTGGATTTGAATTAACCGAATTGCCTTCAAACATCTCCTTTCTTGAGCCAGAACAAAGTGGATAGCAAAATGGAAAAACCGGAAAAATATAAAATTAAATCTGATGAAATCAAACCATGCTATAGAAGCCCAAACCGAGTTTTTCGTCCAGATTTAGATCACCCTTATCAGGAAAAACATTGGGATCATAAAACTCCCGATGGATTCAAAGTCAGAATATTTTTTGGAGAAAAAAGCAATGAGAAAATTGAAAAAATATAAACTAAACTTTGATAAAGCTTTTTATTACTTTGCACAACATGTGTGTTGTGGAAATGCCTTATCAACATCCTTGTTAGCGCAAAATGAATTTAGAGAAGGGGACTTCTATACTATTCTTCCGGACAATGCTGTGCTAGAAAGATTAGACTTAATGGATGCTGGTTGGATTATTCCTCAAGAAAATCCCAAAGAACCTTATGTAGCTGCTTGCACGATGGTTGAATTTAGATCCTGCAGGTTTTGTGGATGGGGTAAATCTTTATCAGTACGTCTATAATAATCCAAATGCTAACATGGATCCCGATGGACGGTTTGCCATCTATTTGATTCCTCTTTTCGCAGGAACGTTTGGTCCAGCAGGATTAACGCTTGCTTTGCCTTCACTAACGACCGTAGTTACGTATGCTGCCTTAGGAGGTACTTCGTTGCTTATCTAAGAGCAGCAGTCAAAAAAATCCAAAGCCGTAGGTCTCTCTGGGCTCATATACATGGAGGCTGTAGAAGAGGGGGCAGTAGGGACAAAAGAGAAAGGTCAAAAAGGAATATCACCCTATAAAGTAAAGGAGAAGCCAGAAAATCCTCCAACAATGGCGGATGGTACTCCTATAGAAGGTTTGGAATGGAGAGGAAGCAAATCAGCAGAAACAGGTTATGGTGCATGGTATAATCCTAAAACAGGCGAAAGCTTTCATCCTGATTTGAAGCATCCTGATCACGGTCCTCATTGGGATTATAGAAATAAGCAAACTAACGAAGAGTCCCGACATTATCCTGATGGAACTATGGAATTGAAGTAGACGTGGAAAAATTAAAAAAATACCTGCTTAAGCAAGAATATATATTTGAGTATTTTTTTGAGCATATTCAATCAGGTAATGAGCAATAGACAACATCGATTTTGACCTGAGAATCCTATATTATTTGGGAAAAACGTGGTCAAACATGGCAATATCCTGGATTTGAATTAACCGAATTGCCTTCTAATGTCTTTCTTTGAACCAAAGGATAAAAAGTGACAATGCTAAATAAATATCTTTTAGACTATGAATTTACCCTTCAATATACATTAGAACATATTGGTCATGGACATGAATTATCCGATCAACTGATGAAATATTTTGATTTCAGCCAAGGAAATTTTTATGGAGTTTTGCCTACAAATGCCAACTTACAACGCCTTTATGTGATGAATTCTGGCAATATTATTCCTCAAGAATGTCCAAAAATCCCAACAGAAGATGATTTTGGAAATCAATATATTCATCAACTGGTAACGAGTACAAATAAACGGTTAAAAGAATTTATAACCGATTTTTTGCAGGTAAACCACTTAAATTTAGCTGTTTTTGAAAATATTTTAGGACGTACAAAAGATCCTAATCTGGAAATCGATCAGCTTCGTCTAGTTATAATTAATGATCATATTTACTATCTAGCAAATTATTTAACTCCTTTGCCGTCTTTAAGTGATGCCCTTTGGAGTGCTAAGGAAGTATGGCACACGTTAATTGTATTAACAAAAGAGTTAGATAGCCAATCATTGCCTGATACCCTTAGTCAAAAGGATCTAAAATTGATCTGTGATTCGACACAGTATATCATCATAGGTGCTTATGACGGAGAATCCTATATTATTTGGGAAAAACATGGTCAAACATGGGAGTACCCAGGATTTGAATTAACGGAGGTCCCGAAGGATATTGTCTTTATAGAACCAGAACAATTAGATTAATGTAGAAATAAGTATGATTAACAAACATCAAATTGGATAGCAGAATGGAAAATCCGGAAAAATATAAAATTAAATCTGATGAAATCAAACCATGCTATAGAAGCCCAAACCGAGTTTTTCGTCCAGATTTAGATCACCCTTATCAGGAAAAGCATTGGGATCATAAAACTCCCGATGGATTCAAAGTCAGAATATTTTTTGGAGAAAAAAGCAATGAGAAAATTGAAGTGTTGCATATCCGCCGGCCTTGTACTTAGCTTCCAGCCCTTTTTTCTCATCAGAAAAAGTTAAATATAATGATCGCTGTTTGCTAAGTGACTATGAAAGTGACGAAAAGACATTTCGTTCTACTT
>JACDHD010000011.1 GCA_013821265.1 Parachlamydiaceae bacterium | reverse complement strand
GAATTGCAGGCCTGACCCCTAAACTAAAAGGGTGTCAAGAGGGCCCACGGCCCTTTTTCGGGGGTGACCCCTGATTACGATTTATAATAGGGCATATTCGAGATTATTTTCTCTCTAGGAGGTCGCACTACGCTCTGAAAATAAGGAGATAATATTAGTCAATATTACCTCCTTATTTTTGCGAGCTTCTAGAGGAAAAGAACTCGAATCTGCCCCATTAGAAATCGCAATCAGGGGGCCAGGGGGCAGAGTCCCCCTTAAAAAACAAAAAGAGAACAGATGGGGCATTCGGAGGCTTGGTGGTTACGGGAGGGGCAGTGTTCGCGGGCGAAGTAGATGATGCGGAGGTGGAGGAGGTTCCAGTTCTTTTTGGGGAAGAGGGATTTGAGGTCAAGTTCGGTTTGGGTGACATTTTTGCCGTTGCTGAGGCCCCAGCGTTTGGCGCAGCGGTGTATGTGGGTGTCGATGGGGAAGGCAGGTTGGTTGAAGGCTTGGGACATTACTACTGAGGCTGTTTTGTGACCGACGCCTGGGAGTTCTTCGAGGTCTTCGAAGGAGTTGGGGACCATGCCGTTGTGTTTGTTGAGGATGATGTGAGAGAGTTCCCAGATGGCTTTAGCTTTTTTTGGAGCTAGGCCGCAGGGGCGGATGATCTCTTCGATTTCTTTGATCGAGAGTTGGATCATTTTGGAGGGAGTGTTGGCTTTAGCGAAGAGTTTTGGGGTGATTGTGTTGACGCGGGCGTCGGTGCATTGGGCGGAGAGTAGGACAGCGATTAGGAGGGTGTAGCTGTCGGAGTGAAGGAGTGGGATGGCTGGTGAGGGATAGAGCTGTTCGAGGATTTTGTGAATTTTGCTAGCGCGTTGGCGTTTGTTCATTTAGGGACGATCGGTTGTTTGCGCATGAGGAGGAAGATCCAGAGGGAGCCTGCTAGGAAGATGCCTGAGAGTGCTATGGGGATGAGAGGAGTACTTTTGGGGAGGATTGTAGCTTGTTGGATAGTGTAGAGCTGTGTGAGATTTCCATTGGAATCCCATTTTGGGCTTACGAGGAAATGGCCTTGGACAGTGTTGGTGCTAGTTGTGGAGGGATTCTGTAGAGGGTTAGAGATGAACAGTTGTTGAGAAATCTTTGAGGTGCTTCCGATGCAGCATGTTTTTAAGTTGGGTTCGGAGGCTAGGATCCATTGTTCTTGTGGATTTTGGTATAAAAAGCCTTGAATTTGGATTTCGTGGTCGTGGTAACGGATCATTTCGCGTTGTAGATGTTGTGTGGCTGCTTCTCTGGAAAGGTGATCGGGAAGGCCTTCTAGCCTGTGGAAAGCGAGATTTTGTACAGAGTGTGCTAATGGGGAAATGGAAAGCAGGGTGATGAGAAGAATGAGAAACATGGATTACCTATTTGCGGAAATCGGAGCTAACAATAGCCTCTACATGATTGAGGGGCATTCCTAAGAAATCGCGACCGAGGATGCGGAATTTTTCAGGATCATCTGAAACATAGTAGCGATGTTGTGGGATCGCATGTGCGTGGCTGAGCTTAGATGCGTGTAGAAGGTCGGCAACAGTCTGAGCACATGTGAGGGCTGGATCTACGATAGAAATATTGCCTAACTCTTCTTCGATCATTGGACGCAGCAGAGGATAATGTGTACAGCCTAGAACCACCGTGTCGATGCCTTTATTGCGTAAGGGGGCCAAATAATCGCGCACAATCATGCGTGTTGCAGCATGAGATATTAAATGCTCTTCAACGAGATTGACCAGTAAAGGACAAGCGATACCAGTGATTTGTGCATGTGGTAATGCTTCTTGGATCCCCTTCTGGTAGACGCCAGATTGAATGGTCCCTCTTGTTCCCAAAATTGCGATGCGCCCATTTTTTGTGGTTTTTAGGACTTCCTGGATAGCAGGAGCGATCACGTCGACAACGGGAATATTAAAAACCTGTTTCAGCTTGTCTCCAGCGTAGGCTGAAGCCGTATTACATGCGATGACCAGCAATTTGATATCTTGTTCCATTAAGAAAATGGAATTTTCGATGGAGTAGCGCAGAACAGTTTCGCGACTTTTGCCTCCATAGGGCACTCTAGCGGTATCTCCAAAGTACACAACGTTTTCTTGTGGGAGAGCATGTAGGATTTGTTGCATCACAGTTAGACCACCCACTCCAGAGTCGAAAATGCCGATTGAGCGTAAATGTGGGAGCTTTTCTTGCATAAATACCTAAGGTAGTTGGATCGTTTTGCCGACAATGATTTTATCAGAAGTCAGACCATTTATTTCTTTGATCGCTTTAATCGTCGTGTTGTTGGCGCGTGCAATTTTCTCTAGGCTATCCCCTGACTGGATTTTGTAAGATTTAGAAGAGGAGGTAGCGATAGGAGCTCCGCCCTCTTTAACTTGTAGCACCTCTGCCAAGGAGCTAAGGGCTGATTGCAAACTTTCAATGTGTTTATTTTGTTTTGCAATCGTTTTTTCTAGCTCTTCAATAGCCTGCTTGTGTTGCGCGATAACCGTCACAGATTGATTGGCATGGGTTTTAAATTGTTGAAGGTCGGTGACGAGGGAGCGATTTGCCTGCTCAAGTGCGCCCATTTTGTTCTCTAAAGAGCCGGAATTGCTTTTCACGAGGTCTTTATTAGATTGGTTCGCATCTAAAACTTGCTGACGCATCGAAGCGATCGTTGATTCCTGATTTTCGATGCGCTGCTCCATCATGCGCAGTTCCGCTTCATGATTTGTTACCTCATGACGCAGAGTATCTAAGCTATCGCGTAGTTCGCTAATCGCCGGGCTACTCTCGTTGTTGTCGTAGCGACGCTGTGCGGAAAACAGCGATGAAGAGCAGACCAGAAAAAAGAAAAGAGCACAGGCCTTGAGACCTGTGCTAGAGAAAATATTAGCGTTCATAAACCTTGAACTCAGCGCGACGGTTTTGTTGCCACGATTCATCATCATTACCGGCAATAGTTGGACGCTCTTTACCATAAGAAATCGTAAAGATGTTGTCTGGATTTACACCTTGAGCAATCAGCATGTTGCGCACAGCATTGCTGCGATGCGAGCCGAGGGCTAAGTTGTACGCTTCCGGACCGCGTTCGTCGCAATGACCTTCTACAAAGACATATGTGTTTGGATTTTGTTTCATGTAGTTGGAAACATTGCGAATGGTTTCTAGGTTTTCAGGAGATTTTACAAGGCTGCTGTTGTATGGAAAGTAGACGTTGCGGAAAGTCGCAGCCCATTTTGGGTTGGTACTTGGATCGCGAAATGCCTCGATACCTGGTATAGAGCTACCTGGATCCCCTGGGGACTCGCGTGGAGCGCGACTATCCGACATCCTTAAATTATTGTTTGGAGTATCACTGAGAGGGGTAAATTCTGGTTCTGAGCATGGTGTCACACTAATGATCTCATCTTCGCCAGGAAAAAACTCACCTCTGGAATTGATTTGGCGTGAAGACCCATGTTTTCCGCCTAGTGAACGAAAGCCTCTGTTAACATGGCGTCCGGCCGATTTTGTATCTTCCCAAACAGTGTCAGGAGTTCTGCGACAGCTTGTGAGGCAGAGTGATGTTAGAGCTAAAGGGATAAGTAATAGGAGCTTTAAAGATTGCATAAGGACCTCGATTATAGATGATTCTGAATTAGTCCCAACATATGTGATGGGGCTTGTAACGGAATTGCCATCATACACAACTGCTTGAGTGCTGTCATCTTTTTTCTGTTACTGTTAAGAGAGAAAAGTAATGTTAAATTTATAAAGCTTGATAACAAATGGCAAGTTAACTAACATATCATTTTTAAAATTTTATAAAACAAGGATTTAGAATGAGTACACCACTTTCAAGTCGAACACTTTCAAGTCGAATTAATGAGTGCGAAACATTTGAACAATTACAAAACTTACTTTGTAACATTGGCAACAATGAGCAGGGACTAGAAACCATTACGCTAAAAGTTAGCGCTAAGGTGGGATGGTTGGGTGGGTGTTACATTCATTATCCGATTAATCCGTTAGCTATGGCAGATGCTACAATACCTACGGGAGAAGTAACCCGAACGATGATTGTAAGAAAAGTGCAAGAGTTATACAACAAAAAACACGTACGTGTTCTCGCTGTCTCAGTAGATCCAAGAGATGCTGAAAAAGCTACTCTGATTGTAAGGGCTATTGAAAACATGGGCGACTCCGCCATTCAAAAGACATGCTGGTTTTTTAGATTGCTTGCTTATGTTAGAGAATTTTTCACTTGTTACAATAGAAACAAAGTAATGAATGGAATTCTCAAAGAACTCTCTCCTTCTGAGGTTGTGTCACGTTATGCAACTGTTTTAATCGGACCAGATTCAGATCCTAGATTAGAACCAATTCGTAGTTTCGTGTTAGAAAATATTAGAATATGGGCTGACGAGTTAGTTAATTTAGTTGACGGAAGGGGGTATTCAGATTTCTATAGGAATGCGCACATTTCTCATGATGTCAGACAACAAAAAGCGATGGATCAGACGCGCGACGAGCACCAACAATCTATAGATAAGCTAATCCTCAATAAGATTACATATATGATTAGTCAATGCAAGCGTCTTTCTCAACTCGGTGGAGAGAGCAATTTGCTGACTCTAGTAACGATGATAGATGAAGCATTAGGAAAGCGTGCGGAAACAATATTTTTCGATAACTCTGCTTTCAAAGCTTTTCCTGATGGCGTAGAGGCGCTCAGACAATTCAAAGAAACAGAGGCAAAAAATGCCGCTGCAAAGTCGCCTGAAACAAAAGAATCAGCTCCTAGACCTGGTTTAGTGGCGTCATCTAGTCCTCAGCCACCAGCTCCTCCTTCAACAGTAGGAAGTGCAGCTGCAGCAGGTTTAGGTTTGGGTGCCGCACCAGGACAACAAGGTAGAAGGGCAAGTGTGGCTGGAACAGTAGTTGGCCGTGATCAAGGTATGGGTTTGGGTTTAACTTCTGTTCCATTAGTGGCAGTAGTAGATGTGAGAACTACCCAGACTGCGACAGCAGCAGGATCTGGAGCACGATTTGTGCACAGTAGAGCACCAAGCGTAGCTGTAGCTACTGAGTCAGCAGGGCCAGCGGATGAGCCAGCTACACATGAGGATCATGCGGAACCTGAGGTAGCGGAACATGATGGTCATGATGATTCGACAGAAAAAGCAGGTGCTGGAGGTTCCAGTCAAGGTTTTTTGGAACAAACGGTGGAATAGGTGAAGCGCCTATAGCACCGCCTATGGATGCGCCACCTATGGCACCGTCGATGGACGCACCGCCACCATCAGCTGCAGGTTCACCTAGTTTTTTGGATGCGCTCAAAGCAAAGAAGCTAAAAAAAGCACAAGCCAGCGCAGCTGATAACAACACTGGACCTGGTGAACCTAAAGCCGGCGGAGCAGGTACCAAAGCACCAGCGAAACAACCAGCTGGAGGTGGAGTCAGCGCGGCAGATATTGCTGCAGTAGCAGCACAACGCGCCAAGTCAAGGTCATTCGAAGATCCGTTACTGAAAAAGTCAGCTGCAGCGGCACCTCAGGCGGCAACAGTTTTTGGGGCAGGTCTAAAAAAGACTCCCGCGGCTTCGACTTCACCAGCAGCCGGTACACCGGCAGGTGTAAGTACTTCTGGGGCAGCTGCTCCAGCAGGACAAGGCAAACCCAAGCTTAAGCCAGTTGTTACTAAAACTGACGGAACAGCGCCAGCTGTACCAGCAGCAGGTGAAACTGCAGCAGGTACAGGGGTTTCCGTTTTCGGAGGCAACCCGTTAAAATCTACAGCTCATTCTAGAAATAGCAGTGCGGCAACCGTAGCTCCTGCTGCTCTAGCAGCAGCTGGCGGTTCTGCAGCGGAAGGTGCAGCACCAGCTGCCTCAGCGGTAAGTGGTGCAAGGGCAAGATTTACAATCCCTAGGGCAAGCAGCGCATCTAATGGTGCAGGTGCGACGGCGGCAGCTTCAGCTAGCTATGCAACAGCTGCAGGGGGGCCTTCACCTGCAAAAAAGCCATAGCAACTAGTACAAATGGTGCGGCTACACACAATGCCGCGCCTGCAAGTACTGGTGTGCTTGAGCTTTTTCCAGATAATATTTTTCCTAACATAGGAAATATGGACCCAGAAACGACAAAATTGTACTATGCAGGTTTTTCTCAGCGACGAAATGGAATGGTTGACGAAGACGATTAACCTATTCGCTATTAAAAGTGCGGTGCCTTGCCACCGCTTTCACAAACATAGGCTTGACGATGTGTCACAACGAACTGTGATAGGGGTCGATAAGCCGACCCCTATGAAAGCGGTTGCAAACCACCGACTTTTGAATCTATTTTTCTTCCATAAAGAACAGTTTTTTTTGCATCTGTGCTATGGCCCGAAGGGCAGAAATTTCATAGCGAAGGCCAAGCGAAGCGCAGGCCTGGTATTTGTCCACACATATGTAGGAGTCCTGTAAGGGCGAAATGTTCTATGTCAACAAAATGAATATGTCGTCCTTGCAGGACTCCCGAGCACTTTTTCATCTTTACAAGGCCTGCGCTTCGCTTGGCATTTCGCTGTGAAATCCCGGCCCTTTCGGGCCTTAGCTAGGTTTCAAAGGAGTTGCTTTTTTTATTTCGAAGTACTAGAAAAACGTTGTTGTGCGGAAAAAGGCTAAAGGAGTCCAGAGGGGCAGGCCCCTTTGGCGGGGGTCTAGGGGGCAGAGCCCCCTAGCCATGAGGGAAAGCGCTTCTCGCCGGGGCCGGACGTAATTTTTGTGGCTTTTGGTTGATTGAGATTGATGAGGTATAAGTCGCTGGAGCCGGGGTCGCTGGAGTTGTAGACTAGGCTTAGGCTGTTCGGAGCCCATGAGGGGTTTTCTTTATTGCCTGGTCCGCGGGTCAGTTGTCGTTCTTCTTTCGTGTTAAAATTGTAGATCCATATTTGGCGTGTACCATCTGTCATTGCGCAGTAGGCTAGTTTACTGCCATCTGGTGACCATGTGGGGGCACTGCTTTCTTTGCTATGTTTAGTCACTAAACGTGCTTTTACATCCTTTAGAGATGTCCCTGGCGATGGAATATCGATCACATAGATCCGTGGGGAGCCATCTTTATTTGAGACAAAGGCAATTTGTGTGCCTTCTGGATTAAATGTTGGAGAACCTTGGGATGCGTGCTGGGCGGTAAAGATCTGTTGAGGTTTACCTATGACACCAGATTCGGGATTAAACGCTTGAATGAACAGATCTGGGTTGCTAGTAACGTCGCAAATGAAAGCTACTTTGTCGCGCTGTTGAGAGATAGCAGGCATCAGCTGATTGCCGCTCATTGCGATAAAGCGTTTGGAGATTCCGTCTTGTAGGGAGGCGATGTAAATTTTTGGCTGAGCTGCTTTATATGACACGTAGAAGAAGCTACCGCTTTTGTGCCCAGGTTTGGCTGGAACGTAGA
The DNA here is from genome assembly GCA_013821265.1 of Parachlamydiaceae bacterium. GTDB lineage: Bacteria > Chlamydiota > Chlamydiia > Chlamydiales > Parachlamydiaceae > JACDHD01. The sequence continues at coordinate 44,096 of JACDHD010000011.1, read as the reverse complement.
TTGGGGTAATGCTGTAGCTATTATCTTTAATAATAGGGCGCGCATTTTCTCCATCGTAGTCCGCTTCCCAGATTTCGGAGATCCATTTTTCACCCGTTTGCTTTTTTATCGCATACAAAATTTGGGTAGAGGCGATCCCCTCTTTATCAAATAGAGCTTCATGAAGCGCATCGGCAAGTTGATGAATGAGGCGACGATCCTTGCTCAAAGTTCCCGTTAAAGCAAGCCCATCGACGCTTTTTTTGGATCCATTATTTGCTGACACCATCGTGGCAGAGAGTTTATTTCCTGAAGTGAGTGTCACAGAGATCGTATAAAAAGCATCTGCAGGTTTAGAGGTGACATAGGTCATGCCGTTGTGGTTGAGGTCAAATCGGAGAACTTCATTTAACTGTTGGATGTACGTTTTTGGCAAATCAGATTGATTAACAAAATCAGTTACATTCAGAGCGATCAGTTGAACTTCGGTTTCCAAGCGAATGACGATTTCGTCGTTGGATTCTTGCGGCTTTGCGAAGCAAGAAAAAGTAACTGCGATAAAAAAAAGGGTGAAAAGGGTTTTCATAATATTACAAGGGTAAATTAGTTTAGAGATCATTGCTAAGGGTTATCCCAAAGGTATATTGATCTTGAGATTCAAAATTTTTTCCAAAACCGGGATAGCGGACCGAAGGTAAGGTTTTTTCAATGTAGGCGCGATTAGCACTGCTTTTGGCTGAAACAACACTCACCTTTACAAATCGACCTGAACGCTCAAGAGTTAACTTAATTTTTACTTCGCCATATTCCGGTAAACGCAGTAGGAGTTTTAGGCGGCTCGCCAACTCATCGTAGTAGCTGCGTTCCTGAGTCGATAGAGAATCGTTGGCTCCATCGGAAAGACCTTCTATATGTAGTGCGCTGATTTTTCCCGGAACTGCAGCTGAAGCGAGAGCTGAGGTTTGTTTTGAGTTCAGTGTATCACCTTGTTTAATATTCGCAATATTTTTCTGGGCGTTTGCGATCAGTTCTCGCCGTTTGGCTTGGTTTTCGGCGGCAGCCTTAGCATTTGCGGCCTCAACTTGAGGATCCACCTTAGGTTTTTCTGGTTTTGGTTCGGCTTTAGGTTTTGCAGCTGGTGGTTGCTTTGGCTTACTCTCTTTTTTAGGTTGAGCTTTTGGAACCTCTTTTTTGGGCTCTATCTTCTTTTTAGCAGTCGCTTTTGGTTTTGTTTCTGGTTTTTTTGTTGCAGCGGGCTTTTTTTCAGCGGCTTTTTTGGTAGGAGCAGGTTTAGGAGTTTCTTTTTTCTGTAAAGATTCAGATTTAGGTTTTGGTGTGGATTGAGGTGGTGCTGGCTCTACCATGGGTGCTGGAGCTGATATAGGTTCAGCAGACACTGCTTGAGCAGGTGCATTAGCTTTTTTAGCCTCTTGAGTTGTTTTTGAGTCAATTTTTTGAGGTAATGTTGGTGTTAGTGCAATCGTTTTAACAATCAAGCGTTCTGGTTTTTTTACCTTTACGTCGGGTTGTGAGTGAACTAAAAGGGCAATTAATAAAAAAGTGAGGTGGACGGCGATGACGGTGATCGCGATGGCGTTCAAAGCGCGATCGTGGGGGTGTTTTTGCAGCTGAGGGAACAGCAAAGTGTCATTTGCCATATGAGTGCGCAGGGATTTATGGTTTTAGGACAATATCCATGTGTTGAAATCCAGCAGATTCTGCTGCATTTTTTACCGATTGATAAATGCCAAAATGTGCGTGTTTATCGTGGAACAGTTGGGGACGTGCGGAGGGAAATTGTTTTTTTGCTTGGCGCAGCAGTTCTGGTAGCTGATCTACAGTTACGGAACGGTTATTAAAGGTAATTCTGTTGTCTTTGTGGACATGGATGGAGATAGTGCTCGCTTCTTGCACAGCGATCGATTCCTTTATATCGTCCGATCCAGCATCTGCCAGTTCAATGCGATCCAATTCGAGCATAGGGGCAACCACAATGAACATAATCAAGATTACAAAGACAACGTCGATCAATGGCGTCAAGTTGATCAAAGGCTCTTCGATATGTCGTTGTGTAAAGCGGCTGCGACTCATAGCGATTACTTAACATCCACTTTGCGGTATTGCATTTCAACGGCTGCGAGGATTTCTGTGGAGAATCCGTCCATGTCCGTTTGAAAGGAATTGATCGTATTCTTTAAGTAGTTATAGCCGATCAATGCCGGAATGGCATCGATTAGCCCCAAAACTGTCGTTGCTAGGGCTAAGGATAGTCCCCCTAGGATCATTTGATTCGTGCTTCCCCCTGCTTGTGCTTGCATTTCGGAGAAAGTGGATAGAATCCCCCAAACAGTACCTAATAAACCCAGGAAGGGGCCAAGGCTAACGATTGTAGAGAGGATAAACAAATTCTTTTCCAAATCTTGAATTTGGTTGGCTACCGCGGACATTAGGTGTGTGTCAACAAATTCGATATCGGAGGGGGATAAATAGGAGGAAGTGTTTAGTTCTGGAGAGGAAACAGCGCCAAATCGTCGATTTTTGTTCAAAATATCTACAGTATGTTTCTTTAAAACAGAGTACAAATCGAGAAAAGGGTTAGGTTTTTGCTTATTGGTGTGTAATTCGCAGTCTATTGCGAGAGGAGTGGCCCTCTGCTGCTGAAACGCCTGGTAAAATTCGGTAGAATATTTCTTTGCCTGGTAGGTGATCCAAACCTTATGTAAAATAATAATCCAACTGCAGATAGATAGAGCTAAAAGACCAATGAAAATTAGTTTGCCTAATAGATCAGATTGGAAATAAGCATCAATAAAAGGATTAGTTGATAAAATAAAGTTTATCTTTACATTCATATTCATTTCCTGTATCATATTAAGTAATGCAATTGACTTTCGGGAAAGAGATAATCGATAATTAGCTATGTTGTCAAGCGAGCAGTGCATTAAAATAGAATTTATCTCGGATTGCGTTCATTTCGCAAGTAGAGTTTAAAAAATTCTCTAGGAAAAGTTATATTTTTATGACAATTTCTAGTTTAAACGCTCTGTTCTTAACGAGACTAACCCAACACCTCGCTAAGGGGTTAGCCAAAATCAGGAGAAGTTGTTGATGCAGCGGACATGTTTACTTGTTTTGATGCTGATAATAAGTGCGGTTTGCCCCGCAGTCCCATTGATTTCACAGGAAACCGATACGGTTCGAGTGGAGTTAATTCATGAACAGGAGACTATTGTGCCGGGTCAACCCTTTTGGGTTGCGATTCGCATGCAATTGGCTGATACCTGGCATACCTACTGGAAAAATCCAGGCGATGTCGGAATGGCTACCTCAGTTGAATGGGATTTGCCAGAAGGATTTACTGCTTCGCCTGTCATGTGGCCGACTCCTGATAAATTTTCCGTTGATGGCATCGTTGGTTACGGTTACAGCGATGAAGTGATTCTACTCTCAAAAATCACCCCTACAGCTACGCTTACGCAAAAAGAAGTGCCTTTAAACGCAGAAATTCGCTGGCTAGTATGTTCCGATTCTCTATGCGTTCCTGGCAGCGGACAAGTGTCTGCAACAGTACCCGTTTCTGCAACATCTCCTCAGATTAATGAGAGAAGAGTTGCTGACTTTGCTCGCGCTCGAGCAGAACTTCCTGTGGAGCAGCATGGACTGCATGCTCATAGCAAAGATGATCAAATTGAAATTCATATGGAGCTTCCTCAGAGTCAAGTTGGGGCATGGAGCGACGTCTACTTTTGTCCTGACGATAAACAGATGATTGATAACAAGATTGAGGCGACATTAAAGCCCTCTGGACAATCTCCGAACCACTATTCCGTTATTTTAAAATCCTCTGCTCAACGCGCCACAGATGCGGTCCTTAAAGGCGTTTTAGTTGTATCGACAAGTCCTGCTGCGGATGCTCCATGGCACGCCATTGAAGTCGACACGCTTCTCGACGGTTCATTAATTAGTATGTCAGAAGAAACCCCTACTCCATTTATCCATAGTGCTGCTTCTTCAGGTTTTGATGGTGGGCTAGGATTAGCTCTTCTCTTGGCCTTTGTAGGCGGTATGATTTTAAATCTGATGCCCTGCGTGCTACCGGTTATTTCCTTCAAAATTCTTAGCTTCGTTAAATTAGCTGGGGAAAGCCGCGCGTTAGTGTTGAAACATGGATTTGCCTTTTTCTGGGGCGTAATGGCCTCATTCTGGGTTTTAGCAGGCATCTTGCTAGGGTTAAAGGCTTATGGACATGTTGTAGGCTGGGGATTCCAGCTACAAGAACCTTTGTTTGTTGCAGGTCTAGCCGCGTTATTGCTTGTGTTTGGACTTAGCCTCTTTGGTCTTTTTGAAATGAACGCTGTAGGGACTTCCTTAGCTGGAAAAGTCTCTACTAAGAACCAAGGATTGGGAAGTTCCTTTTTAAGCGGAGTCCTTGCTACCGCGGTAGCAACTCCATGCACAGGACCATTTTTGGGTTCTGCCGTGGGATTTGCTTTGACCGTTTCGATGTCAGAAGCACTTCTTATCTTTACTTTCCTTGGATTAGGAATGGCTTTACCGTATCTCTTATTGGCGGCTTGTCCTAGTCTTTTGCGCTTTTTGCCAAAGCCTGGACCTTGGATGAATACGTTTAAGGAGCTGATGGGCTTTATCATGATCGCAACAGTTTTATGGCTGCTGTGGGTATTTAGTGCTCAAACAGGTGGGTTAGCGGTTATTATTCTATTGATCAGCTTTTTCTTTATTTCGATTGGATGCTGGATTTACGGAAAATGGGCCTCTCCAGTTAGTGGTAAGCGCAGTCGCATTATAAGTTCAGTCGCTGCTTTGTTATGTGTGTTGGCTGGTGGATACGCAATGCTTATCTCTACAGCGCCATGGGTGGCTTTATTGGATCAACGCACACCAGCGATGATATCTGATACAGCGCAAGCAACGGTATGGGAAGATTTTTCTCCAGAGCGCGTTGCGGAACTGCGCAGTCAGGGAATTCCAGTTCTCATCGATTTTACAGCTAAATGGTGTTTGATCTGTCAGGTGAACCATCTGGTTCTCAACAGCGACAGCGTCAATCAGAAAGCTGAAGAGAAAGGGGTTGTTCGCATGAAGGCTGATTGGACCAAGAATGATCCAAAAATTACTGAAGAATTGCGAAAGCATGGTAGAAGTGGAGTTCCTCTCTATGTCTTATATGGAGAAGATCCTACTCAACCTGCTCAGATTCTTCCTCAGGTATTAACTCCAGATATCGTTGTGCAACACCTATCAGCGCTGGAAAAATGACCTCATTCTTTGATTCCCATGCGCACCTCACAGCATCGCCGCTTTTAGAGCAGGTGGATGCTGTGCTGGCGCGTGCTAAAGCAGCTCACGTCACTAATGTCATCAATATTTGTACAGGTGCCGCATGTGTACATGAAGGCATAAAACTTTCTCAGAAGTATCCATGGGTCTATCACGCTGCTGCAGTACATCCTCACGATGCAGAAAAAGAGGGAGAACAGCTCTTTCCTTTTATTGCAGAGCAAGCGCGGCAAGGTCGCTTTGTTGCCATTGGCGAAACAGGTCTTGATTACTACTACACCCATTCATCGGCAGAACAGCAGAAGCATTACTTGCGAATGCACTTCAAGTTGGCTTTGGAATGTCAGTTGCCTGTGATTATTCATTGCCGTGAAGCATTTGCCGATTTTTTTGACATTCTTGATGCAGACTATCAAAAAGGTGGCAAACTAGGTCCAGGAGTTCTTCATTGTTTTACAGGTACCTTAAAAGAAGCGGAACAGGTGTTGGAACGCGACTGGTATGTGTCGATTAGCGGGATTGTGACGTTTAAGAAGAGTATAGAACTAAGAGAAGTGGCGAAACTGGTTCCATTAGATCGCTTGTTGATTGAAACGGATGCACCCTATTTGGCACCTCAAAGTCATCGTGGAAAAGTGAATGAACCGGCATTTGTTGTAAACACAGCCGAAGTGGTGGCTTCTGTAAAAGGGATATCGGTGGCAGAGCTTGCTCATGCCACATCAGAGAATGCGCGGCGCCTCTTTTGTCTTAGGACTACCTAACGTGAATCCAATGTCTATCAATCCCTTGTAAAGAAGCGTAATTGCGCTTAACGTCTTTGGGGTTGCGAATTGTTTCAAGCCGCGCTTTCAGCTTGTCGTTGAGAAGTTGTTTGTGCTGATTCAGTTGCTGCCAATTTTCTTCAGTAAAGTTACTGCTATTTTCAATGAAAGTAGATAGCTGTTCGAGGGAGATATTGAGGTCTTTAAGGAACTGGTCTTCTTCTCGTGCTTGGTTGTCTAAATGAATCTGGAGCTGATTAATTTTATTCTGATTTTGTAAAATTAAGCTTTCTGTTTTGCGGTCTTTATCTTCCATAGAGGCCTCCAAGATTAAGAGTAAAGATTAGTATAACAGAAAACAAGATTTTTTACAAGAAATTTCTATATGTAAGTGGTTGAGCTTCAATAGAGTGAATATTTTTGACTTTGCCGTGCCCGTGCCCGTGAGCGTGCCTGTGCCCGATTCTTAAAAATGCCTCAGTATTTCGTTTATAGCAAGTCGGGCACGGGCACGCTCACGGGCACGGGCACGGAAAGGACATAAATGATTTAGAAACTTTCCCCTTCACCTTAATTGCACCCCCTTGCACAATGGACGCTCTTATGAAAAATAAACAGCTTCAGGTCCATGACCTTCACATCACAGCTTTAAACGCCAAAGGCAACGGAATGGGCATCATAGAACGCCCTAACGCCCTTCCGGCAAAAGTGGAAGTCCCCTTTGCTCGTCCTGGCGATGTCGTGCAGGCGCGTCTATTGCGCAAACGTGCTGGATGTTTTAGCGCTATCTTAGAAGAAGTCACTACACCCTCTCCACAACGCATTGCCGCAAAATGTGTGCATTTTGGAGTCTGTGGCGGCTGTCGCTTTCAGCACACCTCCTATGAAGAACAGCTGCAAAATAAAGAAAACTTCGTCCGCCACTGTTTTAGCGCTATTTTATCCGATTCCGTTCGCTTCGAAAAAATCGTTCCCAGTCCCTCACCATGGCACTACCGCAACAAAATGGAGTACTCCTTTTCTAGCGATGCGGCTGGTAAAAAATACTTGGGGCTCGTTATGGACAGCAGTCGAGGAAAAGTGTTTAATCTGCAGGAGTGCTTTTTGACACATCACTGGTTTGTCGATGTCGTTAAAGCTGTTTCTCATTGGTGGCATGAATCGGGACTGCAATCCTACCACATGCGTCACAATAGTGGTTCCTTACGCACCCTGACAGTGCGTGAAGGGCAACGCACTGGTGATCGCCTAGTGATGTTAACGGTGTCGGGGAATCCCGATTTTGCTTTAAAAAAACAGCACCTAGAAAGTTTTGTGGCGTTTGTGCGCGATATCGCTGAACCAACAGCTCCTGATAGTCAACTGAGCATCTTTTTGCGCATCCAGCAAACAGGCAAGGGAATGACCACACAGATGTATGAGATGCTGTTGCATGGTCCTGATCACATTCGCGAAATTCTTCACATCGATACTGGGGAAGGCGAAAAAGTCCCTGTTTATTTTGGTGTCAGTCCATCCGCATTCTTTCAGCCCAATACACAGCAGGCGGAGCAGTTATATAGTGTAGCCCTAAAGTTTGCTCAAATAGAGTCTGGAGCAGTTGTTTATGACTTGTACTGCGGTACAGGGGCTTTGGGACTTTGTGTAGCAAAACGTGTCAAGCAGGTAATCGGCATTGAAATCTCACCAGAGGCGAGTCTTGATGCACGTACCAATGCAACATTAAATGGTTGTGACAACGTCACAATTTATACCGGTTCGGTTCGAGATGTGCTTAAGGAGTTTCCTGGAAAGGGAATTCCTGCTCCGGATGTTGTAATGGTGGACCCCCCGCGTGCAGGATTAGATGCAGAGGCAATTCAGCTTCTCATTGAGCTAAGTCCACAAAAGATTATCTACGTTTCCTGCAATCCTGTGACTCAAGCACTCAATGTTGAAGAGTTATTAAAGCATGGCTATCGATTAATGGCGATACAACCAGTCGATCAATTTCCTCAAACCTATCACGTCGAGAATGTCGTGCTTTTGCATAAAGAGATCGATCAAAAATAATCTTGATTTCATGCAGACATTTCGGCAATCTGCAAGATAACCTATTTTAACCAGGAGTTAACAATGACAAAATTTTTCTACTCTTTTCTGAGCTTTCAAGCCTTTTTCTTAAGCAGTAATCTTTTTGCGCAAGAGGGCGATGTGCCTACACCTCCACGCGATCAAGGGTTTATGCAAACATTGATCATGATTGGGATGGCTTTAGTTTTCTTTTATTTGATTTTGTGGAGACCAGAACAAAAACGTCGCAAAGTGATGGAAGAGCAGCGCGGTTCCATGAAGAAAGGTGATAGAGTCACAGCGATGGGCATTGTGGGGACAGTGGATAAAATCCAAGAGCACACAGTGATTGTACGCATGGTGGATGGAAGCAAGATCGAGTTCTTGAAGGCTGCGATCAGCGAAGTGGCTCCAAACACAGAAACCGTTGCCAAAACAGAAGAGTGATTTTACGTGCCCGATTTGCTCTGCCCTTCCGTGCCCGTGCCCGTGAGCGTGCCCGTGCCCGATTTGCTAAAAAGCAACGCATACACGAGTCGTTCTTTAAAGCTTACCTTTCTTATCCCTCATTCTAATATTTAGGAATCGGGCACGGGCACGCTCACGGGCACGGGCACGGAAAAGGCGCAAGTTGGATAGCGTTCCTACAACGTACTCAGGTACTCCTCATCGGGAATGCCTTTGGCCTTGTTAAACACTGTTTCGATATCTGAACCAGCAAAAGGACGCTTTCCGCGTTTTTGATGCATTCCACGGAAAGCTGTTTCTAAATCTTCAGCTCCAGCTTTCGCAACCCATTCAAATAGTGATTGAGACTGTTCTGGAGGATATAGAGTATCCCCATTTAAGAATCTAACCTGTGCCTCTAGTCGACGTAAATCATGATTATTGCGCAAACGGTTGACATCGACCTCATCCCCAGCGATTTGAATGCGCAAAATGGGATTATAGAGCATCACTTTTTTCAACGTTTCGGTTGTGCGTTTGGTCTGCTGCTCCTTCTTGATTTTTTCTTGAAGTACAGCTGCATCATGCATGGAAAGGCATCCCATCGACAAGATATTGAAAACTTCTCCATCATCTTCGAAATGAATCAATACATGCTTTAAATCGCGCTGTAAGAAAGATCCCACTTCAATTGTAGAATCGCCGAAGTATTGTGTAATCCTTGGAACGAAGTTGTTTGTGCACCAGATGCGTCTATCGACCAGAGAGGCGATCTTATTTAAAGCAGGGTCAGCAGAGTCTTTTAAAAGGGTTCCAGTATTGAATAGAGGAGGAGGTCCTTCGTTAGATTCTTGTTGGCGAACATAGTCCAGAATGGCACGCAGTTTTGCAAACTGTCTTCTAATTTTTGCCAGCTGACGAGAAATAAAAGAGAGGTTGAGGGGCGATGTGTCTGTGAAGCGCAGCCAACTTATCGATCTGATATTAAAAAGACCACCCCAACCCCATTCAGTAAATCGAGATGAAGTTTTTGGAAGCATCTGATCGTTCTGTGTTTCCTTCTGCATCTCTTTTTGCATTTCTTTATCTTGCTCGCGCGCCTTTTCTGCTTCCTGTTCTTGAGACTGTGTGTGAATCACTTCTCTATTCAGATGGTCTAGCTTGTCTGTATGAAGAGTCTCACCATCAGAAAATGCTTGGACCTTTTCAGGCATGGGTGGTTTTTTGATGTCGTGAAGAGTCTTCTGGTATGTTTCTAGCTCTGCTTTCGAGAAGAGGCCGGTTTTATGCAATTGATCCATTGCTTGTTCACGACATGTTGTGAGTGCCTGTTCAACAGGAATAGACACATCAATCATACCAAAGGCTTTTGCTGGATCCTCTTCGTAGGTGAAGATAAGAATATTGATTGCTTTTCTAAAGTATTCAATCATTTTGAAGACATTTGAAGTTTTCAAAATCTTGTCCAGAACAGCTTGTTGGACAACATTATTCACTTTCTTGCGGTAAGAATCGTAATTGTCTTCAGCAACCATTTGTGCTTCATTTTTTGTGAAAAAGGAAATCAGTTGCTCTAACGTTGGCATCCCTGTCGAAGAGGTTGCATGAGTCATTTTGCGAATGAGATCTGCCACTTCGCGCGTCATGGCAATATGAACCGATTGGCGTTCATTTTGATTTAAATGATCCAATTCTACCTGACTTAAAAGCTCTTCTAACAAACGCTTGAAGTTTTTAACTCCGCGCATGCGAAAGAGTTGCTGCAGAAAATTGTACAGGGTGTGGTTGGGGCCAACCAGAAGTAAACCCTTGCCATTATAAGATTGAGGAATGTTGGCAGCAAAGCCATGCACTTGATCGAAATAGGCGAGTCGTGCTGTTAGAGGCAAGTTGCATTGATCTGCAGGAACGAGCTGTACCGTGTCCCCAACCATCATTAGTGTCATCAATAATTCGGGAGCTTTTTCCTTTCCTTGTGAAGGTTCTTTTGCTGCATCTATTGGATTTTCCATGAAGAAATCGATCGCTTGAATTTCGGGATGGTGTCGCTTTGCATGTTGCAGCATCCGCTTGGCTACTTCAAGATTGCTTAATCCGCGCAACTGAGCTCCACCATCGATAAGAGCTGTAAATTGTGACTTGGCCACAAAAAATCTTTCTAGGACCTCATCCAAAATGCGCGAAGGATCTGTTTGATTGAGAAGGTGTATTCCATTTGATGGGCATTTCTTCTTGATGATATGAAGTGCCTCACCAGTAGTTCCTGGATCCCATAACATTTTTAAGTGATCGGGATAGGATCCGTCGTTAAATGGAGTGCCCGTGTCGTGCAGTTGAAATTGGAACATCGACGCAAAATTTAAGGCGTTGCAGCGAATGCTATACTTCCAAAATTTAATGCTAGGCCAGCTGTAGTGTCGCAAATAGAGGAACATCGCTTCCGGATGCCTTGCCATCGCAGTGTAAACTTTTTGCTTTTCTGCTGAAGACCAATTTTTATGGTTTGCAAGTAAAGCCGAGCTGCCTGTGATCTGTTCAAAAAATTTTTGAACCTGTGTGTGGTGGCTCGTTCCTTGAGCTTTCCTGTCCTTACTATCTCGCTCAGCTAAGTGAACGATTAAACCATCGATCTGCGCAGGTTCTAAAGGTTTGTGAAGAAGCATAATCGCAGTCTTAACAAGCGCTTCGATAGGTTCGCTGAATGAAGATTCTTCTCGAACCTTGTCATTACCCGCATAAGGTTTTGCGTGGGCGACACCCTCTTGTTTTGAGGCTCCAAAGTCGACATTGATCACGCGTTTGAAAACGAGAGGTAGAAAAATTGACAAGACCGATTTTACAACAGCGATTTCTTGGAATCGTTCATGTTGAGAAATCCATTTAGGAATATGTGTGGACTTCTTGGTGACATAGTCGATGAATTCTTGTTTTTGAGAATCGGAAATTTTAAATTTCCAATAGCCGCACATTTTTTCTGCAAGGTCTCTCATGCCTGTTGATTCGTAGAAATTTACGATATCTAAATCAGCAGCATAGATCATTTTGCGCAAGGATTCATGAGACATGAGAGCTCTTAAGCATTGCTCAATCACTCTGTAGGTATTTTCAGGTAAAATGGATTCCGATCCGATTGGATAACACAATTCCTGCTTATTGCTAAAGACCTCATGCGCCTCATCGCCAATCGCAGTGCCTCCTTCAAAACGGATGAAATGCAAAATCTGAGCCATCTTTGCAATAATCTCTTTAAGGGCATTTAATTCTTGATGTGAGGTCGCTTTGGAGGCTGTATACAATAGATCAATGAACATCAGGCGTAGCGCCATCGCATCTGTCCGACGCATGTGAATAGGGTGGCCCTCTTCAACTGCATGTCTAAACAAAGAAATGATTGCTTCATAGTGTGCAAATGAACGGCGTTCGCGATTAAAATTGAGAGCATATACGTGTTGATTAAAGACTTGATGGCTTTGAGCACTTCCTAGACGTACATTTGTGCCATACATCGCATCTGGCCATATATTGAAGACCAGGCGTTTCCCGCTGTCACCTAATAGTGATGTTGCTGTTGGAATGAAGAAGAACGTTTTTCCTAGCGACATCAACAGTTCTAGCACCATATCATCGCTCATTTGGGCGACAGCAGCTATTTGTTTCTTCCAAAGCATCTTGTTTGTTACAAATTCGAAGACTATCAAGCGACGTAAAGTAGCTGCAGGCAACTCTGAAAAGTTATAGCGACGACGTGCCTGCAATTCATCTGCGAGTTGTTCTACACGTTGCTCAAAAGCCTCTTTATCTTTGCAAGAAGTCAACCCATTTAACTGTTCTAGAGCACGATCAAGCTGTTGCAGACGTGTATAGCGCGCTAAATGGAGTGGTAGCAATCGGTTTAATCGTTCAAGCATGCTTACAGGAAGTTTTGCTAGCTCAATGCGATCTCTAAAGTGGCCTTTTAAGAAAAAGTGGACGAGATCTATAAACTGTAATTGGCGCGATGATGAGGCTAGTACGGTTTGGACCGGTTCTAAAATCTGACGTTGTTCTTGTTCTAAATCAGATCTGAGCTGCGTACAGCAATCTAAGAGGCGGATGTATAGAGCGCTTAGACGTTCTTGGCTTTTCAATCGCAAAAACACTTGTGAGCGATCGGGTCTAGCATAGTAATCGCGAATACTTTGATTAAGACGTGTCATGCGGTCATCTTCCGCTGAAGAACTTGAGGAAATAGAAAATTCTTCGAAAGCTTGTTTCTGTTCCTGTTCTGGAAAGACCTCTTCAAAGGCGATATCAAAAAACTCGCTTAGAACAGTATCTGCACGTCTATCTTCTTCTGCAAGATGTGCAAGCGCATGCAGCGGCTGCACTTTCGGGATCTGCAGTGTTGTGCTCATGCGACTTTTCACGGCATTGAATGTCTTACTTGCCCAAAAAATTGCTGGAGATATGAATCCAAGAGGAATAGGGCTAAACTGTGCAACTGGGTTGGACCCATTTAACGCTTTAGAAATTAGCCCATTACATACCGTTTTGCCGACAACTTCGCCTCCACGAGAAAGTGTTTCAATAGAAGCTGAAACTTTTCGGAGGTGATGCAAAAAATTATTAAAGGAAGCGATGTTATGATCATCAGTGGGCCTTAGAAGAATAGCGATGATTTTTTCAGGTGGCCAGTATAAAAGCGGAAAGGCACAGACATATTCTAACAAATGAATCATTAGGCGAGATTCAGCATCCCATCCACCTCTAATATAACTTAGAAGGGTTTTTAGCTCTTTTGCCTGTTCAGGAGTTCCTTTACCGCGTGCAATGAGATAATACGACAAGAATTGTGCTTTAAAGTTTTCATTGGTAACAGCGTGTACAGCTAAGGGAGGAGTCTTTGTTAGGGGATTGTATAACAACTGTTTATTCGATAAGAGGTTTCCATCTTTCCAAAGGAAAGAAAAAATCATGGTTCCTATGGCAACCATTTCATTGCTGGAATTAAAGCTTATTGGCGCAGAAAGAGGTGCCGCAAGGGTGAGAACCATTTCAGGTGGCGTAACGGAAGGAGCCTGCAACACATCTCCGCAGAATCTTCCAACTTTTGAAAGTAAAGATGAGGTTGCATATTTCTTTTTGAGCTGTTCATGACGCGCTGCTAAAGGTCCCATGGAGAATAGAAGATGGTCCAAGACAGTAGAAGGGATTGCCTCTCCCTGTTCTTTAATTAGGCGACTTGCGCAGTATTGAATGCGACTATGGAGTAGCCATTCTTGATAATCTGTGATCGCACAATCAGCACTACTAGGAGAGGATAAATCCACTATTAAGTTGATGAGGGAAAGTATTTCAAAACTTTCAAAACTGGCTTCCTTAATCTTGTGGGAAATTTGATTCTTACCCTTCGCATCCGTTGATTTGACTTCTTCCTCTCGTTGATTATGAAGCAAGCGACTCTGTTCAAGCGCTGCAAGAACGCGCTTTCGAACAAAGGCAAATGCAGGGAGAGAAGGTAAAAATAATGGATAGAGCTGTTGAAGGATGTTTTGGGGAACATGTGTACGCGTACAAATAAGCTCTAGCTTTGTGCAGACTCTATATGCGGCTTCATTGTCGTTTTGAAGTAGATGAAGAGAAATCAAATAGGCCAAATCTAAGGGAGTATCGCTTGAAAGCTCTCCAGCAGTATTTAAGTCGTAGCAAGCATACTTCTTTTGGCTGGTTGGTGCTGAGTGGGACATGGCATTATGAATCATCGTCCCAATTGGACCAAGGATCGATAAATGGCGCCAAACGCCCGTTTTGAAATAGTCATCTGCCGGTACAAGAACCTTATGTTCCCCTTGTCGATTGCAAAGTAGCAAATAGGAAGGAAAGCGATCTAGATGTTTGTGCATCTGTTTAGGGGCTATATAGTACCCTGCGAAGGTAGTGCTAAATGCACGCAAGGTTTCGTTTTCCTTCTCAACAGAGAACTCAAGATTAAATGAGGTGAACTGCAGTTTAGTGAGATGAGGAACATTTTTATTGCCAAAACATTGGATTTCGGACGAGGGACAAAAGCGACCAAAAGATAAGTGGAGCTCCCTTAAAGCTGCTGGTTCCAATCGGATAAAGGCAGAATCGCAAGACAACAGCAAGGTCTTGTCAACCTGCCTCACCGGCAAGCGATGAAACAGTTTTCTGTTGGGGTGATAGCAGAGAAGTTCTTTGTTTGGTTCAAAAGACTCTTCAAGCCAAAATTGTACCGTATCGATATCCCAAGTGATCGATTCATTTTGTTCCTTAGCTGACAGAAGAGCTAATTCTCTGGAGACTTTTTGACAATCTGCTGGAGGCCAAGGATTGGGAATATAACGGTAGAATTTATGATCCACACGCTTTCTCGCAACCACATAGTCAGTTTGACTCGTATCAACAGAAAGCGTTTCATCAGCAGTTTGAAAAAATCCAGGTCTGACCACTTGCAATTCTTGTGACTCAGCGGCAAATGACTGAGCATAGCGCAGGTCTTCCTTTAATTTTCGCATCTCTCTTGTGCTTGAGACCTTTTGATGAAGAGAGTCCGCTCCAGGTTTTGTTTGAGAGGAGCTTTGTGTGACTGTTAACAGACCACGAAAAAAGTCGATCTGTATAAAATTGTATGTGAATTTCCAGCCTGCAGGAGTTTCATCAGCTGTAGCAATTTCCCAACGTGCGTTTTCAGGGCAACTCACTGCAAAGCATTTGAGAACGCTGTTTATAAGAAGGGTTCGAGTTTGACCCTCTTCCAGGAGTTTGCGTAACGTCGGCATCCATTGATAGAACTTTATACGTAAACGAAAGATAAAATCTTCATTACTCGAGAGCGATGAGGAATAGGCAAACAGACGATAAGCGTTGCAGACAAAAAGAGCTTGATAAATAGCCATAGCGGCTTCGAATCGCCCTTCCTTTTGTTCTGGAGGCTGATCGAAAGAAAAGGCATGCAACAGATGATAATCAGCTGATTCAGGAGCGTGATGCGGCAACTTCTTATTCGTATAGGATATGAGATCTGGTAACAGAGATAGATGCTGAGGACAAAAATGTCGAAAGTAGCGTTGAATGTCGATAGTGAGAAGAACAGCTTGGCCAAACATCGATTCCTTGCTTGTGTCTTCTAGCATATCTGTAAGGAATTCTCCAAGTGCACGTGCTAGCTGAGGAGATTTTTCTAACTGTTTAGGAAGAGCAAATGGACTTAATAGTGCACTTTTCAAGTCTCCATAAAGATAGTGTGAATAACGGGATAAATGTTCTTTAAAGAAGGTTAAACCGTGGAGAATGCGATGAGAAGCTTCGCATTCAAAAGAATCTTTTTGTCGTTCTTGCAGTGACTTAGTTTTGCCCCGCCATTGAGAATGATAGAGGGATTTGGTTATGTAGTTACTTTGTGTCTGTGGTTTCCTTTCATTGGGATCATAGTAATGGTAATTGGATGCAAATAAATGAGACATTTTTTTAGGAATTATTAGAGGTCGTGTCACTCTTTGTCTAATGTTCTTCCATTCGAAACTAATAAAGTTTTGCCAAACAGATTTTTTCTTGAACCTGTCCTTATAGTCTTTAGGGGGTTTGGCGAGAAATTGTGTAGCAAAGTTCGCTGATCCGGCAAATGTCATTGAATTCATCGTTCCATAAGAACGTATATGTATTAGAGCTCTCTCTGCAAAAGAGGCACAGATCATTTTCTGATAACGCAACATGGCGTAGGAAAAATTGATGGGCGATGCTTCACCACGATTAAAGTAAGAACTCTCATTAAACATGACCTGTAGCAGTTCATAAGGGTGTAATTGCTTGATGTCAATACCCAGTGCAGTCAGTTTTTTAAGAACTTCTGGATCCTTGAGGCGTTCCTTTAAGTAGGCAGCTTCATGAGGAGGTTTGTCGGTAAAGCAGACCTGTTTGCCTCCAGACGTATAGCTGAAGCATGAGTAGTCAAATAGCGAAGTGCTTGCATATTTTCTTAAAGCCTCATCATCAGGAATGTGATTCAGGTCAATTTCAGGAGCAAAGTAATGACAGATGCGGCAGAGATTTTCGACAACAATAGGATCGCCAATAGGTGTGTCATTTTTTCGAAGCCACTGAAGCAAAGGGGTGATATTAATTCGATATCCATCTAGATGTGCATTTGGATCGCGTCGCGCTAGACGATCCGTAATGTATAAAAGGCTATAGAAAGATGTCATAGAGGCAACAATATTACCTCCAGATATCTGTGGATCAATCAGGTGAAAACTAATCTCCATAAGGCGTTTTAGCCACGTTTCTGGATCAGGAAGTTGATCCCAGAATTTGTCCTCTTGAGAAAATAGACACTTAACCTGTTCTTGGATTAGAAGGGGGATGATGGAACTTGTTTGATAAGCTTTTACTAATTTGGCGTTTGCTATCTTTTCCTTTTTGGCTAGTTCATTAA
Source organism: Parachlamydiaceae bacterium (assembly GCA_013821265.1). Classification (GTDB taxonomy): domain Bacteria; phylum Chlamydiota; class Chlamydiia; order Chlamydiales; family Parachlamydiaceae; genus JACDHD01. The sequence continues at coordinate 27,122 of JACDHD010000011.1, read as the reverse complement.
TCTGTCCATTCCATACGTACAAGAGGGTAGAGAGTTCATCAGCGGTCAAAGCGTAGGAGGGAGGAGGAAAGGAGATGTCTCCGAAAGAAGAGGCGCCTTCAACTTTAGGATAAGATTGAACTGTTGACACCTGCGTTGGATTTAGCAACGGATGGATATTGCCTACGACAGCAACAGGATTTTGAAGAGGAGCATTGAGCTGCAGATTCAATTCTTGCGTCCCTGTGAGGGCTCCAGCGACCGTGTGAATGGATGAGCGCCAGGAATGCGCTAAGTCTTTTAAGTTTTTGGCATCCTTAGGATTTAAAAAGAAGTGCAAGATAACGTGTAGGGTTAAGTCAATCATGCGTCTTTGTACTTCCCCCATAAAAGCTGCATACCATCTTTGTATGGATGAAGGGATGATTTTCCAAAGAGCCCAACGAACTGTAGAGTTTAACAATAAACCTAAGCCCGCATTTACCATTTTTGACATTAATAGAACGAATTGGAAAGCAGAAAGAGCAACTTGCACATAGGTGCTGACAATAATGCTTCCAAGCCATCCTCTTGGGGCTTTTTGGATCGCAGGCACACTCTTCTTAACGGTTAGAGTAGAAATAGCTGTTGTAGGCTGTTGTGGTGAGGGTGGAGCAGCTGCAACCGCTTCACTCAAGGCTTCTACTAGAGGTTCAAATTCATCACCCAAGGCCCAGCATATTGTGGCTTTGTGCGATTCAATGCTGTCTTGTGATATACCTTGAGCGCTCAAAAGTTGAGCCATTTTTTCTAGAAGAGGAGATGGCAGTTTTGCGCCTTCAGAAAAAATGTCTGTTTTCTCTGTCACTTGTTCTTGCTGTCGGAAACATTTAATAGCATCTTGCATCTCATCTAGCGTCGCTTTAATCATATGCTTAGGCTTTGAGATGGAAATCGATTTTGTAAATGCTTTTGAAAGATGCTCATAGGCTTTTTCTATAGAAGTGCACGCCTCTTGATCAGGTATTGTTAAGCGTCCCTCTTTTAAGTACTGTCGACAATAAGAGACGGTATGCTGTAGCTGCATTTCAAAAATTGCACTTTCAAATGTATCGGGACGCAACATGGTGAGTTGCTGCATGTACGATTCAGAAGTAATTCCGCTATCGGCGCGAACAAATGATCCATGTCTCTCCTGACTACCACCAAGCAAACTTAGCAAACCTGTGGGACCGAAAATGTCTTGTGGCCTGGATGAAAATGTTTCGCTGCGCCTGCCCTCTGTGTGGAGAGTGAGAAGGCGATAAAAGAAATCGGGATTGAGAGATTTTTTTGAAATGTTGGTCAATACCATTGGCCACTGAACATTACCTTTGCTATCTTGAGGATGGTACTGCAACGCCTGTCCTGTGCTATACACATAGAGGGAAAATTTTCCATCAGATTGACCCACAACCTCTAAAGAGAATAGTCCAAAGGAGACGCCTGTTTTAATTCCTGTCAGTTCCAATATGGGAGCAGGAATCATTTGTCCCAGTTTGTCGATGAAGGGAAAGAGAAGGTCATTGCCCGACTTTCCAACTTGATCTAACGGTTTTTGAACGTATTCATTTAAAACATCTTTGCTGGCATTTTCCAAAACTGTTTGGAGATTGCCTTCGGTGCGAATTTGAGAACCTGCTTTGGCAGCAGTTAAGACCATGTTTCTAGTTTCTTCGTTGGATTCAAATTCCATCCAATTGCCAGCTAAACCTTGCTGCATCCAGCTTTCAATGCCTTCTCGAACGCTTGGTGGTAGAAGCTTACTCATGCTTCCAGTTAAGGCGCGTGATTCATTTGGAAGCAGAGCACTTACTAAGGGATTATTGAGCAGTGCAGCAACATCTGGAAGATGTTCACACGATGATTTTAATGCTGCTTGAACGGCATTTAGGATGACAGGTAGAGCATCTGGAAGTTGTCCGTTCTGCAATGCGCTCAAAATGGGAGCGGGGAGCCCCTCTGTTAACTGTGGAGGAAGCTTAGAAAAAATGGAGGCCATTGTTTCTAAAGCAGAGGCCTGTTTTCCATAATGGCTGCTATACATCCAACTTTCACCGGAATCGAGTAGTTCCATTTCAAGAGAGAGGCGTTCGGTTGTTTTCTTGAGAGCTTGTACGTGTTCTTCAGATAGTTGTGGAGCATTCTCAGGAAAGATGTCTCGCATGATCTGAGCATTGCGCGCTTTTCCCTGTTGTAACAGGTATAAGCGTTCATCCATGTACTTATCGCGGTATTCCTGATGTGTTTTTAAGAACGTCTCTAAGGCTTTGGTGAATTCATCAGGATATTTGCTTTGTTCAAAGAGTTTTCCTAACGTGCTGGCATCTGGAGCTTCTGTAGAACCATTATCGAAGTGGATAAGCGAAAGATCGTGTCTGACAAAACTTGGTTTAACTTTTTGCGTTTGATCGATTGAGGCGACTTGCAGTCCATTTAATTCAGGTGCTTCAGGATATGCGATGCGGCTCGTTGTGGAGAGTTCACCCTGTTCCTGAGCTAGACGAATCAGATCCATGCGTGTTTTTAGCAGAGGGAAGTGTTTGTTGAAAAACTCTAAGTCACCTTGAATTGCTTGCACGGCTCGAGCAAACACCTTTTTTACGTGGTTGTCTTGGATTTTGCGCGTTTTATGGCGGTAAAGGACGAGCAAGAGTCTTCCATGTAAAGAGTCGTGAGTTGTGACGCCACTGCCGATGAGCTTAGGAACAAAGAGTTTTGGGAGTTGTGAAAGAATAGAGGCAGAGCTATGCGAATCCCGACGGTAGGATAGGGCTTGCAATAGAGCTTTTGCTTCTGATATTTTCATAAAATAGTTATAATAAAATGATATATATTTTATCATAAAATGCTTTATGAGTAAATGTTTTAATTAACGAAAAATTTGATTATGTAATTGTGTGGTAACAACGCTCGATTATGTGACTTTGAACAAAATCACAAATGTGATATACTATATTTAAAGGAGAATTTTATGCGAATGGATATGCATAAGGCCAGAGTTAACATTGAGTGTTCTTTAGAAGACAGAAAAGCCATTAAAATGATGGCTGCGCAACACAATATGACGATTTCGGCCTTTATTTTAGAATTGGTTCATGAAAAAATGGAGCATTGTCCAATCAGTTGGGGAGAGCATATTCCAAATGATATAACTGTGCAGGCTCTGGATGAAAGTGACAGAGGTGAAGGAGTTGAGACGTTTAATTCCTTGGGAGAGATGTGGAAATCAATGGGAATAGATGATGAGAACTTTGAAAGTCACAAAACAGTTCAAAAAAGACCTAAAAAGATTTAAGAACAAGGAAAATCATTTAAAATTGCTGGATAGTGTTTTGCTAGCTTTGCTGCACGAAAAACCTTTGGATCCTTCCTATTTAGATCATCCATTAATGGGCAACTGGAGAGGTTGTCGGGAATGTCACATTATGCCCGATTTTCTTTTAATTTATCGGGTTTTCGATGAAGAAAAAATTCTGAAAGCTGAGCGCATCGGTTCACATTCTGAGCTTTTGAAAATGTAGAATCGGTCACTGGATTTCTGCATATCTCAATGGGACGAAAGGGACGTCTCCACTACTTTTTGGAGTGCGGTGGCTTGCCACCGCTTTCATAGGGGTCGGCTTGACGACCCCATCTACAGATAGTATTTACATTCTAAAATCCAATATTTCTAAATGACATCGGCAAGCCGATGTTTGTGAAAGCGGTGGCAAGCCACCGCACTCCAAAAAGGAATTCGCTTTTTGTAATTTTCTATTCCACAACTTATGGCACAGGGGCATTAGGGCCGTAGGAGCGCAGGAAACTTTCTCCTAGCATTGCCATCACGCGGCGATAGGTCTCCCCAGTCATCAAGTGGTCAATAATAGGCAAGCCATCTAGATGCGATCCCACATACACCGGAGTTTCTGCATTAGCAGGTGGATTAAAAACGCTGCTCACAAACGTCACAACGCGACTCACACCGTCGCGTTTGCTGATGTAGTTCACAACGCTGCCAAAACCTTGATTAGGCAAAACCGTCGCAGTGCCTACAGTCACAACGTGAATCATTTTGCGCTCTGCTGGAGACATCAATTCTAAAGCAAGTGACGTATTCGTTCCTCCAATACTGTGTGCGTAGTGAATAATGGTCCCACCACCATCCGAGCCACCCATATCCTGGATCAAACGACGCCACGTATGAGCTAACAGTTTTACCTGTGGTGACACGTAGCCCCATTTCGCAATAGCTGCCTTAAAGATATCTATAGCCCATCCTTCCGTTGGATAGAACACATAGTGGATGTTGATGCCTCCATGTGTAGAGGAAAGCGTTTCGATCGTTTCGATGCACTCTTTGCGAATATTTAAAACACCATTAATTGCGGTGACGCGTACATGGTTGCCAAATTCGCCCGTTCCAAAGACTCCAGCATCCATATTGTCTACATAGTAGCCGCTTAAGACCAAATAGGGTTTACCACACATCTGAAGCATGAGCTCATCGGGATTGTTAGCGATAGATTCCTCAAAGGAATAGCTTTTTAGAATACTTGAAAGTTGGCTAGCAAAGGCAGATAACTTTCCATACAGTCCATACAAGGTATTTACCAGGTTTGCATCAACGACATCAGAGGTTTCGCTGTGTGTTTCCGCATCGATGTGAAACCCTTTATACTTCATTGTAGAAACAGTTTTTGCTTTTCCTGAAGAATCAAACGATTCCTTCCGTGTCACGCGACCTAGAAAGTCTGTGGTGTAGACAGTGCGTGTCTTGTTTTGGCCGATTGATTCAGCTAAAGTGCCATCCAGAGCATATCGAAAGAGCTCTTTTGTTTTGTCGCTATGGCAAATTTCTATCTGTTTTCCGCGTGCGTTGTAGCGCGTTGTGGTTGTTTTTCCCAATGTGTCTGTCACTTTAACGATACGGTTTAAGATGTCGTATGAACGTTCTTCTACTGGACTTTTGGGGCCATCGCGGGTATCTGACAGGCGCGGATAACGAATGGTAGCTAGGCGTCCGAACGCATCATATTCACAAAGAGTTTCATTCCCTAGGGAGTCTATGCTAGAGGTGCGATTCCCCAGTTGATCATATAGATAAGAATTCAGTTTTGTCGTGCCATCAGTAGCCGTTTCTAAACTGCTGATTAGGTGATCTTGCGTGTCGAAGCGGTAGGAAAAGACAGAGGAATGCTCTTCTTTTGCGGGTTGGAACGAGGCGTGTTTGCCATCGAAATGGTAGGAATACTTAGTGACGTTGCCGTGGTGGTCGATAATACTTATGAGATTTCCTTTAGAATCGTATGCAAAATAGAGCGCTTCGGATCGTTTGCCTTCTCCATCAAAGATCTCTTTTTGCAATAATTGATCATTTGATGAATAGACCAAAAAGGTGCGTTTTAAAACAATTTCCTTGAGTGAAGAGAAGTTATAAAAAAGCTCTTCCACAGATTCTACAACTGGCTGTCCTTTGGATCCTTTCGACAGTTTTGATAAGGTTGTGTATTGTTCTGAAACCCCATGCAGGTCATTTATATCCCAATTTTTCCCATTGTCAATTACCGTTTTTGTCAAAAAGCCGTTGCTGTCATAAAAGTAGAAATGACGAATGCGAATGGAATCTGCATCGGAAATGTATTTTGCGGTGATTTTTGAAGAGGAAAGATCATAGGCATAGTGGATGACAAGGCCGTTGTCTTCTGAAGCGATCTTCAAAAGGGGTTCTGCATCTTTGCGATAAGTGTATTTATATGTTTTAGAGTACTGTTCAATGCCGTTTTGTACAGGTTGACCTGTTTCATCTAACAGAAGAGGGGCTGCACATGCTCCAGATAAATTGCCATGTAAGGTATCAACAATAATGTTATCGAAGTCATCATAGGTAAATGTGCGGCATGTGAAAAGGGTTTGTGTGTGATTGGCAAAGGCTTGAGAGGTTAGTTGATTTTTTTCATTCCAAAAGAGCAGTTCCGAACGGTAAAGTTGTTGCTGTACATCGTATTGTCGAATAGCTGTGATGTTGTTTTCAGAGTACTCATAGCGCGTTTTGTAGTTTAGGGCATTGAAGGTGTCTGTATATCCTTTTGAATAGATATAGCTACTAATGAGTTTGCCTTGTGATGTTTTTAAGGATTTTACTTTTCCTAGGCGGGAATCTTCGGTATTTTGGATAAAAATGGATGTTTTTGCTACTTCATTCATTCCCATTTGGTAGTATTCGGGAATTACTTCGGAGTCTTCTTCTGCCTCCTGGAGCGTGCCGTGAATCACATGTACATTTTGATAGATCGGTTGTACGGAGGTAGGTAGCTCTACAGCGTAGGACTTTAAGCTAAACAGAGAGAAGAAAAGAATGGTTAAGAGTATTCGCATAAGTTTCACCGCGATAGGTTTAATAAATTTATATTCAAAGCTCTTCGCTTTTGGAGTGCGGTGGCTTGCCACCGCTTTCATAAACATCGGCTTGCCGATGTCTTTTCTGAAGACATGTTGCAAGTTGCACACAAGTATTCTTAGATGGGTTCGGCAAGCCGAACCCTATGAAAGCGTTGGCAAGCCACCGCACTCCAAAAGCGAAAAAAATTAATAAGCTCGTTCGTTATCGGGAACGTTATTTATTTTATCAAATAGGACATCAATTTCACTGCCGGAAAGCGTTCCTGAACCTCTTAAGGCATGAATATGGTGGAAAGCTTCCTGCATACGTTCTGCTCCAGCCTTCTGTAGCCATTCTTCAAGACCTTTTTCGTAGCGATTATACTTCAAGTCGGCATTTAAAAACTTCATGGAGGCGATTAAGCGCGCCAAATCCGAATTTGAACGCAGTCTTTTCCTATCGACAGCATCTCCAGCAACGACATTTTCTAATACTGGATCGTATAAAATCACTTTTTGTCTAAAAGATTTACTGTCTGCTTCTTTTGATTTTGTTTCGCCTTCCGTTCTGGAAAGTTGTCTGCGAATTTGTCCCGCATCACGTTGTGAGAGCCATCCCACTGACTGAATATTTAAATCCTGTCCATTGTCTTCTAAATGTACGAGTACTTCGTAGAGTTCTCGCTGATCTTCACGTCCAATCTCTGTGGAGTTCTCAAGTACATTGCGGATCACAGTGGGCACGACGTTATTGGTCACCCAGATTCTAGAATCAAACGCATTTGTAACTTTTTGAAGTAGATCTACAGAAGAGACAGCAAGCAAATCGGTCACTCTAAAGAGAGGAGGAGCTTCACCTGTAAATTTTGAGAAGGTGAATTTTGCGGCAAGACGTTTAGCTTTATCAATACACGTTTTAAGTAGGGAAGAGCTGACTGCATTTGGTTTTTCAAAGCGTAGCCAGTGACGGGATCGGACATCGATCGGATTTTCCCATCCCCATTCTGTTAATTCAGAGATGGAGTGTGTTCCAGAGACCGTCTGCTGCTTTTCTTTTTCTTTTTCTTTTTCCTGCTCTTGTTCCTTTTCATTTTCAGCTTCAGTTTCCATTTCGTGGTTTAGCTCTCTGCCAAGATCTGCAAAATTATCTGTTTTGATGCTTTTGCCATCTGTGGAGACCTGCACCTTTTCAGGCATCACGGGAACATTTAAGGCATCCATTTTTGTTTTTAAATCGGCTAACTCTTTGGAGCTGAAAATAGTGGTTTGTAAAGCTTTTTTCATTGCAGTTTCGCGCATGTTTTTGCGCGCGTTTTCAACAGGGATGTCGATATCGATTAGGCCATGCACCTTGCTGGGATCTTCTTCCTGTTCAGTAATCAGTAGGCTTTGCCCTTTAACAAACAGGGACATCATCTTTTTAACGCTACCAGTCTTCAGAATTTTATCCAAAATGGCTTGCTGAATGACGTCATAAACCATTTCACGGTATGAATTGTAATTGTCATTAGACACGAGGCGCGCTTCGTTTCTTGCGGCATGGATAAAAATCTGTTCTAAAGTGGGCTTACCACCTTCTGGAGCTACTTTAGCAGCAACTTCTGGAGACATCGCGATTTCTATCGTTTGTCTTTGTGTGAGGTTGAGGAATTCCAATTCTTCCTGACTCAATGCCTTTTCTACCATCCGTTTAAAGATTTTGATTCCACGCATGCGGAATAGTTCTTGTAACAAGCGGTAGAGGAACTGATCATCTCCAAATAGAAGTAACGCCTTTCCATTAGCTTTTTGAGGAATATTGGCTCCAAATCCGCGACGCTGGTCGAAATAGGCTAAGCGATTGTCAAGAGACAATTTTGAATCGTAGGAAATGATTTCATAAGAGTTGTTATCGTAGCGTAGTGTCATCAAGGTCTCGCGACCCCCTTCCTTTGGATCAGGTAGGAATACATCAATCGCTTTAATGTCAGGACGATATTCGCGACAAAAGGCCACCATGTAGTGAGCTACTTGTTCGTTTGTCATCCCTTGAAGTTTGGCGCCGCCATCGATTAACGCTGTAAAATTTGATCCGGGTTGGAAGAACTTATGAAGCTGTTCGCGTAAAATTTCTCTTGGTTCGCTCTTCGTGTAAATATGGATTCCGTTTTTAGGACACTTTTGGCTGATGATATGCATCGCCTCACCAGAAGTCCCAGGATCCAATAGCAACTTAACGTGTCCAGGATATGAGCCATCATTGTAAGGCGTTCCCGTATAGTGTTGTTGTCTGCCCCAAAGGGAACCGAAATTATGTGCGTTGCAGCTGATACTGCGTTTCCAGTATCTAATCTGTGATCGCACCTTATTTCGTAGGTAAAAGAATGCGGCCTCAGGATTATGACACATCGCTGTATGGAGTTCATCGCCCTCTTGGCACTCTGAGAGCTTGCTGAGATCAAATTTTTTAGCTCCGGTCATTTTGTCGAAGCGCTTTTGGACATTGGTTTCTAGAGCGGTTCTAGAATGCGCATTCATTTCTTTCGGCATCTTTTCTTTTAGTTCTTTGATGATGAAATTGATCTGTCCAGCTTTGAGAGGCTGATGCAGGAACGTTAGCATTGTTTTAATTGTGGCTTCGATGTAATTGCTAATCGTAGAATTTTCCTGAGCCCCTTGATGTCCATCGTAGGGACGCACTACATCGTCTTTACCATTCTTTGAGGGACCAAATTCCACGTGCATTTTTCGTTGGATAAATGTCTTGAGCATATTTGCTAACATGCCTTTTACAATGGAAATTTCACCATAACGCTTGTGTTCCTGAATCCATTTTGGAATTGCTGTTGCTTTTCCTGAGACAAATGTGATGAAATCTTCTCTTTGCCTTTCATCTTTAATTTCAAACTTCCAATACTGACTTGCTTTTTTGGCTAGGTAGGGCAAGATTTCGGCATCATACATTTTTTCAATTGCGGCAGGCTTGTTGGAACGGAACAGCTCCAAGACATTGGGGAATTCCATGAGTGCACGCATGCATATTTCGATGACTTGGTAGTGCTTTAGTGGGACTGTAGAAGCAGCTCCCAACGGGTACTCTAGCTTGCGCTTGTTAAAGAAAAGTTCGTGCGCTTCATCTCCAATAGCTAATCCCCCGCCAAAACGCATGACAGATAAGAAGCTGGCCAATTGTAAAAGGAGTTCTCCTTCATGGCCTTTACGCTTTTTAGGAGCATTTGTAAGAGTGTAAAGATTATCCAAGAACAATAAACGCAATGCCATTGAGCTTTCCTTGGTCATGCTAATGGATTCGCCCTGTTCGCGAGCACGATTGACCATTGTAAGCATCGCAGAAAAGTTCTCAGGCATTAAAGGTGTGGAGCGATCGATTTGCAGCGTGTTGACCACTTGATCAAAGATGTTAGTGCTCTGTTCGCTGAGCTGACGTACACAGGTGCCAAATAGATTTGTCGTCCAGATGTTGAAGACAACAGTTTTTCCATCTGCAAAGTACGACGCGCTTGTAGGAGCAAAGAAAAAGGTTTTCCCTAAAGACATCAACAGTTCAATAACAACGTGTTCATTTTCGCTTCGGAGCGCTTGGATCAAGGAGGAGCTTTGCTTCAGCCACAACATTTTGTCTGTGATCAGTTCAAAGAGCATGAAGCGGCGCAAAATTCGTGGCGCTGTTGTGGTGAAGTCATAGGAACGACGTGCTCTCAACTCATCTGCCAGTTGTTCTGCAACTTGCTCGTATTTATCCTTATCTTGAGGATTGATGTTAATGAGGGTGTCTAATAGACCGATAGCTCTTTGTATTTGCTGTAGACGTGTTTGACGTGCAATGTATAATGCGATAAGGCGATCTACTTCCTTTAGGGCGTATGTAGGCAGTTGAGAAAGAGCGGAGAACTCTTCCACATTTCCTTTTAAGAAAAAGCGATATAGATCTTGTATCGTTACATTACGGCCTGGACAAGCGGTGTTGACCATGTTTAATAATTTATCTAAATCTTCTGCTTGTGATTTTTTCAAAATATCGCGGCAGGTACGAAGATTTGTAGAAAGGCTCCAAAGTGCTTCAGGGCTTCGAAGACGTAGGAATGCCGGAGTACGGTCACTGCGCTTGTAGTAGTCTTTTACGCTAGTATCTAAGCGTTCTAAGCTAGCTTGTTCCACATGGTCGCTGGACGCTAAGCTAAAGCGGCTTGTCATTTGTCGTTGTTGATTTTCAAAAGAGAGCATTTCAAACGTTTGATAAAAGAGAGTGTTCAATGCGTCATCGACGAGCTTATCTTCATGAGAAAGATCAGCGAAGCTTGTCGATACCGTTCTGCTAGCAGTTTCTTTAGATTCAAATTGCTGTGTACGTCTATCTGTAGCAACAGTTGTGGCAACTTTAGTGCCCCACTTGACAGCAGATGCGAGTTCATTAGAAAGAGTTTTTAGGGAAAGTACGCTTGTGAGCTGAGTCGAAAGAACTGTGCTTGCGACATTTTCTATCAAGACGCCTGCTCCAGCGGTGGATATATCGTAAGCGCGACATTTGGAGTTGAGTGCTTTTAGGAAATCATGCAACTGCGCATCTGGATTCAGTAGAATATTATTTTTTTGCATTTTGCATATTTCAAGGAGCTCTTTTTTCTTGGGAAAGAGTTGAGGAAACGAAATCACATTTTGTAAATAGCGAATAAGTAGAGCAGATTGAGGATCCCATCCACCTTGAATAAAGGGGAGTAATCTAGCTAGTTTCTGTTGCTTATCAGGCAATCCTTGACCGCGTGCGATGATGTAGTAGGAAAGGAAATGTCTTCTTATTTCCCTTGCATTTACCTTGTTCATGGATAAGGGTGGATGATCTGTAGGTGGTGTGTTCGACATTTCCTGAACAAGTTCAGAAGTCAATAATTCTGTTTTGTATAATTTTGTTTTGGAGGCAACATCAGCGCATTCTTGAAAGAAGCCAGTGTCACTATTAGACTTTGGAACATGTAGAGTTGTATCGACTCCAGACGTTGCCCACACACGAGAGGCAAATCCGGCAATACGTAACTTAACGGATGGCTTTTGATCGAATTTTTCCTTTAAGCGTTCGAAGCGAAGACGTATTTTCGGAGGAAGTAGGGCATTAGCGAGTAGATGTTCCACACCAAATTTTTGAATGTAATGCCAGAGATCTTGTGATAGGTTATGTTGTAGGCAAAAGAGCAAACGCTTATATAAAAACCACTCTTGGTATTCGCTAAGATGATATCTTGGATTAGATGTTTGGTTAAATTTTGCTAAATCTAATAACAAAAGCGGAATGGTAAGAAGGTGTATTTTTGCATTGGGATTCTCAGGTTTTGGAAGGTTTGTGTTTGATTGAGCTTTATTGGTAACACTACGAATCAGGCGGTTTTCCTCTAAGGCAGCAAAAAGGCGTTGGCGCATCCAAGAAATTTCAACGTTTCCTACTGGATTAAAAAGAGGATATAGCAAAGAGATGATGTTAACGGAAACCGTTGTGCGCTTACATAGATGTTCCAGCTTTGTACAAGTTTGAAGGGAAAGCTCCATATTGTTTTGAATTACATAGGTGGACAATAGATGAGCAAGCGCCTCTGGATTTTCGCTAGTTAATCTGCCTGTAGACTGGTCTAGATCATAGATGTAACATTGTTGAGTTTTTGTTGCATTGGATCCTGATAGGACTCCGGACAGTTGATTGCGAATTAAGCTACCTACATATGGGCCCAGCTGAGATAGCGCCTTCCATGCATAATCTGAAGACCAATTTTGGCTAGGTAATACAACTTTTAAGTCGCCGTTTTGATTAGTTAAAACCAAGGTATTTGCAAAATTCGAAAGTTCCTGCTGCTGTTGAACGGGACGGATGTAATATCCATTGTGTTGGCGGCTGTAGGCTCTTATCTCCCCTTCCACCGTTGTGACATCAAATTCTAAACCAAAAGAGATTAAGTTAATTTCTGAGATTTGTGTTTCGCCAGGTTTAGCACTGCAAATCATTTGTGAGATCGTGCAGAAGCGCGTTAAGGGAGCTAATTGTGCTTTATATCGATCGGGAGTAAGTAACATCTGTGTTGGTTTCTTTAATTCGTATTCAAGAACCGTTGCTGCAGAAATCCGACCCTCAGCATCTACAGCTGCTTCTTTAGCCTTTACAGGTAAACGCTGCACAAGTTGATCGTTGTCGTAACAGAGCAATTCTTTTTCTGCTTCTGAGCTTGATTCTAACCAGAAAGTAAGACCTTTGATGTTTCCCTTAAATAAATGTCCAAAAGCCCAGGAGTGATCGATTCTTGATAAAGGAAGATGTTCATATACTTTGCTATCAAAAAAGCGGATCCCATGTGGAGTATTATCTCCTTTGTTAAATTGGACATAGACGGTGCCGTCTTCTGAGCGATATAAGTCCTCTGAAACCCGATTTAAAACCATTGTAGTTGGAACACATGATTTAGCGATGCAAAGCTGATTTGATAGAAAGTCATCTTTTTTGCGCATTCCCTGAATCAGAACAGAGTCGCTTCCTTCTCTACGAAAGAATGTGCCTGAAAGGAAATCAACGGAGAGATTGCCAGAAAAATAGCGCATGGGAGAGTCTGTTTCTTGCCAGGTCGCATCTTTGGGGATGTTAAGATTAATGTGGTTTGCAATTGAATTGAGTAGGCGATTTCTAAACGATTCTTGCTTCATCAGGATATTTAGGTAGGGAAGACAATCGAGATACTTATGGTGTAAGTTCAACGGAAGATACGTTTTGTCGAATGAGAGTCCCATATAGTTGAATGCAAAGAATGCTAAGCTGATGCTTGCTACGGCGTCTTCAAGATCCTCTTCCTTTTGGGATACTTCTAGATCGTACGTGAGGGCATTCAGCGCGTCATAATCGGCATATCCAGATTTTTGTGCTCTTTCTCTTTCCTGCAAGATCGCTGTACGGAAATCGGGGAAGGTGTGAATGTGGTTGGGAGCATAGTGTGCGCAGTAGCGTTTAATGACTAGTCCAAGCGAAATCATTTCAGCAAAATCAGCAAAATCGTGACGTGGAGAATCTTCAGAATATCTTTGAAGCCATTTTGTTAAAGATTCCCCAATGGACTCGGCAAAGGCTGGAGAGCTTTTCAGTTGAGAAGGCAATACGCCAAACCGCAAGAAGGCTTGTTTCAAATTGAAATTTCCCAAATGTCTAGGGAAGTTATTGTTCGTCGACTGATAGTGGCTAAGAAAGCGCGCGATTTGATCGGAAGGTTCTGTAGGAATGGAACTACTGACGGTATCAAAAAAGCGTTGGCTTTTGTTAAATAAGGAAATCGTTTGAGACTGAGTGTCTACATGATGATGAACAACTCTATGTTCTGAAAGGATGCTGATATCGTCTACGTCTAGGTAAAGGATATTCATAGTCTGTTGCCATGAGCTGTTTTTTAAGCCGTGATGATTCAGATTATGGTTGCGCGGTTCGATATGCTTGACGCTTTTCAAATAATTGTCTAATAAGGGACGAGATCCCTCTGATGAGCCATGAGACAAGTAATTATTATTCCACCACTTAAAGCGACACATTTCTTTCAGAATCGACTTGCATGCAAATGTTTGTAAGCGCAGTAGGCGATAGCTAGCTGGGATTAAAGCATCTTCTCCTCTTGTAAAGACAAACGATTCATCAAACAAGACTTGTAGAAGAATGGCTTCAGGAGCTTTCTTAGGATCAATTCCTAATTTAAGTAGCTTCTTCTGCACTTCTGGACGCTTGAGCAATTTCGTGAGATACTTAAATTCTGGTTGTGTTTTGGCTGTGATTAACGTTGTTGACTTGGATTGTCTTGTGTTTCCATCTTTATCTTTAAAATTTTGTAACTGTGCATCACCTAAAAAGCTGTAATTAAACAGTGCTTTTTGGCTGCGCTTACCTAAATCGCCTTGATGTTCAATATTTGATAAATCGATCTCAGGAGCTAGGTAAGCAGCGATTTTTTTGCACTGTTCGTAGACAACGGGATCGTCGATGTGATGAGAATTGTCATTAAGCCAGTCAATGAAATTATAGGCATCGACGCGTTCATTATTTAATCCTAATTCTGGGTCCCTGCGCGCTAATTTATCGATGATGCACAAAATGGCAAATGAGCTAACGACACAGCGTGGGGAGTCTTGGAGACTGCAATTTAGTGATCCAAGTTGCTGCGTAAGGGTATTTAATAGATCCATGCACTCGTTGGGATTCTCCACGGTGTCCCAATAATCGCGTTTGCCGACTTCTGGAATGGTCAATTTTTCGATGCGTGCTAACAGGTATCTGATGCTAATTGAGGGTTGTTTTATTGGCTCATTATAGGTGCATAATTTAGTGGTAGAGTATTTCTGACTAGTAATAAGCCAATGTTCGAGTGTCTCCGTAATATTTTTTCCTGAAATCTCTTCATCAAAACCAGAAAACGATTCCTCGATGAATTGAGAAGCTCCATGCAGAGTGCGATCTGATGCCTTTTCAGGAACAACTTCTTGTACCTGATCAAGCTTTGGAGGTTCGATGGTGAGCATTTCGAATTGGGGGGTGGGTTGAACAGGAGTGATAGTAAAATTAAGTGGAGTAGATCCATTAAGGGTGGCTGCGTGAGAGATAATTTGAGCTTGTAGTGAGCGCCATGATGTTTGCAGAGCCAACACACCCTCTTTCGAATAAAATAGGCGCATCACAAATGAGAACATCAATTCAGTTAGGCGACGTCGCACTTCCCCCATGAAGAGGGCATACCATTCTTGTATAACTGTCGGAAGAACTTTGCCAAGTACCCATTTAAAGGGTTCTGTGAAGACGATTCCATAGCCAGCAGAATACAGTTCAGAGAGTAGTAATGCAATCTGTAGACCTTTAATGGCTAGTTGTAGATAGGTGTGAAGTAAAATGGTGCCTAGATAGCCTCTAGGGGAATTCTTTGCAGGAGGAGTCTTGACGGGAGTCGCAACCGAGGCTTGTACTGCTGGTCTATCTTCTAATTGAGTGCTCATCATATCAGCGAGAGAGTCGATGAAATCGCCCATTTCATCTCCCAAGGCCCATCGGATGGTCGTTTTATACTGCAGCACACAGGAAAGCGCTTCTTGATTCTGCAGCATTTTTTGAATAATGGGAGGAAATTGACTTGCCTGAGAGGGCAATTTCACTCTTACGCTTTGTTTGGAGTCGTAAAATGCTTTGATTGCTAGACGAATTTCTTCGTTCATTGTTTTAATGTGTGCAAGCCGAGTGGGATCTATTGACTTGCTGAAGTCGTTTACACCTTGTTCTAGATGGCTTACAGCCGTTTCTAAGGCGCTGCAAAGTTGAGAATCTTCGATTCTCAATGAAAGGTTTCGTCCACGTAACTCCTCACGACAAAGGGCCACAGTGGAGTCTACCTGCATTTCAAACGCGATAAGATTTGGAGACTTGTTCGTTTTCATCAATTGCAGGACATATGATTCCGATGTCTTAACAGGATCGATATGGCGCCAATTCCCTGGAACAGAACTGCGGTCTCCGCTTAACGTTTGGATGAGGCTTTGTAGATCATCGGAGCGTGATGTAAATTCTTGGTTGAATTGTGGTTCAAATCGATGGGTTAACAAGCGATGCAAAAAGTCAACGGGCCGTTCATCTGTAGTTGTTTTATCGTTCTCTTCAGTCCCCTCAAAACGACTAGCTGGAATATCCACAAAGCGCAAAGGCCATTGAATTTCCCCTTGCTGGTTTTTGGGGTAGTGATTCAGCGCTTTACCTGTTGAATAGATGTGCAAGGTGTAGTTGTCATCTCCTTGTCGTTCAAATTCTATCCAATAACAGCCGTTATCTGTCAAATGGTCAGCGCCTAACAGTTGTAGTCCAAATGTGGGGCAATGTTTTAGAAAATCACTATACAAATAATTTAAAACTTCTGGTCCTTGCTGCAGGGTGGGGATTGACATCTTTCCAGTTAGGAATTGCGCCATTTCCTTCATCATCGCATCATGAGCATTCGTTTGTGTGCTCAGCTCACTGCTTTTTGTTACGATGGCTAAGATGAATTCTCTGAAGGATCCATCAGGAGTGATCTCCATCAGATTTCCAGCTAATCCTTGCTGAAACCAATCTTCAATTCCTTTTTTTAGAAAGGCAGGAAATTTATCTAGGCTTGGCACTTGTCGAGAAGCATCAGGCAAAAAGGCTTTTAGAATGGGTGTATTTAAGGCTTCTGTTACAGAAATGCCTTTCATTTGTGTCATGAGTGCCGATGAAACGACCTCTGCAATATCAGGCATCTCACCTTTTTTAAAGGCATCTGCAATAGGAGTTGGTAGTTGCGAAAGTACATCATCCGGAAGTTTTGTCATCAGGAGAGTGAGCAATTCTTTGCTTGAAACGGCGCGTCCATATCCTCCGCACAACATCCAGCGCTCACCAGGTTTTAGACCAGCAAGTTTTGTTTGCATGGAGCCTGCAAATTCTCGTAGAACGTTATTTCTCTCTTTTGCAGTAAGTGGAGTCGATGTTTTTAATTGCTTTTCGATGTCTAAGACAGCTTTTTGGCCTTCGACAGCTGATTCTAAGCGGTCTTGAGCATACTTGTGCATCGCTTCAGGATGTTTTTTAAGATAAGCATCAAATTGAGCGGAAAATTCGGGGGTCCCCCTTTCAGCTTGAAATAGGGTATTAAATGCCGTTAGGTCAGGGACTCTGTGAGTGACAACGTAACTGTCTTGATGGATTAAGGAGTTTTCGCGATGTTCTTTTTCTTTGCGTTCAGATTCGCGGGCTCTGTCTTTGACAACATCATCAACAACGAGCTCGAGTTTTCTAAATTCTGCAGGTGTTGGATTTTCTACCTTGATGGGGCCATCTGTATGTGTGCACCCTTCTTGTTCTAAGTAGCGTGCTAATGCATTGCGAAATCGCAAGCTGAATTTAGCTGAGGTTTTGGCATCTCGGCTAATTGCCTTTGATGCTTCAAAAAAGGTAGAGTTAATGCGTCGACGCTGAGTCGCATTTGATTTGTTGGAGTTATAAATTATGGAGAGTCTGCCATGGAGAGAGGTGGATAAAGTGGCGTTATTTCCCCATAGCGACGGGACAAAATGGCGATGCATTTGCTTTCCTAAGCAATCGACATTCTTTATTCGCGCTTCTAGCGAAAGTAAAAGTGCTGTGGCTTTTTTTATATCCATAGTTTTTTTTAATGATGTTAATGTATAATTATATCAAAAAAAAGTAATTAAAGCAAATTATTTTAAATTTTAGTTGTTGTATGATTAAAGATATGTTGTTTTAAAAAAAGTCCTTCCTTCTTTATGGTTTATTATGTATAATGTTTATATTCAATAACTTAAGAAATGGAGAAGTTATGTGTGGGGCAGTTAATGGTCTTTTAAGAGGTGAATTTCTTCAGCTTCCAGGTGTAGGCATAGCAGCTGTTGTAGGTGTTACATCGACAGCTATGGCAATTGGATTACAAATTTTGGGTTTTTCCTATAAGGCGAATGTGATAACCGCAGTATTTGCGGTTGCTGGAGCTGGGGGAATGCTTATTACAGTTATTGGTGCAGTTGCTTATTCTGTACTTGCAATGCAAATGCAACGAGGTCAGGACAGAGACTGGTAACAATGTGTAAGAAGTGTTAAAATTTTGTCCTACATCGCGGCAGCGATGGTTGAGTTTTAGCTCCCAGGAGTTGTGAAAATTAACGTTCAAAAATGCATATTTCTGTTGTCTACTCGCATCGAGTGATCTTCAATGTAACCAGGGCGTCCCGCCCTGCAAAAAAAAGAAGGTAGCCATGCCGTTCCGGCCTAGGATGTTGATTAAAGGTTATTTCAGCTTCGTATCTTGAATACAAATTGTCCTTCTTTCACAACCGCGAAGCGGTTAATAAGCCACGTTGTGGCTCCATTTTAGAGGGAGGTTCCCATGGGTTCCCTCGCTTCGCTCAGTCATCCACGGCTAATCACTCTCGCCACTTGCGTGGCTCATTAACCGCTTCGCGGTTGTAACATCTAGGACAATATTTAAATTCAAAGTTACATCAAATTTTGCCTTTAATCAACACCCTAGTCCCGGCCTGGTAAAAAATGGGACGCCCTGGTTACTTTCAGGCCGAGGACGGCCTGGCATAGGAATCGGGCAACGGGCACGCTCACGGGCACGGGCACGGAAAGGACAATAAAATCGGTACGGAGGGACTTTATCCGTCGTTGCAAAAATGGGCATAGGGGTGTAAAAGCAAAACAAAGAAGGATAAACAATTTATGATGCACATTGTAATTGTAGGAGGGGGTGACCTGGGCAGGCATGTGGCTTCAATTTTATCCAAAGAGAAGCAAAGCGTTATTCTTATCGAAAGTGATAGCCAAGTCATTCAAAGCTTTTCAGGTTTAGATATTGCCACACGGCACGGATCTGGGACGGATTGGCAACTTCTTGATGATTTGTTAGAATTTTCTCCTGATTTACTTATTGCCCTCACCGGTGATGACGATACAAACCTTGTATCCTGTTCGATTGCAAAGCAACTATCTTATCCTCGAACGATTGCTCGAGTACGTGACAGCCGCTATACTAACCCGACGCGTCTTGATTTTGGACGCATTTTTGATGTGGATTTCTTTGTTGGTCCTGAACTACTTGTTGCTCATGATATGCTTAAGAGGCTTCTTTATCCTGAATCTCTTAACGTAGAAAATTTTGCTCACGGTGCTTTGCAATTGCGGACTCTGTTGATCCCAATGGGATGGAGAGGACAGGCAGAGCCATTAAGAAGCTTTCGTTTGCCTCAGCATGTTATCGTCAGCTTAATTAAGCGACGCGAGGGTGGCACAGTTAAAATCATTTTCCCACATGGTGATGATTCCATTCAGCCGGGAGATGAAGTGACCTTTATTGGAGTCACCGATGTCATAGCGGAGATTCATGAGTTATTTGATATTCGCGAAAAAGCGGTGCAGTCAGTGGTCATTGCAGGCGGATCTTTAACGGGGATGCATTTGGCACAGCTTTTGGCGCAACGCAATATTGATGTGCGCTTGATTGAAAAAGATTATGAAAGATGCCGTTTGCTTGCAGAAAAGTTGCCAAATTACACGATTATGCATCACGATGCGACAGATCTCGATTTCTTTCATGCAGAAAAGATAGGACAGGCGGATGTTTTTGTTGCCTGTACCAACAACGACGAAATTAATATTTTAGCGGCTCTTTTGGGTAAAGAAGTTGGGTGTGATAACACGCTCATTGTCCTTAATAACACCAGCTACATTCCTATTGTAGAGAGACTGGGATTACAGCATACGATTTCTCCACAGACCAGTGCTACGAATCATATTCTGTCACAGTTATATTCTGGAAAGATTTCGACGTTGATTTCTCTTTATGAAAATCAAGCTGAGGTCATGGAAATTACTGTGTCTCCGCATTCGAAGATTGTTGGAATTCCTCTGGCAGAATTGGGACCCTATCTTCCTAAAGATCTTCTCATCATTATGATTCAAAATAGGGGTCGCATTATGATTGCTAATGGGAATCGTGTGATCTCTCCTGGCGATACTGTAATCGTTGTGAGTAGCCCTAAACATGTAGATGAACTTGGAAAAATTTTCTAATGAATTTCCGCGATATCTTTAAAATCCTTGGAGTCTACTTTTTTGCCTTTGCAGGGCTCATGCTTCTTCCTATGTTGATTGCAGTGTACTATCAATTTTTTGTCGATCCTGCACAGCATCCACAACCTCATAGTACACTTGCCTTTTTTGAAAGTGTTATCGTCTGTGCAGGTGTGGGAAGCCTATTCTATTTTTTTGGACGCAATACTTCGGCGAGATTATATAAAAAGGAAAGTATTGCTCTTGTTGTGATTATTTGGTTTTTAACTCCTGCTCTTGCAGCGTTTCCATTTACATTTAGCAACACGTTATCCAATCCTCTTCAGTCCTATTTTGAAGCTGTCTCAGGTCTCACCACCACGGGTGCAACCACGATGCAGGCAAAAGTCTACAATGCACAAGGACAGGAAATACCTATTCAAAAAACCTTCGGAGATGCTGTCAAAACGACATATACATTTTACGGCACCATTGAACCGATTCGAGATCCTGTAACTAACAAGATTCTCTATGAAGGGATTGAAGCTGTAAGTAAAGCGCTCCTTTTTTGGCGAAGTTTTTTACAATGGTTAGGAGGGCTGGGGGTTGTCGTGTTATTCGTTGCTATCTTGCCTGCGTTAGGCGTTAGTGGAGTCAGCAGCAAACTTTTGGTGCGATCTGAGATGACAGGACCGATTAAGGATGCTTTAGCTCCTCGTGCCACTCAGGCTGCTATTCAATTGCTTTGGATTTACGTCTGTTTGAATATTATCCAAATTACTCTCCTAATGGTATTCAACGACCAGATGCAATTTTTAGATGCTGTGACAATTTCCTTTTCTACAGTTTCAGGTGGGGGATATAGTATTCGTAACGCAAGTATTGGTTCTTATAACAATGTTAACACAGACTGGATTGTCATTTTATTCATGATCATCGGCAGTATGAACTTTACCATCTATTACTACGCTGTTCGCGGCCAGTTCTATCGAATTTCTCTGCCTGAGCTTTGGATATACCTCTCAATACTGTTGATAGGGTGTATCATCGGTTCTTGGTATCTTGTAGGAACAGAAAAGGTTCTTATAAGTGGTGATACGCATACCTCCTACACAGTATCAGAGGCGATTCGCTATGGAACTTTTCAAGTTGTATCTGCACAAACCTCTTCTGGATTTGTCACAGCCGATTATGAGCATTGGCCATATGTTGTGCAGTGTATCATGCTTATCGCAATGTTTGTTGGAGGTATGTCTGGTTCGACTGCAGGTGGATTTAAAATTGTGAGACATTACATTCTATTCAAAATTGCACAATATAAAATTGAATCGCTTTTTCGATCAGAAACAGTGCGTCAAATTAAAGCAGGTGGGCAGGAGATTGATGAAGGAACTTCATTTATTGTTCTCACATTTTTTTGGGTTGCGATATGTTGCTCTGTGCTTGGTACATTTTTCTACATCGTGCAGGGATTAGATATGGAAACATCCTTAGGTCTTGTAGGCTGTATGGTCAACAACGTTGGATTAGGTTTCCGCATGGCAGGTCCAGTCGATTCCTGTGCCTTTCTTTCCAATGCTGGTTTGATACTTTCCTCTTTTCTAATGATTCTAGGACGATTAGAATATCTGGTTGTGTTAGCAATCATGATGCCTTCCTTTTGGAAGGAAACGTCCTAAAGATACCTTCCGTACGGATTTTTCCTTTCCGTGCCCGTGAGCGTGCCCGTGCCCGTGCCCGACTAGCTAAAGAACAAAGTAAAAAGGTGATGTTCTTTAATTTACTATTTCCTCATCCTAATATTTTAGGAATCGGGCACGGGCACGGAAAGCAAGTCGGATATGGGAAATATGCAAAAGAGTAAATGTGCTTGCTTTCGACTAAAATCAGGGACCAACACAGACGATGTGTGGTCAAAACTTGAAGAGATTGGAATTCAGCCCCTGTATAGTTCTGAAGACGAAATTGGTAGTCCGGAAATCTATGCGAACATACCTTCTCATATCGATCCACACTCATTACAACATTTCACAGGTGTTAACGAAATCATTGTGACACCACTTCCAGAGATTGATTGGGAAAATCAATGGGCTCTTCATGGATTAGACTTTCGTGATGGTTACGTTCATATTCCTGTAGGATTGCAAACAATTCGCCTTAAACCTGGTCCTGGATTTGGTGATTTATCACATCCTACGACACGGTTGATGTTAGAAATGATGCCCTCATACGTGCATGACAAAAACATTATCGATATTGGTAGTGGTAGCGGAGTATTGTCTCTTTGTGCAATTGCTATGAGAGCAGTTAGTGCTGAAGGATTAGAAATTGATCCTGAAGCAATGGAACACGCTCAAATGAATGCGATACTTAATCATATGCAAGAGAAAGTGACCTTTTCCTTATCTAAGCAGACTTATAGACCAATAGTACCTGCTCCACACACTATTTTAATGAATATGATTCAATCGGAACAAGTTGTGGCGTGGAATTCTCTCCCTTCTTTGCATCACCTTTCGGGATGTGTATGCATCACTTCTGGAATTTTAACACCGGAATGCGAGGCGTATTTGAAACAGACTGAAGATTGGGGTTGGATTCATCAAGAAACAAAAGAGAGCGAAGGTTGGCTGGCATTTCGATTCCTATTAAGGTAGTCAGGTGTGCCGAGGAAAAAGGGTTAACGTTCATTATCCAGGCTGGCCGTCCACGGCCTGAAAGTAACCAGGGCGTCCAGCCCTGCAAAAAAAAAGGTTTCTGGTAAAAAAGAACTACAGGCCGTATGGCTTGGCAAAACTAGAGAAATTACCTCACAACAGCTATTAATATTCTCTAACGTGGATAGTTTGAGAGACTGTATTGCTGGTTCCGCCTTCTCCATCGGTCATGACAAAGTTAATGGTACGGCTGGCAACAGAAGTATTGGAAATTGCTGTTGAGAATCCAACTTGGGATCCAATGCTAGATACGATTGCAGCGGTAGCATTGCTGTTGAAGGTGATCACTAATGATTTCAAGTTTGCTCCACCTGTAAAGCTAGCTACTTTGGTGCCATTGTAGAAGATGTCATTATTGCAGATATTAATCGCACTAGTCTGAATGATTGATAGAGCATCTTTTGTGGTAGCATTTGCACCAAATGAGATAGTCAATGTTCCCTTATCAAAAGTTGTATTATCGCTATCAGCAGCTAAGAGATGAGGCAGAATTCGGATAGGAGCAGATTTTTCAACATAAGTTCCAGCATCATCGGTTTCTGATAAAGTTGGGTTTGCATTAACATTAATGCTTACTGTGGTTGCAGCGCTGCTTAAAATGCCATCGTTTGATGCGTAGGAGAAGGTATCGATGCCGCTAAATCCATTATTGGCGGTGTAGCTGAAAGATCCATCGCTGTTGAGAATTAACTGTCCATGAGAAGGTCCGCTGATTAAAGATGCAGCCAAACTGAGATCATTATTGCTTCTGTTTATATCGTTACTGAGAACACCATTCAGTGCGTTGATAGTAATAGTTGCGGCTGTATTAGTGTTGTGGTTAGCTTTGTAAGTGTCATTTAATCCTAGAGGATTAAGGTCAGCAATGGAGATGACAAACGCTTTAGTGACACTTAAACCATCGTCATCAGTACCTTTAACAGTGATTGTTTTGGTTGTACCACCAACAAGTTTTGTTGAATCTGCAACAACAACTTGATCTCCTTTCAATTTAAAGGCTCCATTCGCATTATCCATTAGCATGAAATCTGAAGAGTCTCCAGGATTATCAATAGCGTCTAGAGAACCAACGAGAGTGCCATTTTTATCTCCGACTACAACAAGTGCATTACTTAACACAATATCAGTTGGTGCAGCAGCATCAATCAAGGCTGTTCCACTAATAATAGCTGATGATCCATTGTTTCTGAGGAGCGAGACGATGAATGTGTATGATTTATCTTTCATATAAATGTGCTGACCCAGGACGTTAAAGGTGCCGTCACCGCTTTGAACAATTGTTCCAGTAGAAGTTGAACCATCCCCCCATTTGATTGTAGCGCTGAAGGAGCCTGCTGTTGCATTAGTATCGTAGTCACTAAATTGAGCTACTGGAATGAGTCCTGTATTGCCACCTTCCAAACCTGTTATAGGTAAGGAATTAATAACGATTTGAGGTGTGACGGTAATAATGACTTCGTTCCCTGATCTGTCAGAAGGATCTCCAATTGCTTCAAATTTGAAGCTATCATTTCCTATATAGCCAGCATCAGGAGTATAGGTATATGTGCCGTTAGCATGGATAACAACAGTACCATGAGAGGCTTGTTTCACAAGTGTAAATGTGTTGGCTCCATGATCATTTGGTGTTGCATCTTGAACAAGCAGAGCCAGGTTTCCTGTATTATTTGCAGAACCTTGGAGGACAACAATAGATCCAGGAACGGATGTGAGATCATTAACAGCGTGTATATGGATATTTACAGAGGTTGAATCTGAGAAGAAGCCGTCAGTTACAGTATAGGTAAATGTGTCTAGTCCAGAGTAAGTTCCACCAGGAGTGTAGACAAATGAACCATCAGCATTTACTGTTACTGTGCCATGTGAAGGTTGTGTGTAGCTTGAAACATGGATAGGAAGTGTGTTTGGATTGCCATCATTTTCTAACAATCCATTGATACTATCGCGTACAAGCTGAGTGCTTTCATCAGTGAAATAGTTGTCATGGCGGGCATTTGGAAGTTTGGAGTTTACTACGGTTAAGTTGACGGTTGCAGTACTTGAAAGGATGCCGTCAGATACTGTGTAGATAAATGAGTCAGGACCTTTGTAGTTATCAAATGGTGTGTAGCTGAAGGATCCATTTGCGTTGAGGACCAGTATGCCATGTAATGGATTTGTGTGGCTGATGATAGTTAAGGTAGAACCTTCAGGATCGCTATCATTAGCAAGAACTCCAGGTGCAGCAATAGTTAGAGTGGTTTCTTTTGGAAGTAGGTAGTTGTCATTGTTTACAACAGGAGCGGTATTTGAAGATGTGACAGACAGGTTAACTGTGGCTATATTACTGTCTAAAAGACCATCATTGACTTTGTATGTAAAGCTATCAGAACCTATGTAATTAGTGTCCGGAGTATAGCTAAAGGTACCATTTGCATTGAGGATGACGGAACCATGAGCAGGACCGTTTACTAGAATTGCAGACAGCGGATCATTATCGACATCACTGTCATTAGTTATGACATTTCCGATGATGATGTTGTTTTGGCTGCTGGAAGCACTGTCGTTAACAGCAACTGGAGCGTCGTTTACTGGATTGATTGTCAATGTTACTGTTGTATCAGCACTGTTTGCAGCACCATCTCTAACTTTATAGATGAAGTTGTCGGATCCATTGTAGTTAGCATGTGGAGTATAGCTAAAGCTGCCGTTTGCATTAAGTGTTAATGTACCATGTTGAGGACCAGAAACGAGTATTGCAGTCAATGAAGAGCCTTCAACGTCACTATCGTTGGTTAAGACATTGCCTGAAATGATAGAGTCTTCGTTACCTGAGAAGGCATCAACAACTGCAACAGGAGTATCATTAACAGCAGAGAGTGTGATACTAACGGTAGCGATATTGCTGTTGGCAGTGCCATCGCTGACATGATAGGAGAAGCTGTCAGAACCGTTGTAGTTAGTATTTGGGGTATAAGTGAAGCTGCCATCAGGGTTAAGAACTAATGTACCATTTACAGGACCAGAATTGAGAACTGCGGTTAATGGAGTGCCATCGGCATCTGTATCATTATTCAGAACGTTGCCAGTGATGACAGTGTCTTCGTTGTCAGCAGCA
This sequence comes from Parachlamydiaceae bacterium, assembly GCA_013821265.1. Classification (GTDB taxonomy): domain Bacteria; phylum Chlamydiota; class Chlamydiia; order Chlamydiales; family Parachlamydiaceae; genus JACDHD01. The sequence goes on along the minus strand of JACDHD010000011.1, from coordinate 1,375 downwards.
ATGTCATTTGTTGCGACTGGAACATCGTTAACAGGAGCGATTGTGATAGTTACTGTTGCAATGTTGCTGGAAGCGGAACCATCGGTAGCACGATAAGTAAAGGTGTCAGTGCCGTTGAAGTGTGCGCTTGGAGTATAAGTAAAGCTACCATTAGGGTTAAGGACTAATGTGCCGTTTGCTGGACCGGAGTTAAGAACAGCGGTTAGGTTAGCATGGTCAGTATCAATATCTGTATCGTTGTTTAAGACATTACCTGATATGACACTGTCCTCATCACCAGAAGCTATATCATTTGCTGCGACTGGAGCATCGTTGACTGCGTTAACGGTAATCGTTACGGTAGCCACATTACTATCCAAAGTACCATCGGTGGCGTGGTAAGAGAAGCTGTCGGTGCCATTGAAGTCAGGATTTGCAGTATAAGTAAAGCTGCCATCAAGATTAAGAACTAAAGTACCATTTGCGGGGCCAGTGTTGATAACAGCGGTTAAGCTATCCAGGTCTATATCAGAATCATTGGTCAATAAATTGCCGGTGATAGGATCAAGAGAGTCTTCACCGCCAGCAGCGGAATCATTATTTGCTGTAGGAGCATCGTTAACTGGATTGACTGTAATAGTTACAGTGGTAACATCGCTGCCAGCAAGGCTATCATTTGCACGATATGTAAAGCTGTCAGTACCCTTGAAGTTAATGTGTGGAAGGTATGTGAAGCTGCCATTAGCGTTAAGGAGCAGTGAACCATTAGCTGTTCCTGAGACTAATGATGCAGTTAAACTATCTCCTTCAACATCGCTGTCATTGCTTAGGACGCCTGGAGCAGCTACGGTTAATAGAGTGTCTTCATTGATACTGTAGCTGTCAGCATTTGCTGTTGGTGCGTCGTTGACGTTAGTGACGTGAATGGTGAACATTTGTTCAGTAGATAAATTGCCTGCATCAGTAGCACGAACGCGTACGCTGTAGCTGCTTTGACCTTCGAAATTGAAGGAAGCGTTAGCTTGTAGTGTGTTGCCAACGATACTGAAGGCAGAATTGTTTGCACTTCCAGCACCAGATACCAAAGTATAGGTTAATGTGTCACTAGCATCTACATCAACAGCGGAGAGGTTGCCGACGACAGCATTAGCCCCAGCATTTTCAGCGATGATGTCGTTGCTAAGCAATAGATTGGTAGGAGCTTCGTTAACGTTAGTTACAGTGATGGTGAAGATTTGTTCAGTAGATAAATCGCCTGCATCGGTAGCACGAACGCGGATGCTGTAGCTATTTTGACCTTCAAAATTGAAGGAAGCATTAGCTTGTAGTGTATTGCCAACGATACTGAAGGCAGAATTGTTTGCACTTCCAGCACCAGAGACTAGGCTGAATGTAA
>JACDHD010000072.1 GCA_013821265.1 Parachlamydiaceae bacterium | reverse complement strand
TCATAGGGGTTGGCTTGCCGACCCCATTCACAGTTCGTTGTGACATCGGCAAGCCGATGTTTATGAAAGCGGTGGCAAGCCACCGCACTCCAAATTAGGAATTCGTCTTACCTTTTACTGTAGTGAAAAGCCTATTTAGCCCTTATGCAATCGCCTCATTTTTCTAAAGGAAAAAGCGCCAAGGGAGAAGGGCATCCTCTTGAGCGTATTCGACGCCAATACGTGGACCCGTTTTAATATTTTCTATCTTCACATTTCGATCCTCTAGCCATATTGTGGGACCTGTTAACGGTAATTCATTGTGAGCCGTTGTAATCCCTAATGCTTGCGTCAAAGTACCTGGACCAGAAGCCAGCCCAGAGGACACTTCCGTCTTATGTCGTCTTTTGAGCATTTCCTCAATTCCGATTTTGGGCTGGATCGCACGAATGAGAATAGCGTGTGGGAAATCTTCCCCATTAGTGACAATATTGAAAAGCGAGTGGATACCGTAACATTTGTACACGTAGCAGATGCCACCTTCTTGAAACATTGTTTCGGTGCGTTTGGTGCGTCGATTATTGTAAGCGTGAGAGGCGCGATCATTTGGTGCGCGATAAGCTTCTGTTTCAGTGATCATCCCACCGGTAACTGTGGGCCCTATTTTTGTCATTAGGTACTTTCCAATAAGATCTCGGCTAAGAAACAAAACATCTGGATTAAGATAGTACTCCCTTGGCAACATCGACATTTTTGTTCCCTTTCCTTTTTCAATTCTTTTTAGAACTTTGTCTCCTGAATCTCCTCAAAGGGATAAGTGCCTTCTTAACTCTCTTCAGTGATTTTTAAGAGATGGAACGATTTTTAGATATGGTTTTGGTTTATGCAGAAAACGCAGTTTTCTGCATAAACCAACAAAAAAAACAAACCGTTATCTGCAAATACGTTCAAGCTGTTTAAACTCACTACAAAGGGTGTCAAGAGGGCCCACGGCCCTTTTGTGGGGGTTAAGGGGGCAAAGCCCCCTTACTTTAATAAGATTTGGCGAAGATAGCGTCGATGGTGGCGGAGCGACCTGTGAGGATGCATTTGCCGGTGGTATTGGATTGGTTGAGGGGGATGCAGCGGATGGTGACTTTGAGTTCGTCGAGGAGTTTTTCTGTTTCTGCGTCGCCGCACCATTTGGCGAGGACGAATCCGCCATGGATTTCTGGTTTATCGGAATTTTTTGGAGTGAAGAAGCGTTTGAATTCATCTAGTGTGGAGATGTCTGAGCGAATGTTGTTGGAGCGTATTGTGAGAGCCTGTTGGTAGTAATTGTTTTGGATATCGTCGAGGATGGGGGAAATTTGAGTGAGGAGTTGGGTGATGGGGAGGGTTTCTTTCTCTTTGTGTGGGCGGTCGCGACGGGTTAGTGTGACAGCTTGGGCGTCGACATCGCGGGGGCCGATTTCGATGCGTACGGGCACACCTTTTTTGATCCATTCCCAATTTTTTTCGCCACCGCGTTTGTCGCGTTTGTCGACAGTCACGGATAGGGGGCGACCGTGGAACGAGATTGCGCGCAGTTGTGAAGCAACTTGTTCGGTGTAGGCGAGAACGCGCTCTTCCATTTCTGGTTTAGGGATGACAGGGATCAAGACAATTTGCTTTGGAGCAATGCGTGGAGGCAATCGTAGGCCATCATCATCGCCATGGCACATAATTAGGGCACCGATTAAGCGAGTTGTGATGCCCCAGGAGGTTGTGTAGCCATATTCGATTTGGCCGTCTTTATTGCTAAATTTGATACCGGAGGCTTTGGCAAAATTTTGGCCTAGGTAGTGAGAAGTACCCATTTGAAGCGCTTTTTGGTCTTGGGTCATCGCTTCAAGTGTATAGGTCGCCACAGCGCCTGGGAACCGTTCGCCTGGAGATTTTTCCCCGAGGATCACTGGAATTGCGAGAATGTCTTCGATGAAGGTGCGGTACACTTGATGCATTTTCAGGGTTTCTTGGAGGGCTTCGTCAGCAGAGGCGTGAACCGTGTGGCCCTCTTGCCATAGGAATTCGGTTGTACGTAGGAAGATGCGGGGACGCATTTCCCAGCGAACAACGTTAGCCCATTGGTTAATAAGGAGAGGGAGATCGCGATACGATTCTACCCAGCGGGAGAAGCAATCGCCAATGATGGTTTCGGAGGTAGGACGTATGATAAGGGGTTCTTCTAGTTCACCTGTAGGAATCAATTTTCCATCTTTCTCTTCAAGGCGATGGTGTGTTACGACAGCACATTCCTTGGCAAAACCAGCGACATGTTCCGCTTCTTTTTCTAAAAAGCTTAGGGGAATGAATAGAGGGAAGTAGGCATTTTCATGACCTGTATTTTTGATCGCTTCGTCTAGGTAGCGTTGCATATTTTCCCAGATCCCGTAGCCCCACGGTTTCATCACCATGCATCCACGCACAGCGGAATTTTCTGCCATGTCGGCAGCTTTGATCACTTGCTGGTACCACTCTGGGTAGTCTTTGTCACGTGTTGGGGATATTGCCGTCTGTTCTGCTTTATTCATTGTTTTCACTTCTCCCATGCTATACCAACTCGTCTGGAATATTCATATTATGATAGACAGCGTCGACATCATCTAGCGCTTCAAGCCATTCGATCAATGCTAAATTAGACTTCGCTGTTTCAAGATCACAGTCGACATATGTTTTTGGAATTAATTCGAGGGTCGCTTCATCGCTTTCAATTCCAACTTGTGCAATGGCCTCTTTGACCAGATAGAGGTGCGTCGGATCTGTTGTAATGATAAACATGTCCTCTTCAACTTCGAATTCTTCGGCTCCCGCTTCGATCGCAGCTGTGAAAATGGTTTCTTCCAGAATCTCTTTTTTAGCGATTTGGATGATGCCTTTGCTATCGAAATTAAATGCGACAGCTCCCGGATTAGCAATTGTGCCTCCCCGTTTATTGACAGCGATGCGCATATCGGAAGCTAACCGATTTCTATTATCTGTCAACGCCTCCGCCATAATGCCCACGCCACCATATCCATAAAGTTCATAAGTTGCTTCAATGAAGTCTGCTTGATCGGTGCTAGAAGCTTTCTTAATGTTGCGATCGACAATATCGTTTGGCACATTAGCTGCTTTGGCTTTTTGAAGAGCTAACCTTAGGCGAGGATTCATTTTGGGATCGGCGCCACCGCCCACTTTTACGGCGCTAATGATCTCTTTCGCAATGCGCGAAAAGATCTTGCCTCTGGCTAAGTCCGCTTTGCCCTTCCGATGCTTAATGTTTGCCCACTTACTATGTCCAGCCATGATCGTACTTACTCGATTCTAAATAATTTTCTGTAATGTTCTTTAATCCAGTATTGCGCTAATTCGTAATGTCTAAAGCGCATTTCCATCTGCTTGAACTCTTTGCTATGAATGCGTTGGATACCGTTGATATCTCGATAAGCAGGGCATACGTAGTGCAGCATTTCGTGATAGATCACAAAGGCGATCAAGTAGTCAGGAACAAAAGGATTATCCAACATACGGTGGATTTTGATCAACCTTAGAGGATCGTGATAAAGACCAAATGTCACTTTAGAGCGGCCGCGTTGGAAGGGCTTTCCGAACCAAGTGATACTAAGCTGTAGTTTACCATCAAAGTACTCATTATTGATCTCTTGGTACATCTCCTGCAAATTATATACCGTACCTTGGCTGCACAGCTTTTTGCGATCTATTGTATGAGAATAATCTAGCTTTTTGACATTCTCTTCGATGAAATGCTTGATGTTCGGTGACATGATTTTGACTTCTTGTCGAAGATAGCATGCCAATGCTTGCATAATATTTTGAGGAGCTTGAAGGAACATGCGATGCAGCGATACCTTTGTACAATCGGGCTCCCAACGCACACTAAGCATTGTAGAACGGTTGTCATTGATTTTGAGCTGCACTTTTTTACCAGCGCGCTGCTGGAGTTCTTGTTGCAATCGAAAGTAGGTCGACATAGAGATAGGTTACAATCAGTATTTGGATTAAATTAAGCTAATAAGACACTATTAAGTAAGATAAGCCTCCTTAATTTGAGGCTTCAGGCAAAGGTGTTATGGCCAACTCCATAAAGATTCGACCCACATATATTTTCTCATTTTTTTTATTTTTATCACTTTCGCCTGGTTTTGGATCCTCTTTGATCCAATGTGTTTGGCATCCAAATTCGCGGAAACCAAAGCGTTCGTATAGACGAATTGCCGGATTTTTCGCATAAACCTGTAAATGCAGAAGTTCGATTTTGAAGTATTCTCGAGCCAAGTTAATGATATTTTTCATCAGATCCGTTCCCACACCTTGATCGCGAAATTCTGGTGCGACAATAATTCCAAATTCACATTGATGGGCAAGCTTGCGATAGGGTTGTAGGTAGAGAGTCGCAATGCCGCAGGGCACTCCATTTATTGTTGCTGTTAGACTGCAACGGTAGCGATAAAAGGCGATCCAGCGATTCACAGCATCCTCAATTTCCACCGAGTCCGCCATTGGAAACCAACTTGCCACCGTAGGGTCTGTCAGCCATGCTTTTAGATGAGGTGCATCGCCTGCATCTGTGTAACGCATTTCTAAGCCAACTGGAGGCTGCTTAAACTGCTCTTGTGTCATAAAATCACCCAAACTCTTTTAAAAAAGCTATGATAAATTCATCAATATCGCCATCCATGACGGCTTGTACATTCCCAGATTCAAACTTTGTACGTGTGTCCTTAACCAATGTATACGGCTGAAATACATAGTTGCGAATCTGACTTCCCCAAGCGATCTCTTTCTTTTCTCCAGATAACGCTCGAAGCGCCTGTTCCCGTTCGGCCACCTGCTGCTCATACAACTTTGAGCGCAACATTTTAAAACACGTTTCACGGTTTTGAATCTGACTGCGTTGCGACTGACTCGAAACCACAATTCCTGAAGGCAAGTGGGTAATCCGTACTGCCGAATCGGTCTTGTTAACGTGCTGTCCACCAGCTCCAGAAGCGCGATAGGTGTCAATGCGCACATCTTCAGGTCGCACATCAATTTCAATATCGTCCGTAATTTCCGGAGTCACCTCAACGGAAGCAAAACTGGTGTGGCGCTTGGCATTGCTATCAAAGGGCGAAATGCGCACCAATCGGTGCACTCCCTTTTCCGCCTTTGCATAGCCATAAGCAAAATCACCTGTAAACTTTAACGTGATGTTTTTTATACCAGCGACATCGCCGTCTAAAAAATCCACCACTTCTACTTGCCAATTACGCCTAGCTGCCCATCTCTGGTACATCCTAGAAAGCATTTGAGCCCAATCGCACGATTCTGTTCCACCGGCTCCGGCATTAATGCTTACGTAGCAATTCTTAACGTCCAATTCTCCAGATAACATGCGACGCACTTCGAGGTCCGACAGTTCGCGTTCAATCGCAGTTAACTCGGTTAGTAACTCCTTTACCAGGCTTTCGTCTTGTGTGTCAATAGCTTCTGGCAAAAGGGCTGCTACATCTTCAAAACGGCCCTTCAACGATTGATAGGGCACTGTCCAAGCACGCAACTTACTGCGTTCAGCGATCACCGTTTGCGCCTGATCGTTGTCCAGCCAGAAATCAGGTGTCCCCATCAACACGTCTAGTTCTTTAACACGCGCTTCCTTCGAAGCCAAGTCAAAGATACCTCAACATATGCGAAATTCGCTCTTCCATGCTATCTAGGCGCTGTTTTGTACCAGTATCCATATGATTCCTATTTTTTTTCAGATTGCAGCTACTCTACGCGACTGACGCTAATAAGTCAAAAAGAGGTAAACGCAAAAGAAAGCTGGATTAGGGCCGTAAACTCACAACTTATTAAAAATGAGTAAGTTAACACTTTTCGTGTTCATAACTATTTACCAGCGGCAAAAAATTTTAATTCTAAGTGCTGTTAAATCTTGCACTTATGGGTCTGTTTGTAGTATATAAACAAATTAAGTTAGTTAAAAATTTACTCGAAAACGATCAGATTTGGGAAACATTGCGGTTATGGAAGTTTTAAAAATAAAAGGCGGAACCCCTTTAAAAGGGCATGTGAAGGCAGCGGGAGCCAAAAACGCCATCACAAAATTGCTGGTTGCCTCCCTGCTATCAGACAAACGTTGCCGCTTCTACAATGTACCCAATATCGGCGACGTAGAAGTCACAGTGGCCTTGTGCCAAGAAATCGGTTCTCAGATAACCTGGGACCGCTCTGCAGGTATCTTAGACATCGTCACAAAAGAACTAAAAACATCTTACGTCCCACAACGCTTCTCAGGATCCAATCGCATTCCGATTTTGATGATTGGAGCCCTCTTAGGACGTACTGAAGAAGACATTATCGTTCCGACAGCCGGTGGTTGCCCAATCGGCAAACGCTCCGTCGACTTCCACATCGAAGCCCTTCAAAAATTGGGCGCAGTCATCGAATACCGCGAAATGAAGAAAGAAGGTGCCTACTTTGCCCACGCACACCACGGTTTGAAAGGGACTGACATCACACTTACCTATCCGTCAGTCGGCGCAACAGAAAACACTATCCTAGCTAGCGTCACAGCACGCGGTTGCACTGTCATTCGCAACGCGGCTATGGAGCCTGAAATTGTCGACTTAATCTTGTTCTTACAAAAATTGGGAGCGATCATCACTCTAGATGTCGATCGCACCATTCGCATCCACGGAACACGCAGCTTTCACGAAGTCGAACATACGGTCGTTCCCGATCGCATCGAAGCAGCCTCATGGGGCATGGCAGCGATCAGCTCGCGAGGTCGCGTTTTCGTTGAAGGCGCCCAACACCTCAACATGATCACCTTCCTCAACAAAATTCGCGAAGTGGGTGGCGGTTTTGATGTAAAGAGCAATGGAATCGAATTCTACTACGATGGTCCTCTCCAAGGCGGTCTCCACCTGGAAACAGATGTCCATCCAGGTTTCATGACGGACTGGCAACAGCCATTTGTTGTCTTGTTAACTCAAGCTTCTGGAACTTCTGTCGTCCACGAAACAGTTTACGAAAACCGCTTCGGCTACACAGACACCTTGCGCGACATGGGAGCCGACATCACAGTCTTCAGGCAGTGCCTCGGAGGCAAAGAGTGCCGTTTTGCATCCAACAGTTTTTATCACAGCTTAATCGTTAAAGGGGTAAGCTCCTTAGCTGGACGCGACATCAGCGTTCCAGACCTACGCGCAGGCTTTGCCTACGTGATGGCTGCAACACTTGCTACCGACACAACAACAATTTCAGGTTTGCCATTCCTCGATCGCGGCTACGAAAATCTGGTCTCCAAGCTGTGTCAACTAGGTGTCGATGCGCGTCGCGTGGAACAAGAAGAACCTGTGATACCATCTTCTCCACCACTCCGCAAAACCGAACGCGAACTGGTTATTGTCTAAGGGGCTCTGCCCCCTAAGGGGACTCTGTCCCCTTAGAACCCCTGCCAAAGGGTATGAACCCTCTGGACTCCCATTATAGTGAAGTTTTCGAGGAACAGCCTTTCAGACACCTCAAAGAAGGTAGCCAGACCGTCCCGGTCTGGAAAAAAAACAGGTCGTCCTCGCCCTGAAAGTAACCAGCGCGTCCCGCTAAGGGGACTCTGTCCCTTAAAACCCCTGCCAAAGGGTATGAACCCTCTGGACTCCCATTATAGTGAGGTTTTCGAAGAACAGCCTTTCAGATACCTCAAAGAAGGTAGCCAGACCGTCCCGGTCTGGTCATTTTACTCTGAAATGGTTAAATTCATGCTACATTCAGGCCGATACGGCGTGGGTTCCTTCTGGACAATACTTTGACTTCGTTCCTCTTGCCCCCACTCCACCAAAGTTCATATGTCTCTACACTTATATTATATTAGTAACTATCGCTAAAGCTACTAAAGGTGCTGCGTTGAGCCTTTTCCGCTTCTGCCTTTGCGTCTCTTTCAGCTTGACGTCGTATTAGGGTATTCACTTGGTCAGTGGCCCTCTGAGCCATTTTAGTATACTTCGCGAGCGCAGGTTCTGCTGAATACTGCAACTTTACTCCTCTACGCGAATAAATGCTGTCGGGGTAAAAATCCAGAGAAAAGCCAAACCAACCCACTTTTTTATTTGTTTTTCTGGTATCTCCCCAGATTTCTTTGATGACAAATGCAACTGTTTTTCCATCTTTTGCTGCTTTCTTTGCACTCGTTCTTGAAAAAGAAAGTGTTCCTGCAGCTTCTTTTGTTTCTTCTTCAGAAACCACTGAGGTCATCGTCCCCACAAAAGGAACACTGTGAACTCTTTCACCAAATTCATTGATCTGCCATGCAACAAGTCTTGTATTGTCTTGCTGGAAAATCAAACGCGTCAAATTGCGAAACTGTTGTAAATCAGGATCACTTGTGCAAACGTGTTGCCATTCTTTGCTCACTCGATCTGCTGCTGCAAGCTCAGGAATCGATAAAAAGGAAAATAGGTGTCCTAGGCAATCAGCAACAACTGGATAAGGTTTTTGTTTAGGTTCTGCTTTGACTAACTGTTTCTCTGCTTTCGAAGCTGCACGAAAAGATGAGAAAGTACTAAAAGTACTATATGAACTATGATCATCCACAGACGAAACAGTACTGGCTGCACCACTAAACAAACTTCTGACACCCTCAGTAATAAAACTCATAAAACACCTCCAAAATTATTAAATAAATAATTTAATCATATAATTTATTACAATGCAAGTCTAATTACTCCTTATTACACCTTAACTACTGGTTGCAGTTGCAAATGGATCGGTTTTTTAGTTTTATGGACTGAAGGAGGGAATTGCATAAATCGAAGAGTTTATCATTTTCCTGTTTGGAGTGCGGAGGCTTGCCACCGCACTCCATATAGCACATTCGCCTCTACGCTTTTCTATGACTCGTTTGACTTTTACAATTGTCTCAATCAGTCCATTTTTTCAAACAAAAGTACTTCTAACATAAATCATGTAAAACTATTTTATTTTACTTCAATTTCTCCTTGTAATAACATTACTTCCTATCTTTATTGGAGGCCCCATTTCTAGTCCAGCAATTCCACAAGCTTCGTTACAAACATTCCAACACGAACGTCAAAAATTCTTTGCCGCAATTCCATGGGACACTGTACCGCCCGAACCATCAAAGCCATCGGTGTTCGATCTACAAAAGACACGTCAAATCATGTCAGGAGCCTTCAGTTGCACCGCTGGAGCAATCACTTTTAAGGCAATTCTCTTTAAAGGCTCTCTCATTAGCGCCACAGGCTGCTTTGCTTTAGTCTTCTTAATTGCAGCGGTCGTCATCTTCAGATTAAAACCTTCGCTAAAAGACCCTGCTGTTCGCTTACAAGAGCGCTTAAAAATACGTAATTGCATAGAAAAGAATCTCATTATCCCTTATGACCAACTGGAGAAAAGCCATCCACTACTCGATCTCCTTCTTACACAGGCGGAACGCGATCAACTGATTGCACCAGAACTGCGCGCTTTACCATTTGCATCTATTGTAGAGTCATATGGAAAACCCCCAGCTGGCTTGTATCATTTTACCTTTGAACCTAATTCTTTGTTAAACGATCGATTTAATAAACCAGACGCTCCGATCAATATTGTGCGACAGAAACTATTTGCGCTTGCTACAGTATCGCAAAAAAGTATTGAAAGTTACAGACGTGAGCTTTCAGCATTCGACTATGATTACCTGGATACTCTGTTTAATTTTGAGGCAAAGGCCTTAACAACATCCCCTTTTCTAAGTCACTTTTCACAATTTTTTATTAATTTTGGTGATTTCCGTAGACTTAACACTAATCTTGTACTTAAAGAGCGTGTACAACAGCAGTTTACGAAAGTACTCTCAGAATCAGGTAAAAGTTGCCTAGAAATCAGACAAAAATTTACAAAATGCTTTTTTAGCACAAAAGACGCTCTAAACCAGATTTTAGATCGGGAAACAACGGAACTTGCTGCCGGAAGAATGTCGTATGTTGTGTTTGAAACACGCAATGGACCAGAGGGCCTCAAAAAAGCCTTAAATGGGCTATCAGGGGAACAATGGGGCAATGTTGAGAAAATTTATTGGTCACAGGACGAGGCAGAACTGCTCCGTGCCCAAACCTACTTCCATCCTCATAAAACTAAACTTCAAGATCATATCAAAGCGTTATGGCCTAAACGATCTTTTCTAGACATTGTTCGTTTTGCAAACGAAGCTGAAATTGATTTAAAGGAAGTCAGAATATATATTGCAACACGTTGGGGTGGCATGAAGGTCGCTGACATTTTAAAAAGTGATCTAGAAGGTCTGAAAGCCAGCATCTCCGTGCACAAGATGTTTGAAGCAGATGATTTTTTCCAGCCCCAAAAATATTTCGGAGATGGCACAACACTCAAAATGTGGCTGACTGATTACGCCGTTCTATTCGATCTAATGACCCCACAAGCTATAGAAAAAGCACGACCATTTCTCAGAATACAGCTTGAAAGTGAAGCACAGACAATCGAAGATCTGTGTAAACTCATTGAAACCTGTCCGAAAAGCCTATTTACTCTTGGGATCTTAGATCCCAAAATGGACAAGGTTAAAGGTCTTGTTAAGGGTTTTATCAGGAAGAATATCGAATACTACATGAGTGGTGAGATCGAAAGATTATCTGCAGCAGACGCAAGAATTTGCGTTATCATTCACAGCCATAAGTTGTGTGTGTTTGATAATTTTAACAAAGTATTACCTGTAGTTCGAGAACAATGTGCTTCCTTTTTCCAAAAAGCTAAAGAAGCCAAAGCAAAAAAAGCAACTGATGCAGAAGTAAAAGAGTCTAGGGACTCAGGTAAACTGGATCCTGCAACACAGGTATGGAACCAGGCTGAGGCAGACCTAAGGGAACAATTTATAGAGAAACGCGCTCTCTTAATTATCACTTTGTCAGTCGACTAAGTCTTGATTGAGACGATTCCGTCTTGCATAACCAGGCCGCCCTCGGCCTGAAAGTAACCAGGGCGGGACGCCCTGGTTTCGGCGAGTCTTTCTGCGATATGAGGCATCTGAAAGGCTGTTCTTCGACAACTTCACCGTAATGGGTGTCCAGAGGGTTCACACCCTTTGCCAGGGTTTACCCCTGATTACCTTCAGGCTTTACGGCCTGGTTTCGGCGAAGCTTTCTTTGATTTGAGGCACCTGAAAGGCTGTTCTTCGAAAACTTCACCGTAATGGGAGTCCAGAGGGTTCATACCCTTTGCCAGGGTTTACCCCTGATTACCTTCAGGCTTTACGGCCTGGTTTCGGCGAAGCTTTCTTTGATTTGAGGCACCTGAAAGGCTGTTCTTCGAAAACTTCACCGTAATGGGAGTCCAGAGG
>JACDHD010000010.1 GCA_013821265.1 Parachlamydiaceae bacterium | reverse complement strand
GGCCTGACCCCTAAATTAAAAAAAATTCAAAAGAACTCAGGATCTTTGTCGCCGATTAAGAAAACACCCTCCCAAAAAAGAACCATGAGGCTTTGGTAGGCTTCGTCGTTAAGGTAGCCTGGCCGTCCCGGCCTGGTTTTTATATTGATTACAAAATGAATATTAGCGAATTTTACCAGGCCGGGACGGCCTGGCTACCTTATCGCCAAAGAATCCATCTGACATCGACACTGCGCCGTACTTATTCTAAAACTATTCAATTCTTGATGTGCCCCAGTTTTCAATGCTAAAAAACAAGCATTCACATCTTGTAACCATGCGAAAATATTTGGTTTTAATGGAGAGGGTTTTGGTCGTTTAATGCTCGTAAAGGTCTTGAGTACTTTTGAATCTTTGTGAGTGGATAAAGAAAATATAGGTTGTCGATGATGTTTTTTGATTTAGGAAACGAAGTTTCATAAATCATGAAAAAAACATCATCGACAACTACTTGTGTTTGGTTTAATCCCACTACAAAGGGTGTCAAGAGGGCCCACGGCCCTTTTGCGGGGGTTAAGGGGGCAGAGTCCCCCTTACTCTCTCCCTTTAGACACCTAAATGTTCTCGGATGGTTTCGATAAGATGGAGGATAGTTTGTTTTTGGGATTTGGAGAAGGAAAGGTGGGGCATACTAGAGGAGATTTGAGAGAGGTTTTGAATTAAGGAGTCGGTGGGGGAGCGGTGACGTTGGTCTTTGGGGGTTAGGGGGAAGGTGGAGCGGATGAGTTTGAGGAGTTCGGCTTTGGTTTGGCCGTTATAGTTTTGGATGATTTCTTGTTTTTTGGGGAGTGGAGCGTCGCGGCTGGCGAGGGTGTAGACCGCTTGTCGGGGCATTTGGTCGAGTTGGAGGCGTAGGGATTTGGGTAGGGATTCGCAGAATTCGTAGTAGTGGAGGAAGTTGTAGGGAGTTTGTCTGTTGCCGTAGGCTGCCATGAGCCAGGCGGTGAAGGCGCCATCGCGGTAGGATTTTAGGACGATTTGGGCTTTTTTTATGCGTTCGCCGTGGAGGATGGCGGCTTGGTTGTTGATTGCTTTGATTTCGGCTGTGATGGAGAGGAGGGTTTGGAGATCGGAGCCTATGTGACTTTCGTCGATTGCGTAGCTATTTAGGACTGCTTCGACAGCATTTTTTTCTTGTTCGTTGAGGTCGATGGCTGTGAAGATGCCGGCGAAGCTGGTGAGGTTGCCGCTGGCGGATTGTTTAGCCATGGCAGTCATTTTGGATGATTGACTGCTTTTTTTGAGGCGTTCATTGAGGAGTGAGTTGACATTTGCCATGATAATTCCTATGTAAAGCGGCTTTACATTTAGAGACGTTTAAGAAGTTCTTTGGTTACTGAGCGGTAGTCTTCGCCGGCACGGCTATCTTTGTCTGTTTCGAAGACAGGTTTTCCGTGGATAGAGGCTTCGGAGACGCGCACATCGCGTCGTACTTTTGTTGTGAGTAGTTTTTTGGGGAATGTGCGTTCGACAACATCTAGAAAGGCTGCATTGCTTTTTCCACGTATGTTCCAAAAGGAGAGAAGGACCCCAAGCACATTCAGGGGGTGACGTTGCGAGATACTTTCCATGAATTGGGACAAGCGCTCTAGACCTTTCACACTATAGAATTCTGGTGTGGCGCAAACAAGCGTGTGTTGTGCGGCGATCAGAGCCGATTCAGTGAGCCAGCAGAGGGAAGGTGGCGTGTCGATGATAATCAGATCGTAGTCTAACTCTTGCAGGATGTCGCGAAGACGTTCGTGGGAATAGCGGTCTGCAGCTAAGGCTCCAGTCACTTCAACCCTCTCTAACCAAGTGTCAGCAGGAATTAAATCCATATTTTTGACGCAGGTTGATCTGATCACATCTTTGACTTTCTTTTCGCCTTGTAGAACAGGTGCTAAGCTGTCGTGAGCATCCGGATCGAATCCTAGACCTGTTGTTAGATTTGCTTGCGCATCAAAATCGATTAGCAACACGCGCTTTTTATGAAATTTGGCAAAGGCAGATCCTATGTGAAGTGCTGTCGATGTTTTAGCTGTTCCACCTTTAAAGCTACTAATCGCTATTGCTTGTTTCATGTCTGTTCCTAATTACTTTTGAGCTTCTGGTTCTTTTGCATAGGGAGACTGCAAGCTGCGCTGCTGTTTCTCTTCTGCAATTTTCTGAATAAATTGGTCCATATCAAGTTCTCCAACAACAATGTTGTCGCGAGTACGTAGTGTAGCTGTGCGATGTTCGACCTCTTGATCTCCAACAGTTAGCATGTAGTTCACTTGATTCAGCTGTGCATTGCGCACTTTCTTGCTGACAGATTCGCTAGTCGCATCTACATCGACTTGGAAGCCAGCTTTTTTGAATTTTTTGTAAAGTTCCTGAGCATACGCTTCGTGGCGGTCAGCTACGGTGATGATGCGTACTTGTACCGGACTAATCCACAGAGGGAAACGGCCAGAAAAGTTTTCAATAAGGATGCCGAAGAATCGTTCGATTGATCCAAAAATGACTCGATGAATCATCACAGGACGTTGACGGGTTCCGTCTGATGCTGTGTACTCGAGATCGAACTTTTGCGGCAACGCCATATCGAGCTGAATTGTTCCACACTGCCAGGTACGATTGATCGCGTCGCGAATATGAAAGTCGATCTTTGGACCATAGAAGGCGCCGTCGCCTTCGTTAATACGGTAAACGCGTCCAGTCTGTTCTAGAGCATCTGTAAGACCCGCTGTTGCAGTTTCCCATTCGGCGTCTGTGCCAATTGTACCCTCTTTAGGCCTAGTAGAAAGTTCCAAATGATAATGCAATCCAAATGTAGTGTAAATTTCATCAGCCAGATTTAAAATACTCAAAATTTCTTGCTGAATGTCGCTGGGCTTCATAAAAATGTGAGCATCGTCTTGATGAAAGCTGCGTACACGCAATAACCCTGAGAGAGATCCTGAAGGCTCGTAGCGATGCACATTTCCGATTTCAGCTATACGTAGAGGCAATTCACGGTAACTGTGTGTTTGTCCACGGTAGTAAAGAATGCATCCAGGACAGTTCATCGGCTTAATCGCAAAATCGCGTTCTTCGATTTGCGATGTAAACATGTTTTGGCGATAGTTGGCCCAATGACCAGAACGTTCCCACAACTCTCTTGTCATCAACGTTGGCGTTTTGATTTCGACATAGTCATTGCGATCCAAACATTCGCGAATGTAGTTAGTGAGCTGTAGCCACACGTACATCCCTTTTGGATGGATGAAGGGCATTCCTGGAGCCTCTTCTTTCAGAGAAAAGAGTTCCAAATGAGGTCCTAAAATTTTGTGATCGCGCTTTTTTGCCTCTTCGAGCTGCTGTAGATAATCTTTTAGTAGCTTGCGATCTGGAAAGGATGTCGCATAAATGCGCGTCAGCACGTCATTTTTTGCATCACCGCGCCAGTAGGCTCCAGAAGTTTTAAGAATTTTAAACGCTTTGATTTTTCCCAAATTGTATAGGTGGGGTCCGCGACATAGATCAAAAAATTCGCCTTGTCTATAGCCTGTGAGAGGTTCTCCAGAACCAAAACTCTCAATGAGTTCGCACTTGTATTTGTTTTGTGCAAAGCTATTTAGCGCTTCCGCTTTGCTGCCGAACACTTCGCGCTTCGACTGGTAGTTTTCTCCAATAATTTTCTGCGCCTCTTCTTCAATGCGCGCAAAATCGGTATCTGAAACGGTTAGATTGCCAAAGTCATAGTAGAAGCCGTTGTCGATTGGAGGCCCAATTGTCGGTTTCGCATCGGGGTATAGGCGCATGACAGCTTGAGCTAATACGTGCGCAGAGGTGTGCCAGAAAATCTCTTTCCCTTCAGGATCATCAAATCCCCATAAGATAACGGTATCTCCTTCTTTCAAAAGATGACCTAAATCCAAGGTTTTGCCATTGATGTGAGCACCCAATGCTTGGTGGGGACCCTTTAGGTTTAATTTCTCTGCTAAATCCCGTGCGGTGCTTCCTTCCGGTAATTCGTATTTGCTTTTATCTTTAAGATGTACAAACATAATATCCTAATTGCGGCTAGAGTTTTTGACGTATTGTAGCTGGTCGAGCGCTTAAAAAAAAGGACGTTTATGACAAAGAAATTATATAAGCGACTTCTTCTCAAAATTTCGGGTGAATCGTTAATGGGATCACAGAAATTTGGAATCGCACAAGAAGGCTGCCTTCGCATGGCCACCGCTATAAAAGGGATGCACGATGAAGGATTCGAAGTCGCTCTTGTCGTTGGGGGAGGCAACATTTTTCGCGGTGTAAGTTTAAAAGAGTTGGGCATGGCGCGGACTCCAGCCGACCACATGGGCATGCTTTCAACGTTGATCAACGGAATAGCTCTGCAACAGGCGCTCTTATCTATTGGTTGCGATGCAAAAATCATGAGTGCGTTGGAGTGCCCAAAAGTGGCAGATGCATATAATTGGCAACGTGCTGTAGAAACGTTAGAAAAGCGCTCAGTCTTGATTTTTGTGGGTGGAACGGGGAATCCCTATTTTACAACTGATACTGCTGCAGCCTTGCGAGCTAGCGAAATTCATGCAGACGTTTTCATTAAGGCGACGAAAGTAGATGGTATCTACAATAAAGATCCTCTTAAGCATACAGATGCAATTAAATACCCACAGATAAGCTATGCGCAAGTACTTGCGGAAAAACTTGAAGTTATGGATGCTACATCTATTGCTTTATGTATGAACAACAAAATTCCTGTTTTTGTCTTTAATATGCAGCTGTTGGGCACGCAACCGATGGCTCAGCTATTAGCAAAGAATCAAGGAACGTTGGTACACGATTAAATCAGAATTTAAGGAGAACGACTCATGAGCATTCTAGACCAAACAAAAACCAAAATGACAAACGCGATTGAACATCTAAAGGAAAAGCTGAAAGGCATCCGTACGGGCCGTGCAAATACAGGTATGGTCGATGGCGTTACTGTTGATGTCTATGGCACTCAAATGCGCATCAAAGAATTGGCGTCTGTAACGACTCCCGAAGCACGCCAAATCTTGATTGCACCTTTTGACGCTAACTCCAAGGGCATGATTAGCAAAGCGATCGAAAAGGCCAACTTGGGTTTTATGCCGATGGTCGATGGCAACGTGATCCGCATCAAAATTCCTCCTATGGATGAAAAAATGCGCGAAGATATGAAAAAAATATGCCACAAAGAAGGTGAAGAGGCAAAGATTGTGATTCGCAATTTGCGTCGAGATTCTAATGAAGCGGTTCGCAAACAGAAAAAAGATAGCATCATTGGCGAAGACGAAGTGAAAAAAATGGAAAAGGGTATTCAGGATTTAACTGATAAATTCTGCAAGGAATGTGATGACCTAGTCGCGAAAAAAGAAAAAGAAGTCTCAACGATTTAGATTTTGACGAGGCTAACAAGTTGAGAATTAGTGAGATATTACATACTTTCCCTCGTAGCACGAATTGCTGAAATAATAATACATTGCAGAAAATTCGATGAGTGATTAAATTGAATCCTCTTTTGTAACTGTTTCTCCTGGCCCCATCGTCTAGTCTGGTCTAGGACACCGGATTTTCATTCCGGTAACAGGGGTTCGAATCCCCTTGGGGTCATTGACAAAGAGTCTTTAGCTCAGTTGGTTAGAGCACCTCACTTTTAATGAGGGGGTCGATGGTTCGAGTCCATCAAGACTCACTTTTTCACGAATGCCGTTTAAATATCTAGTCTATTCCTATTGATACAATCATGCTAGCGATTGCATAAGTCCGAAAGAGCAGTGGTAACTCCTTGCTGCTACCCTTCCGTGGCCGTGCCCGTGCCCGACTTGCTAAAGAGTTACGTAAAGTTGTAATATTTTTACGGTTTACGTCATTTTTTTAGCGAATCGGGCACGGGCACGGGCACGCTCACGCTCACGGGCACGGAAAAGGACGACGGGACTTATGCAATTGTCTCAATCAGCCCATGTCCAATAGTCCAATTTAACCTCGCGCCTTGTTTTTTGATTTGACCGTTTATTTCGTGGGAGTTATAATCTGCGTTCCACCAAATTTTGGTAACGATAAAAATCATAGTTGTTGAGTTAAACCGTTTATCACTCAACAGCCGAATAGAATAAAATTGGCAGGAAAATCTGCCTAGAACAACCCGAGAGGAATAATGGCCAACGAAGCACCTGGGAAAAAGAAAGCCGCAGCTAAAGTAAAGCGCCCAACAGCTCTTAAGCGCGACCTTCAAAATGAAAAGCGCAGACTGCGCAACCGCTCTTTCAGTGCGACTGTTAAAACAGCAGTGCGTGATTTTGATGAGACTGTTTCAAAAGGCGATGCCGCCACAACTAAAACAAGTCTCAATCTTGTCTACAGCCTAATGGACAAAGGTGTGAAACGCGGACTAATTAAATTAAATACCGCTAATCGCACTAAATCTCGTTTAACCAAGCGTCTAACAACGCCAGCATAAACGATTTTGTCTCTTTTCCACACAGACTTCTTGCATGTTTTGTCTTTATACAAACGATGTAAGAGGTCTTATTCATTTTTAGCTTTTTTTAAGGAGACTACCATGCAAGCCCTAAAAGCGATAATGTGCTTTCTTCTTATTTTTATACCGCTCATAGGTGCGGACGAAATAGCCCCCACTAGCACAGTCATGGTGCCCATGCGCGATGGAACGCAATTGCCCACGGACCTCTACATTCCTCAAGATCTTCAAGATAAGCCCCCCTTTATTCTCATTCGCAGTCCAGGTGGACGCCAAGCAAAGTCTGCAAAAGCTTACCTCTTCCTCGTTCAATTAGGCTATGGAGTGGCAATTCAGGATACGCGCAGCGCAATCGATGTCGAAGGCAAAACAATGCCCTACTGGACGGATGGATGGGGAAATCAACAAGATGGATTTGATGCCGTCGAATGGCTCGGCCACAGTCCCTATTCCAACGGAAAAATTGGAACCGCTGGTGTTTCTGCTTTGGGTATTACTCAGCTTCTATTAGCCCCAACAGCACCTCCCTCATTAAAATGTCAGTACATCGGAATGGCCGCTGCAAGTTTATACCACCACGCCATTTTCCCCGGAGGCCACCTCCTAAAAAATCAGGTCGAAGGCTGGCTAGGTCTATACGCAAAGTCACCCGACGTACGCACATGTGTCTGCTGCCAACCTTACTACAACAACTTCTGGAGCAATTTTGACACTCCAAAGGTGGCAGGTAATGTAAAAGTTCCCGCAGTTCATTGCGGTGGTTGGTACGACATTTTTCTTCAAGGAACAATTGATGCCTTCACATCTCGTCAAGAGCATGGTGGAGAGGGTGCAAAGGGAACTCAAAAATTACTGATTGGTCCCTGGACTCATTTCTGGCCAACCAATACAAAATTAGGCGATTTTGATGTTCCTGCTGAAGGACGCGCTCCGCCTATTGATATCTCCCCTCAACGCTGGTTTGCCCACTATCTAAAAGACGTAGACAATGGTGTTGAGACAATCCCTGCAGTCACCTACTACGTAATGGGAACTTTTGATGGATCCCCCTCCAGCGGTAATGTCTGGCGTCATGCCGATGTGTGGCCTGTTCCTGCAGCTTCAACATCATTTTATCTGACAGCTGACCATAAACTGATCGAAAAAGGCTCTTCACCAGTTCAAGCAGCCTCTTTTGCTTATCAGTACGATTCAAAAAATCCTGTTCCTACTATTGGTGGGTGCAATCTCTTTTTAGAATCAGGTCCTAAAGATCAACGCTCACTTGAAAAGCGCGAAGATGTTCTCTTGTTTACTTCTGAGCCATTGACAGAGGATCTCGAAGTCACTGGACGCGTCCTAGCAAAGGTGTTCTTCTCTTCAGATCAACCCGACGCAGAAATTGTCGTTCGCCTATGTGACGTCTATCCAGATGGACGCAGCATCTTGATCACAGATAATGCTGCACGTATGAGCGCTCAAGGGAAAAATCCTTCCAAAGGGCCCCAAGAAATAGATGTCGATTTATGGTCCACAAGCATTGTGTTTGCCAAAGGTCATCGCCTTCGTCTTTCTATCACAAGTTCTAATTACCCTAGATTTGAGAAAGACACTTTGACTGAAAATGGCAATGTCGCTGTTTTAGCAAATAATTCTCTACATGTGGGCGGAAGTCATCTCTCTTATTTCACTTTACCAATAGTCCGCCGTGGTGATAAATGGCTAAGTGAACAAACTCAAAAGAGTAAAGAGATTCCTCTAGAATTTATCGATCCCTTAAACACAATTGATTCGGTAGAATTTCTAGAGCATGAACCAGAAAAGACTTTCTCGCACTAGCGAGGGGTCTTTTATACCAGATGTAGTCGCTTATGAAAATCATTATTCTCGCGGCGGGTGCTGGAAAACGCTTCCGAGCCCTTAACCTCCCTAAGCCCCTAACAAGACTGATCACCGGTCAATCCATCCTCGGCCTACAAATAGAAACTCTCTCACGCTATGTCCTAATTGACCAAATTTTTATCGTTGTCGGCTACCACAAAGAAAAAGTCATGGATCAATTTCCCGATCTCACATACGTTTACAATCCAGCATTTTCCACAGAAAACACTTCCAAAAGCCTTCTCAGAGCCCTAAAAAAAATTGATGATGATGTCCTCTGGATGAACGGCGATGTGGTCTTCACCCCCTCAGTTCTAGAAGCCTTACTTAATACAAAAAACACTAGCATGGTTGTCAACGAAGCCCCAGTCGGAGATGAAGAGGTCAAATACCGAACCAACAAGCATGGCCAAATCCTCGAAGTCTCCAAACAGGTCACACAACCTCAAGGCGAAGCAGTAGGCATCAATTTCTTCACGCGACACGATCTACCAGCCCTAAAACGTAACCTAGAAATGTGCGCCCCAAACGACTACTTCGAAAAAGCCATCGAAATGTGCATCGAAGAAAGTATCCCCATCCAAAGCGTCGTCATAGACTCCGACTCCTGCACCGAAGTCGACTTCCCCGAAGACCTCAAACGCGCCAACAGAATCCTGATGTAATGTAACGAATGGAAAGGGGGGACGCTGCCCCCCTTTACCCCCCGCAAAAGGGCCGTGGGCCCTCTTGACACCCTTTATGGGCAATTTCAGAAGCTCTTAAGTATTCTTAACCAAATTTAAAGAAAAAGATGCTTTCTGCTACGCAGAAAGAATCTTTTTTACATTTGATTGAAATAGTTACGACCCTTCTAATATCCCAATAGGTGTAAAGATACACAGCTCTGTTGCAGATATAAAGGAACCCCCTTCTTTCATACATCGAAAGGACTTGAATCAAAATGATAACCAGGCGTCTCGCCTGAAAGTAACCAGGGTGGTCCCGCCCTGCAAAAAAAAGAAGGTAGCCAGACCGTCCCGGTCTGGTCTTTATTTTGATTTACAAAATGAATATTAGCGACATCTGCCAGCTCCGGACACCTGACTTGTATTTAAAAACCCCTTAACTCATAATTTCTTTACACGTCGGAGGTGCGAAAATGATTGGAACAATGGAACTATTGGTGATCCTAGCTGTAGTGCTGGTGTTATTTGGAGGGAAAAAACTTCCTGAACTCGCTAAAAATCTAGGACAGGGAATCCGCGAATTTAAAAAAGCATGCAATGGCACAGAAAGCGACTGTGGAACCTCTTGTCATGATGACAAAAAGGACTCTTGTTCTGGGTGCGAAAAGACTTGTGGTACAGATAAGCCTCATGAATAGTGCTGAAACGCTTACATTTTGGGATCATGCTGCTGAATTGCGACAGGTTGCACTAAAGTCATTTCTGGCTATCGTGTGCGGTATCTTGTTTGCCCTGTATTTTTATCAGGAGCTGTTATTTCTTTTTACGTTGCCATTACAATCGAATTATTTTTCTGATACTGGTTTGGAAAGACAGACCGTTCAAATGGAACGCATTGTCAATACAGGGCGTTTGGCTTATGTGTATGAAGTTCCGCGCAATGTTCATGTGATAAATATTTCGGGAAATAGCCTTCAGGTGTCACCTTCAAGTTATAAAATACCTCCAGGTGATTATGTAGAGGTTAAAACGACAAATAGAGTAGCTCAAAAACTAGTATTTTTAGGTCCGCTAGATGGCATTATGGCTAGTTTAAAAATCTGCTTTTGGGTGGGTTTTGTCGCCACTTCACCTATTTGGTTATTCTTTTTACTGCAGTTTATAGCTCCCGCACTATACAGACATGAATACTTGATACTGTTGCCTTTTCTGGGATTTTCTTTTCTTTTTTTAACCGTCGGTGTACTTTTTGCCTTTTTCATCACCATTCCAGCAGCTAACCATTACCTGATGAGCTTCAATCAAGGCATTGCCACTAATCTGTGGACCTTTTCCAATTATTTGGATTATTCCCTTTCCTTGATGTTATCGACAGCATTTGCCTTTGAGGCGTGTCTGCTGCTGCTCTTTTTGGTGCATTTTGGGATTTTAAGTGCAGAAACAATGATAAACAAACGACGACACATGATCGTTGCTGCCTTTATCCTAGGGGCAATTTTAACCCCTCCAGATGTGCTAACGCAGCTTTTGTTAGCTATTCCTTTGATCGTGTTGTATGAGTTGGCAATTCTTTATGCACGCACAAGAACATCACGTTTTTTAGAAAAATAACAAGATAGGCATGATCGCCTTCGGCGACAGGATAAATACTTGAGTTATCTATCCTGTCGCCGAAGGCGATCATGCCTATCTTGTTATTGCTTAACCTGTGGTTCTATTTCACGTGAATGTGAATAAGGTCTTGTTTCCCGCGTTCATCCAAGTAAGAGCGCCACTGTTCGGCGAGCCAGCTAAATTCTTCGAGAAGTTGTCTTAGAGAATCACTGTAGCAATCCATTTTACCTATGTAATTGATGTTTATTAGGTAATGGTTATCGTCCACGGTGATGTAGGTTTTAATCTGTTCATCGCGCATGAAAGGAGCGTGAAGACCAACGGTTTTGCGCACACTTTGAGGAATGAAATTTCCACCTGTATAAACCGTGGCAGAAAGAAAGAGTTTTGATGCATGATCGAAGACACGAACGAGGACATCGACGCCGTCTACTGCAATGTGGACGGTGTCATCTTGAACTAGTTGTTGAAATAGTCTCTTTATATCTTTTTCAACTAACATAACCACACCTATAGTTAATAAATTAACTAATTAGCGATACATCTATATTATTATTATATGACAAAGATAAATATATTTGAATTAAATTGTTTAAATTTCCCAATTTATTTCACTTTTTCCTATTTTCTTTAAAAGATGGTTGATTTTTGAAAAAGGTCGTGATCCAAAAAAGCCATTATGAGCAGAAAAAGGGGAAGGATGAGGAGCGATTAACACGTGGTGTCTCTCTGCTAAATTGAGATTTTTGCACTTTTTCTGAGCAGAAGCTCCCCAAAGCACAAAAATAACAGGATCGAGCCGCTGACTTAGTTTCGTCATCACAGCATCTGTAAATAGTTCCCAACCTTGACCATGATGGGACATCGGCTCTCCTTGCTGTACAGTTAAGGTTGCGTTTAATAGGAGAACACCTTGTTCTGCCCATCCCGTTAAGCAACCATGTCTAGGTATAGGTAAGTTCAGGTCTTCTTTAAGCTCTTTAAAGATGTTACGTAGGGATGGAGGATGGGGAATGCCAGGCAGAACGCTAAAGCTTAAGCCGTGGGCTTGATTTGGACCGTGATAGGGGTCTTGTCCCATGATGACAACTTTAACGTCAGCAAATGAGGTTTTATTAAATGCTTCGAACACATTTTCTCTAGAAGGGTAGATGGGAATACCCAAAGCACGCTCTTTTTGAACGAACTCGCTTAAAGCTGCGACGTAGGGAAGTGACACTTGATCTTGCAGGACATCGTTCCAATCAGATCCTTCTCGAAAAAAGCTTTTTTTTGGTTGACTCATCCTTTCGTCCTTCTTTCATATGGGTATTCACACTCATTTTAACCCACTCTAAGCAATCCACGCATCCTCTTTTTTTCTTTGTTCTCCTCCTAAAAACCTATTGACGATAAAGGGGGAGGGGGTTTAACATTTTCTGATCTGGAGAACAAAATGAAAAACATTGTCGAAAATAATTTGATTCGCTTTATGAACATCACTAAGAAAAAGACTGGGATGTTTGTCAATTTCAAGGTTAAGGGTATACGTGGAGGCACTGCATTTGGAGCTTCGATTGCGGTAGATATTGCTGCTGCACCTGTAGACCCTACTGATTCGTTAGAAAAGATCATCGAAGAATGCGCACGTATAGCGGTTCGTGATTTTAAGACTTCAGAGTTTCAATTTGAAGGCCTTCTCTCCGTTTAATTTTTTATATCTGGGTGTAGCGCAGCTTGGCTAGCGCACTTGCATGGGGTGCAAGGGGTCGGAGGTTCGAATCCTCTCACTCAGATTCTTTTTTTTATAGTTGTGCATTTTACTGTGCAACACTATGCATAAAAAAACTGCACAGTTAACATAAACTAGTGAGGCTGGGAATCCCAACAGAATAACGTAAATGAGGCGAAATTTATGAATTTAGCATATTTTATTTGCCTCATTCGCCTCATTTGATGCATACTTCAGTTAAATGAGGCGAATGAGGAGAAAAGATGAGTTTATTTCGTCATCCCGAGTCAGAGTCGGTTTTGAAAAACTTCCCGTATACAATGCCTCACTTGATACCCTGGACACTCAATTAATCCAAAATTTCTTAGATAATAGAAAAAACCAAGCATCTGCAAAGGTTACACAAGATGTCTTACGGTCATATTCTTTAGTTGTTGAGGAGCATACAGAGCTCTTTCCGACATATGTAGGACTATTAAATTTTGGAAAATCCCCTCAATTTTTTCTTTCAGAAGCTATGATCATTGTGAGTCATTTCCGAGGGATAGAAGGTAGAGATGCTATTGCTTCAATAGATTGTGAAGGAACCCTTTTAAATCAATTCCAACAGGCTCATCATTTTGTTCTGAGCGTCTTTCAAAGTCATTTTCAATTACAGGAGTTGTAAGAGATGAAAAATTGGAAATACCGGAAGTTGCATTCAGAGAGGCTTTGATAAATTTACTAGTTCATAGAAATTATCATATCAAGGCCCCTTCAAAAATTTCTATATATGATGACCGCGTGGAATTATTTAGTCCCGGAGATTTTTCGTGCTACAGCACAAAGATGGCTTAATGCTCTCATTGAAAAACGACTGATTGAACGGATTGGAAGGACTCGAAATTTAAGATACCGTCGCATGGAGAATAGATAAAAAAAGGCTTAACAAAATTTAAGGGCTGTGATATACACTAGAGCGGTAAATTTGCACCAACCTTATTTTGTGAGAACTTGATTATGACTGATGTTTACACACCATGCCTTTGTGGAAGCGGAAAAAAATTCAAATTTTGTTGTTATGAGATCCAGAAAAGGGGAGAAGTGATTCCTGCAACTTCGGAATGTTGCAAATTTCCAATTTATGAATGTAAAGTTCTTAAAAATTGGAAAACCGCAGGAATTTCACCTGTTCATGTTTCAAGAGAACTAACTAAAGATTCTTACGCTTTTGTGAGCTACCTAGTGGATTTTTGGTGTCTAGGGGTCAAAGACACTACGCTAAAATTCGGAATTTCAAAAGCTGATTTAAAACATATCTATAACAAGAGTGATGAGTTAGAGACTGTTTCATATCAAGATGCTCGTTCCTTGATTCTTGGCGCCAATGATTTTGCGAAAGCCCTTGACATTGTTCCTCATTCAAGCTGGAATGGAATGCCCTCTTCATTTATTGAAGCTCATTTAGCTTATGAGAAAAAATTTTCTTTCGGTCAGAACGGCAAACCCTTTTATTTTTCAGGACCTTATGACCATGAGCGTTATGATGTAGAGAAAATCATAAATAAAATATCAAAGGCTAAAGGTCATTATACTGTTCTTGTATAAGTTGCTTTGCTGGATCGCCATTCTGTACTACCAGATAATAGGCATACCGAGACAATCTCACATCCGAATTGGGTTGCCCTCCAGACCCTATGTCGTCCATTTCGTTAACTTGCACGAAATGCTCTTCAGTCGAGACAGCTCAAGCTAGCGTTCCCTATTCATAAAGTTGTTGGACTATGCTTGAAATTCATTTCAATCAATATAAAAGGAATCTTTCAAATGTTTGCAGTCATGTATCAAAACTATCTTAAACCCGGCAGAGAAAACGAATATCAAGAAGCTTGGAATAAAGTTGCTCGATATTTTATTGAACATCGAGGTGCTATTGACTCTTGTTTACATCGAACATCTGATGGACTATGGGTTGCTTACTCTCGTTGGCCGGATAAGAAAACCCGAGATAATTCTTGGCCTGGAGAAAACAAACCTTCGACAGAGTTGCCTCTCGAAATTCGTAATACAGTTCTCACAATTAAGAATTGTTTGGATGATAATCGAAAATTTCCAGATTTTTATATGGAAGTTGTTGATGATCTTATTCTATCCCGTAGCATATAAAGGTGGACTAATGACAAAATTGCAGTACAGTCTTGTTAACCTCAAATACTTTTTTGATGTCGTCAAAACGGGGAGTTTTGGAGAATCTGCAAAGCATAATCATGTCAGTCAATCTGCGATTAGTCAGGCCATAGGAAAATTGGAAGAAACGTTGCAATGTCAGCTGTTTTCTCATCAACCTGGGCGGTGTAAGATCACAGAAAAAGGGATGCGGCTTTTTGAGGAAGCGCGTGAACTATTTCAACAACTCCAAAGAATAGAAAATTGCATCACAGAGCAAGAGGGTGGCAGCATCACTTTTGCCTGCACACACAGCTTTGCCGTTGGAATCTTACCAGAATATTTAAAGCGGGCAAGCAAGTCGCTTCCCGCGTTGAAAATCAATTTTCGACTGGGGCATTATCAAGATATCAAGGAGTGGCTGAAGAAGGGAATAATCGACTTCGGCATTCTGATCGATAACGATGATCTCTCCCTTTTTGATTGCCAGAAAATAGATCAAGGTCATTTTCGTCTGTACGCCGCTAAACAGTGTAAAGACATTTCGTCTCTTGGCTTTCTCTTGGACTCCGATGAGAGAAAAGAATCTAATTTTCTCAAACACTGTTATCAGAAAAAATACAAAAAAGAACTTCCCGTCAAGATGGAAATTTCAAGTTGGGAAGTCATTGCCAATCTCACTGAAGCGGGTTTGGGTGTGGGATTATTTCCGGACTATGTGGCAAGAAAAAGAAAATCCAAGCTAAAAATTGTTCTGCCGGAATTATCATCCACCCCCTACGCTATCTATGCCATTTTTAAGAAAAATACATTGCAAAATCCCAACGCTCTAAAATTCTGTGAGCTTTTTCATAAGTAGCGCTTATATGATATTTAAGAAGTATTAATTTTACTTCTTTTATTCAATCGAATAGCCTTGGAAGAAAAAATCGGGGGTGTCATGACAAGTTCGCAGTTTCTTTCCGTTTTTGCACAAAAAGAGAGTCAACGCTTTAAACTCAAAGTTGGTGTATTTTTGTTTCTTATCCAAGATGACCGAATCCTTCTGCTTCGCAGATATCGTACTGGCATTGATGATGGCATGTATGTTGTCCCGATGGGTGGTCATGATGGTTTAGAGCCTTTAACTAACTCACTCATTCGCGAAGCAAATGAAGAAGCCAATATCACATTACAGCCGGCACAATTACAAGTGTGCCACGTAATGCATCGCTTTCACCCTATGTCCGACAATCTTTCTTTTGAACAGATAGACATATTTTTCAAGGCAGAATCATATGCAGGTGTAATTGAAAATATGGAGCCGCATAAATGTGACGAGTTAGAGTTTTATTCGTTGAATGCTCTGCCAGAAAAAACAGTTGGTTTTATTCGTCATGCGATTGAATGTATGCGTCAGGGACTGTTTTATTCTGAGTTTGGTTGGGAAAATCATACCATCACAAATACACAAAATCTACCCATTTGAAGGGTGGATTTTGTAGAAATGCGATATGATATAAATCAACTCCAACAGCATCTCAGACCATGTTTTATAAAAAATGGAAGAATATCATCCAGATTTTCTTTCTATTTGGTTCCTATGGCTTGGATATTGAATGTCTGATAGTGGATAGCACCATCATTGGAAGGGCCCGCTATTGAAATGATCCTATCCACAACCTCTTCTACAAATTCTTGTTGCAACTCTTGTGGAAGATGACGAATGAAATTGAGAATGGGTTTCGCAAAATCGATCAGGGCTTGCCGATTAGCGAAAGACGTATTACTCCAAAACCCTATAGTCTGAACTCCCAGAAACCCAGCTTGCTCAAGTAGAGAATGGTATTCTTGCTCTGTAAAGAAAACCCGTTGTTTTGTATACGAAGGGAAATAAGGTATCCATTTTTCTGTATGGATAAGAGAATCACCCATATCCGTCACATTCATATTCCCTTTTCCATAAGTATGAATGCAAATTTTGCCTCCAAAGGCAAGAGCTCTATAGATAGCTTTCAAGGCTTTTTCTTGATCTAATACCCAATGAAGAGTTGAAAACGAGACAATCTTATCGAATTGATTCTC
The DNA here is from genome assembly GCA_013821265.1 of Parachlamydiaceae bacterium. Taxonomy (GTDB): domain Bacteria; phylum Chlamydiota; class Chlamydiia; order Chlamydiales; family Parachlamydiaceae; genus JACDHD01. The sequence goes on along the minus strand of JACDHD010000010.1, from coordinate 36,654 downwards.
AAAGGATATTTCTGCAGTGTTTTTCTTTTGAAACGTAAGATTCGCGTAATCAGTTTGAGGATAATGGGAGGAAGCAAAATCAATCATCGCTTGAGAAATATCTACACCAAGAACAGATCCTTTTGCGGCCTTTTTTGAAAGAAAAGCAGTGATTTTTCCATCTCCACAGCCAATATCGAGAATGTTGTCGGATTCCTTCCATGGAATCAAATCTATTGTTTCCATAGCAACACGCCACTGTAGCTCAGAATTAGCATGATAAGTTTTAGCATCCTCAATCCCTTTTGCAAAAAGCAAAATGGGAAGAAGGGTAAATAAAGCTAATATAGATTTCATAAAGTACTCCAATCAATTTTTTTCTTCCTAAGGGTATCCAGAGAGAAGATTCAATCTGAATTAACATAAAACATACATCTTTGAGGTATTTAGCAGAATCTATAGACCATTTTGAGAACATCCTTGAAATGGTCTATAATATCGTGTCCGCTATTTTTCATGCCTTTTTAATTTAGCTTCAATATTTTCCCGTTGCATAACTTTTAGCCCAGTCTAAAGCAGTATTACCGAGACAATCCATAAGATTAATATTGGCTTTTCGTGTTAAGAGATAAGTCACAACCTCTTCATGCCCTCTAATTGTCGCCCACATTAATGCTGTGCGCTTGTCAAAATCGACTAAATCAATAGATGCATTACCTTTTTCCATTAAATATTTTACAACACTGATATGCCCATTGTACGCTCCATACATGAGAGGAGTATTTCCTTGATGGTTCAAAGCATTTACATTAGACCCTTTGCGAATCAACAATTCGACTACCTCAAAATGTCCATTATGAGCCGCATAAATTAATGCTGTATTACCAATTATATTAGTCGCATCAATAATTGATCCACTTTCAAGAAGTAATTCTGCAAGTTTCGGATTAGGACCTTGAGAAGTCATAATTAAAGCTGTGTTTCCGTGGCGGTTGGATACTTTAACATTAGCCCCTTTCATTAAAAGGTCTTTAACAAGAAGGATGTTTCCCTCCTTTGCAGCAAATATTTAGGCAACTTCATACATTGAAATAAGTTTTGATTCTTCATTCACGGTTTTGCTTCTTATAAAAGGTTTTCATAAAATCTCTAAGAGAACAATATTTCCATTTTCCTGAAGATGTACGTTTTTGGATATGCTTAAGGTCATAAAATGACTTTCCTATTCCCTTTTCCAAAAATTTCAAAATTTTGAGGGTTCCTTCTAAATGTTGACTTTCTTCTCCATGAGGACCTCGAATCATTATACAATGGCTCAAAGGATTATCTTGCAAAACACGTTCGAGACCTAGATGAAAAGCTAGATCTGCATTGTAGTGCATGGGAAAATCTACTTGCGTATCTCCTATTGACACTACTAAAGCATTGGGCAGCTTGCTCTTCTTTTCCGCAATGTATTCCTTAGTTGTTAACCCCTTATTTGTCTTGCTAATCAAAAGAAAGTTAAATCCTTTTTCACCTTTATGAGCTATACCCGAGGCAATTTGACGTTGTTCGAAAACTAAAGCAGAAGCAAGATATTCAGGCTTTTCGATCTCAGCTTGAAGCCATTTCGAAGAATGCGATGTTTGCCAAAGCGGACTCGACGTATGCGTCTCTATCATCGACCCATTACTAATTAAGCGAAAATCGGAATCTAAATGCTCTCTAATGGTGTGTACAATGTGACAAAATTCTTTCGGAGTCTCCGTTAATGGCTGACTGTTATTTATCAACCTTATGGAATCCAACTCACTGCAGATACGATTTGCTACACTTGCCTGTTGGGTATTACCATGATGCAAGACCTCTTTTAAGAAAGCGCGAATGAGAAGACACCCTAATTCGAAAATAAGCTCTATAGGATATCCTTCGACAACTTCTAATGCCCCACATCTCTTCATGCGATGTCCGCCTAGAGCTCCAAAAATGGTTACTCTCTCTTCAAGCAACTCTTGCTCAAACGATAAACCAAAAACATTTTTTAGTGGAACATTGCCCTGCCTCCAAGTCTCCACTGTCCGGTCGTTATGAATAGGCGTACCTGAAATAAATGTCACATGGACGTTTTTGTTTTTCAAAAGCATTTTAAAGGCATGGATGACTTGCGGATCGGCAAGTGCTTCTACATTTTCTCTAATGACACCATCTACATCAGAGACTATAATCAGCTGTTCGATGATTTGTCCTTCTTCGAATTGGAAAGGAATATGTATTCCTTCTGCTTTAGCAAAATGAGGGTGATGGATCATTGCTTAAAAAACCGGTATGAATTTTTATGACCTATCTTATGACAAGAGCTTCTTTGCAGAAAATAAAAAGAAATTATTGGCGCGTTTTTTCTGTTCATAACGTTGTTGGTAACTCTGTTTGCAACTTTCCTTTGTTCACATGTGGGGTACTTACAAACTTCTATGCACAAGTTATGAAACAGCAAAAACAGAGACGAAATCACCCACCTATAAACATTCCCACCGTCTCTTAAGAAGAAGAGTAATATATAAGATATATATATTAAGAAAATGCCTGTTGAAAAGAAGCTGTCGTCTCATGTACAAAGATGCTTTCATAAAAACCGAGCTAACGTAATGAACCTTCTACACCCCTCTCGCTTCTTCGATCTCTCCTCATACAAGCACTCCGACCTCTTTCTCAACACCACCTTCGTCTGGGAAGCTCTCTCCGCAATTCCTCACTACCTCGCAAAATACCCCCTAGGCAAAATCGAAGTTGATGTACCCGCCGGAGTACACTTAGTCAACCCAACCCAAATTTCAATTGGGAAGGGCACAGTGCTCGAACCAGGGGCTTACATCCAAGGACCTTGCATCATCGGAGAAAACTGCACTGTGAGGCACGGAGCCTACATCCGTGGCAATTTCATAGCCGGTGATGAATGCGTCATTGGACACGACACCGAAGTCAAAAATAGCATCTTCCTAAACCACGCCTGCGCCGCACACTTTGCCTACCTCGGCGATTCCATCCTAGGCAGCTACACAAACCTTGGCGCTGGAACAAAATGTGCCAACCTCAAATTTGACAAAACAGCGGTTTCCATTCTGATCGGAGAAGAGAGAGTCAACACCGGATTAAAAAAAATAGGCGCAATCATTGGCGACCACTGCCAAACGGGCTGCAACTCAGTCCTAAATCCAGGCACTCTCTTCGGAAAATATGTATTCTGTTATCCATGCGTAAACGTCGGAGGATACATTGCCGACAAACAAATTGTTAAATCATCACAAAAAATAATTCTTATCCCGATTGAATGATTCCCTTAAAAAGAGAAATCGTTCACACTATCGCTTTTTCAGGAAAAACCTAATGACCGCATTCGCTCTCATAGAAGAAACCACCCGCATTCTCGCTCCCTACCAAGAGAAAATCTCCGCCGCGCTCGATCGCAAAATTAATACTCTAGGTCCAAAAAACACTCTGCGAGATGCCTGCGAATATGCTCTTTCAAACGGAGGAAAACGCTTTCGCCCAGCTCTGGTGTACCTCATCGCCGATGGCCTAGGCAACAAACACGATGTCACCGAAGCCGCCCTAGCTGTCGAACTGTTCCACACGGCTTCCCTAATCGCTGATGACCTCCCCTGCATGGACAACGACGACGAAAGACGCAATAAACCCTCCCTACACAAGGTCTACGGAGAAACTGTCGCCCTACTCTCCAGCTACGCTCTCATCGCCGCCGGCTACGAATGCCTAGCCAAAAACTCCCAATCCCTCAACAACCCAAATGCCGACAAAATCTGCGTCCTCGCTCTCGAAAACGCAACCCATAACACTGGTCTCCTAGGTGCCACCGGAGGCCAATTCCTCGACGTCTACCCCACCGACCTCTCCCTCACAGGCCAACGCGACGTAATCAACAAAAAAACTGTCTCCCTGTTCGAAATCTCCTTCGTCCTCGGCTGGCTATTCGGCGGCGGCGACCTCGCCAAACTCCACCTCGTCAAAAAAGCAGCCGCCCACTTCGGCATGGCTTTCCAAATCGCCGACGACATCGACGACCAAACCCAAGACCTCATCAACCACCGCAAAATCAACATCGCCAACGCCACGAATGTCAACCAAGCAACAAAGATGTTCCACGTGGAAACTCAGCAGTTTCTAGAAACATTGCAGCAATTAAACATTCAACTTTCTTTTGCAACAGTTTTAAGGGGCTCTGCCCCTGGAACCCCTGATTACGATTTATAATGGATTTAAAGTTGCTCTAAAGGTTCTTTTGATAATGTTTTCTTCTTTTAGAAATTTGCGAAACTTCGTTTCGTAAATTCCTAAAAACATTGATCGACAAAAACTTCATAGACCTCAAATCCACAAAAAGCAGTCAAAAGATCTCAGTTCTTTTATGGTTCAAAGCGCAAAATCCTTGAAAGTTGTTAAAAGATGCTAGAAGGTTTATTTTTATAAAGTTGCCGAAAATGGAGTTCACAAAAGGAACTTTAGTTATCCGGGATGGCTTGCCGATAAGGTAGCCAGGCCGTTCCGGCCTGGTTTTATATTGATTTACAAAATGAATGTTAGCGATTTTACCAGACCGGGACGGTCTGGCTACCTTAATGCGGAGCGTTCTTTTGAGGATGGATTAAAACGGGAAATCAATATCGTCCTCATCAAAATCTTCGTCATCCAATTCCCATAAGCGAAGATCAGATAAACGGCTCATCATTGATTCATGCTCACGTCTGGCTGTTAATGCTTTTTTAAGAAAGACAAGAGGGTCTTTTCCGGAAATTTGTTTTAGTTTTTTAGAAAACTCGCCATAAAAAGTATCGCATTTAGAAAGGGCATCATTAATACCCTTGATAGGCGTGTCGATATGATCTCCAATATAAGAATGCATTTCCAAATAGCGAGGGTTAAAAAAGGTTCTCTCTATTTCGTCCTTTAAATCATCTATTTGATCCTTAAGTAGTGAGTTATAAGCCTTTAAACTCTCCTCACTTAATGTCTCTGCATGCAAGTCAACATTTCCCAACCACTCTGCCTCTAATGCCAAAAGCAACAAGAGATCATTTTTTTCATAAGCAACCGTGAGTTGCTTCATAACTTTTTCCTTTTCCAAACGTTTTTCTAAGTCCTGTTCGAGATCTGGGTGCAATTCCTTGACAAGACGCTTGTAGATATTACTTAGGCCTTTATTTTGTAACGTCTCCAAATCACGAGCTTTTTGCACTTTAAGCATTTCTTTTTTGCTCTTTTGCTTGGGTAGAGGTTGTTCATGTTCATTAAGGCGGGAATTAAACATAGATGCAAATTTCTTGAATATTTCTTGAGGGTTATCGTTTGGATCAAACTGTGACATCTCAGCATCGCTAAAACCAGCTTCTTTTTGTAACATTTCTTTTAAAGATGACATCTCTTCATCAAGGACTTCACCAAAATCCTTCCCGTGTATTTCTTTATACAATGTCTTAAATTCATCGTAGGGTTCATTTTTAGAAATTAAGAAAAAAGCTAAATCCAAATCCTCCTCGAGAAGACTATTTAACGTTTCTCTATCTTGTTTACCTAATGCCTTAGATGGCTTTGTTAAACTCGTTATTTTAAGTAGGAAGGTAATGATCAGGTTTGCAGTCTTTTTTTTCACAGGTTTGAAAGTAGAATGGTACAGGCTCAAAGCTTGCTCACACTCCCCTTTCACAGAATTAAGTTTCTCACGCAATTGGTCAATTTTACGCCGATGCTTGTTAAAGGTTGCTTGTAGAGTGTTTAGAGAAGATTTTTTAGCAGTCTTTGTTGCTACAGGTGCATACATGTTCGAACCCCTTGAAAGTTTGATTCATGATTTAAAAACCCCTAAAGGATACCAAAATTTATAAAATTTGAAAAGTTTTGATCTTTTTCAACATTCACTTTCGGGAGAGAGAACTTTTATAGAAGAAAACATTATCAACAGAATCTTTATGGCGACCTTAACCCCACTATAAAGGGTGTCAAGAGGGCCCACGGCCCTTTTGCGGGGTCTAAGGGGTGGAACCCCTTCCTCCCCTCAAAGACTTTTCAAAACACTCTTTAACTTTTCTATGAAAACGTCTATTTCGAGGAAGGTGTTGTAGAAGGCTAGGGAGATGCGGCAGGTGCCGGGGATATTGAAGCGGCACATTGTTGGTTGTGCGCAGTGGTGGCCAGTTCGGAGGGCGATGCCGTGGAAGTCGAGGAGGGTGCCGATATCGAGGGGGTGGATGTTGTTGACGACGAAGCTGATGATGGCGCCTTTTTCTTTGGCGGTGCCGATGATGCGTAGGTTATTTATCGTTTGGAGGGCTTTGGTGGCGTATGCGAGGAGTTCTTGCTCACGTTGGTGGATGTGGTGAAGGCCGATTGATTGGATGTAATCTATGGCGGTTCCAAGGGCAATTGCTTCGGCGATCATTGGAGTGCCCGCTTCGAATTTTAGAGGAAGTGAGTTGTAGGTTGTTTTTTGGAAGGTGACGATATCGACCATGTCACCGCCGCCTTGGATTGGGGGCATGGCGTTGAGGAGGGCTTCTTTACCGTATAGGATGCCGATGCCTGTGGGGCCATAGAATTTATGACCTGAGAAGACGTAGAAGTCGGCGTCTAGATCTTGAACGTCGACGACCATGTGAGGGGTGCTTTGGGCTCCGTCGACGAGAACTTTTGCTCCTACAGCGTGGGCCATTTCGATCATTTGTTTGACAGGGTTTAATGTTCCAGTGGAGTTCGATACGTAGCTGAGTGAGACAAGTTTTGTTTTGGGGCTTAGGAGTTGTGCGTAGTTATCCAGTTGAATTTCGGCATGTTCGTTGATGGGGATGATCTTTAGGACTGCTTGCTGTTGTTCGCAAAGCATTTGCCATGGGACGATGTTGGAGTGGTGTTCCATTGCTGGAATGAGAATTTCGTCGCCAGGTTGAATGAATGCGCGTCCGAAGGATTGTGCAACGAGGTTGATACCATCTGTTGTGCCGCGTGTGTAGATGATCTCTTCTACTTTGGCTGCATTGAGGAGGGCTTTTACTTTAGTTCTTGTGGCTTCGTATTCATGCGTGGCGTAGATAGAGAGTTCGTAGATCGCGCGATGAACGGTGCCGTAATGGAATTGGTAAAAATTGGTGATTGCGTCTATGACAACTTGGGGCTTTTGGGCGGTGGCAGCGGAATCAAAATAGATCAGAGGCTTTCCATGCATCGTGCTTCTTAGCATAGGAAAATCTTGACGCAAAGCTGCGAAATCGGGTGTTGAATTTTGTGCCATATTTCCTACTTCTCGTTGAGGCAGTTTTTAGCACGAGTTGTCATATGATTCAATAAAGAAGGGAGAGGAATCTGATCGACCACATCTTTGCAGAAACTGTAGACCATAAGATTTTGTGCCATTGCTTCAGGGAATCCGCGTGTACGCATGTAAAACAGTTGATCAGCATCCAATTGACCGATGGTAGCACCGTGAGAGGCCTTTACATCATCTGCAAAGATTTCTAGATTGGGCTTACTGTCAGCATGAGCATTATCGCTGAGCAGCAAATTGTTGTTTCGTTGGAACGCATCTGTTTTTTGAGCTGCTTGCCTAACTAAAATTTTTCCTTCAAAACTAGAGCGAGCAAAACCGTTCAGAATGGTTTTAAATAGCTGCATGGAGCGACAATTTGGTGCTTGATGGTCGACCAATACATGCGTATGAGCTTCTCGTTTTTCATTAATCATACTTAGACCGTTCAGAAGAGCTTCAGCATTTTGTCCAATCAATGCGACGCGATAGTCGTAACGCGTTGTTGCGCTTCCTTCTGTCATATTGATCGTTCTAAGAGTACTATTCTGTTTTAGGCTAGCGCGGAGAGCATCAAAGTGCCAGATATCGGTGCCATTATGGGTGGCGGTTTGCATGTATTTCACATGCGCATTTTCTTCGATGGACATTTCTGTAACTAGACTGAGGCAGTGTGCAGAACCTGAAAAGTGGTCTGTGGATGATACAAGAGTGACTTCAGAGTTTGCTCCAACAAAGAGATGGATTCTAGGCAGTAACAACATAGGCGTTTCTGCAGTATCTACAACATTGACTAGCTGAATTGGAGTTTCCACAACTGTGTTTGGAGGCAAGTATAAAAAAGCTCCATCGCGATGCAAGGCGGCATTTAACGCTGCAAAAGCGTCGGTTTCTTCTTGCAAAGACTTATTCCATTGATTGTTCAAAAAGGTTCCATACGTCGCAATGGCGTCATGAAGCTGAGTCACAACTAAACGTTTTGGAATCGATTCCAATCGAGACAAGTGCGGTTGAAAATGGCCATTCACAAATACCAGAGCCGAACGTTGGCATTCGGGTAAAATAAAAGGAGCAACATCTTCTGGTTTAAGTGTAGATGGAGCCGATGGAATGTATTTCTGTCCAAAAAGACGGCGTAAATGAATATACCGATAAACTTCTGTCTTATTGTGTGGCAGACCCATTTTAAGAAATTGATCCCATGCCTTCAACTTAGACGTTTGCATCGAATCATCTATTGCCAAAACCAATTGAAAGTGCATGCGCAAGATATTCAAAAAGTCTTGCTGGGGCTCCGTTGCGGCAATCTCACTACTCACGCGTCACCAGCCTTTGAAGACGTTAACCAATCATAGCCGCGTTTTTCTAGCTCTAGCGCTAACTCAGGACCACCAGATTGCACGATTTTCCCTTCAACCATCACATGAACAAAGTCGGGTTTGATGTAGTCGAGGAGGCGTTGATAGTGCGTAATTAAAATAAGACCCATCTGAGGATTCATGAGTTGATTTACTCCACGAGCCACAATACGCATCGCGTCGATGTCTAGACCAGAATCGGTTTCATCCAAAATGGCTAATTCTGGAGCCAGAACAGCCATCTGTAAAATTTCATTGCGTTTCTTTTCGCCTCCAGAAAACCCTTCATTCAGATTGCGTTCTTTAAATTCTGGTTTAACTTCTAAAGCAGCAATTTTTGAATCGAGAAGCTTTTCAAATTCGACTAAAGAGATTTCAGGTTGTCCTTTGGCTTTACACTTTGAATTGTAAGCGGTGCGCAAAAATTCGACGTTGCTAACTCCAGGAATCTCAACAGGATACTGGAAGCTCATGAACAAGCCTGCATGACTGCGCTCTTCAGGATCCAATTCCAGAAGATCTTGGTCTTTAAATTGGACTTGGCCCTCGGTCACATCGTAAGCAGGATGACCTGCTAATACACGTGCCAAAGTCGATTTTCCCGCGCCATTTGGTCCCATGATTGCATGAATTTCGCCAGGATGAACCTTGAGGCTAAGACCTTTTAAAATTTCTTTGCCTTCTACATTAACGTGAAGGTCCTTAATCTCTATAATTGGCTGCTTTTTCATTATCCCACCGAATTTTCTAGCTTTAGAGCTAATAGTTTTTGTGCTTCGGCTGCAAATTCAAGAGGAAGTTCGCGAATCACATCTTTACAAAAACCATTAACGATCATATTGACAGCATTTTCTTGTGAAATACCGCGCGTTTTAAAATAAAATAACTGTTCCTCATTCATCTTAGAAGTGGATGCTTCGTGCTCAACTTGACTGGAAGCGTTGCTCACTTCGATGTAAGGAAATGTATTGGCTGAACACTTATCGCCCACAAGCATGGAGTCACATTGCGTGTAATTGCGTGCTCCGGTTGCGCGCGGAATGATTTTGACAAGCCCGCGATAGCTATTGTGTGAGAAGTCTGCAGCAATGCCCTTTGAAACAATTGTAGAGCGTGTATTTTTTCCCAAATGGATCATCTTGGTGCCTGTGTCGGCTTGCATGTGTCCATTTGTTAGGGCGACGGAATAGAATTCGCCAACTGAGTTATCCCCTTGTAGGATACAGCTAGGATACTTCCAAGTGATGGCAGCTCCCACTTCCACCTGCGTCCAACAAATTTTTGAATTGACGCCCGCACAACGGCCACGTTTCGTCACAAAGTTATAAATTCCCCCAGCGCCTGTTTGAGGATTGCCTGAATACCAGTTTTGAACCGTAGCGTATTTAATTTCCGCATTGTCCATGGCGATCAGTTCGACCACAGCAGCATGGAGTTGATTTGTGTCATAAGCAGGTGCTGTGCAGCCCTCTAAATAGCTAACATACGTATCGTCTTCAGCGATGATCAGCGTGCGCTCAAATTGTCCAGTATCGCGCTCATTGATGCGGAAATAGGTAGATAGCTCTATTGGACAGCGAATACCTTTTGGAATGTAGACAAAAGAGCCGTCTGTAAAGACAGCGGAATTCAATGCTGCAAAAAAATTGTCTCCAATGGGAACAACAGTGCCTAAATATTTTTTGATCAATTCAGGAAAACGGTGCATCGCTTCAGAAATCGAACACAACACCACGCCAGCTTCATCCAACTGTTTCTTAAAAGTTGTTCCAATAGAAACGGAGTCAAATACCATGTCGACTGCGACATTTGTCAGGCGTTTTTGCTCATCAACAGGGATGCCTAAACGTTCAAAAGTCTTTAAGACCTCAGGATCTACTTCTGACAAACTGTTCAAAGTTGGCATTTTCTTTGGAGCAGAGTAGTAGGAAATGTTCTGGTAGTCGATAGGCGGATGAGAGACATTTGCCCAGTCCGGTTCCTTCATTTCTAGCCACTTACGATACGCCTTTAGACGAAATTCCAACATAAAATCGGGCTCGCCTTTCTTTGCAGAAATCGCGCGCACAACATCTTCTGTCAGACCTTTTGGAAACGTTTCCGTCTCTACATCAGTCACAAATCCGTATTTGTAGGAACCGTCCATGAAGGCTGTTTCGGTTGCCATCCTATTCCCTTTAGGTTAAAATCTTTAGCAAAATTATATGATTGTTGAACAAATATAGCAATTTAAACAATTAATTGTCAATTCTTTATGCAAATAAAACGGTTTAGTTTTTCGAGATAAAAAGAGCATGCGCATATCACTAGAAAAAGCCTATCAACTTCTCATGAGCGGGCATGTTGTTGGCGTACCCACAGAAACGGTTTACGGTCTTGCTGCATCGATCGAACGTCCTGCTGCAATCAATCAAATTTTTTCGTTAAAGGGAAGACCCTCTAATAATCCCCTTATTGTTCATATCGCGCATCCTCAACAAATTCTTTCCTACGTCTCAGAATTTCCTGATGGATTTGATGTTTTGACAAAAGCATTTTGGCCAGGACCGCTGACATTGATACTACCCACTATACCCAACACGATTCCTAAAGAGGCCTCTACAGGGCTTCCCACAGCGGCTTTTCGGATGCCTAATCATTCGTTGGCATTAGCGTTACTTGAATGGGTGGGGCCTCTGGTAATGCCATCGGCAAATGTGTCTGGAAGTCCTTCTTCTACGCGTCGTGAGCATGTGGAGAATGATTTTGGATTAGATTTTCCCATTCTTGATGGGGGACATTGTGGTCATGGATTAGAGTCCACAATTCTTAGTTATTCGCATAATCGATGGCACATTGCGCGCTTGGGGGCAATTTCTGCAGAGGCTTTTGAGCCTGTTCTTAACTACGCTCCGACCATCCACACATCTGCTACGCAACCTGTGTGTCCCGGTCACCTGCATCGACACTATGCCCCAAAGGCAAAATTGCACCTTTGTCCCAATCCAAATGCATGTCTGGAAACAACCTTAGGCTTCCTAGAGCGTTCCTATCCCAATGCAAAACGCATTATTTCGTTGGGGTCCCTCAACAATCCTGCTTCTGTGGCAGAAAATCTTTATGCTGTTTTGCGTTTTCTTGACGACGAACAGGTTTTTGAAGCGTATGTCGACATTGATTTTCCTTCTGATGGCCTTTGGAGCACTATTCTGGAGCGTCTACAGAAAGCTGCAGCACATTAAGAAGGTAGCCAGACCGTCCCGGTCTGGTACAAAAGAAAAATTGTTGTTTTCTTGGACTCGATCTAAAGACCAGACCGGGACGGTCTGGCTACCTTAACAGAGAAAGTACCTAGTAACTCGGTTTGGCTTTACGAACCCATCTACGAATACTTACATGCAATTTGCAACACATCTTCTAAGTGACATCGGCAAGCCGATGTTTATGAAAGCTGTGCCAAGGCACAGGACCCCAAAAAGGCAATTCTTAGCACTTTCTTTCCCCATCTTAAATGTTCTTTAGAGAACTGGTGATAAGGAGAGCCAGGTTGAGGGGTTCTGGGGTGCTTTGGAGTGTAGTTTTGATTGCTTTTTGGGCGACTTGTTGGTTGTAGCCGAGGTTGATGAGGGCGTTCATTGCGTCGTTGATGATTTGAGAGTGTGGGTTTAAGGGGGTTGAGGGTTGTGTTGGGGAGACGTGTTGTATTTTGTCGCGTAGTTCGATGATGAGGCGTTCGGCGGTTTTTTTGCCGATTCCTGGGACGCGGCATATTGCGGATAGGTTGTGGTTATTGATCGCTTGTTGGAGATCGTGTGTGGGGAGGTGTCCGATGACACTGAGGGCAATTTTTGGGCCGATTCCTGTGACTGACATTAGAAGTTCAAATAGTTCGCAGTCGGTGTGGTCGAGGAATCCGTATAGAGTGTGAGAGAGCTCTCTGACGATGTAGGAGGTGTGTAGGGTGATTGTGTTGTTGGGTTGGGGTAGTTTGGCGAAGACGTTGGCCGGGATGAGGATTTGGTAACCGATTCCGTGGACATCGAGGATCGCTGTGGATGGAGTCGATGAGATGAGGGTTCCTTTGATGTAGGCAAACATGTGGGTAGACTCCTAAATGGGGCAAAGTTCTTGGAAGCGCATTGCTTGGGCGTGACAGATCGCTAGGGCAAGGGCGTCGGCGGCATCTTCTGGAGTAGGCGGTGAGGCTAGGTTGAGGAGGCGTTGCGTCATTGCTTGGACCTGTTGTTTGCTGGCGCGGCCGTTGCCTACAACAGAGCGTTTGGCGCGTTGTGGAGTGTATTCGAAAACTGACATGCCGCGACGTTTGGCTGCGAGGATTGCGATGCCGCGGGCCATTCCTAGTTTGATGGCGCTTTGGACATTGTGTTTAACGAATTGCGTTTCAACGGAGAGAGCTTCAGGTTTATATTTTTCCAAAATTTGTTCCAAACTTTCGAAAATGATGAGATAGCGATCGGACAGGGCCATTTTTGCAGGGGGGCGAATGCAGCCGTAGTCTAGAGCTTGGTAGGAGGACCCTTTGATGGTGATGATTCCGTATCCTGTCACTGTGGTTCCAGGATCGATCCCGATGATGATTTCAGTCATAATAAAGAGTTAGTCGAACAGGGATTGTTTATATTTGCTTGATGCCGGTTCTTTAGTTGGAAAGAGAGGGTGGTGAGGTTCTTTGAAAATCGGCGTTTGGGAAAATTGTGGGAACGTCGCTTGAGAGATTGGAGTTGAGTGTTGCTCTGTAGTAAACTCGATTGCGGTTTGTGTGCGTTGCTTAGGCATAGGAGTGATAATAGACCCTAAATTGGTTAGCAGCATTTGCATTTGATTGTGGCGTTCTTCGATCGCTTTGAGGTTATTGAGCGTTGTTTCTGTTTCTTGCCATTTATCGTGAAGTTGGAAGTATTTGGCTTCCCATTTCTGAGCTTGTGCGTCGGCATTTTTAGCTGTTTCTTTTAGTTGCTCTTGGATACGGCGTTCGTGTTGCTGTTGAATTTCCACGCCTTGTTGTAGAGTCGCAATCTTAGTTTGAGCTTCTGTGTGGGCTCTTTGCAGGTCATTGACCTGTTCTTTTAGCTCTTCCGCTTTGTCGCTGAAGTGGCTGACCTCTTTCATCTTTTTCGCCAGATGCTGTTGCGCTAAGCGCACATCGCGTTCTTTGTCTTCTACAGCAAATTTAAGGTGGGTTAGAGCAGAGTCTAGCTGCTGTTTTTCTTGCTGGCACGTGAGCAGTTCGGCTTTAGTTGCTTCCAGCTGAGAAGACAAATCATTCGCACGCGCTTCCTGTTCTGCCAATTTTATCTTGAGGGATTCTGTGAGCTGGTGAGCATCTTCCAGGTCGTGTTTTCCGGTAGCAATTTGCTGCTTTAGGTGCTCAAACTGCTTTTGCAGGGCATTGACTTCTTCCTGTGCTTCAGACTCTTGCTGTGTGGAAACAGAAACCTGTTTTTTGAGATCATTGACTTCATTTTGGGATGTTTTCTTATACTGTGAAAACATCTCTTCCATATGAGAATGGGTCTCTGTAAGTTGGCTAAGGCGTTTATTGAGCTGAACGATTTCGTTCTGAGCAACTTCTTGCTGGATCTGAGCTTGTTCCCGTTGCGCATTTAGCATGTCGTGAGACTGTTTCAATTTCTTGTTGAGGTCTGTCAAGCCCTCATCCAAAGCTTTTTGTTCCACAACAAACTGTCTCTGCTGTTCGTTTAAAGCCTCTTGAGCAGCGTACAGATGGTGTTGTAGCTCCTTGATTTCGTTTTGAGATAGGTGTGAGCTGTTTCCGTGCTGTTGTGAGATAGTAGAAAGGGCTTCTTGGGCAATAGCGAGTTGTTGCTTGAGTTTTTCGATTTCATGCTGTGCGGCGGCATAGTCATTTGCAAGGGTATTGTCTTTGCCTTGCTTCTCTTGCGCAAGTTGTTTGGAAAGATCGGCAATCTGTTTTTGCGCTTTGTCTTCTTTTGCTTGATCTGTTTTTTTCGCTTCAGCTAGTTGTTGACGCAGTTCTCGAAGCTCTTCTTGGGTAGCATGTTGAAGATTTTGCTGCTTTCCTTGAATTTCTTCCTGTTGTCTTTCTTGAGCTTCTTCTTTTTGGCTTAAAAGCTCTTGAAATTGGGCGAGGCGTTTTTTAAGATCCCTGATCTCTTGTTGTGCTGAGGAGTCTTTTTCTGCTTCAGGCTTACGTGTTGCAACCCCCGCGAGTTCTTTTTTCGCAGATAGGAAGTTATGTGTGAGCGTTGCGACTTTTTCCTGTGCAGCTTGTAGTTCCTTTTGGAGATGCGTAGATTCTAGTTTGGCTCCGTCTGCGCGTTCGCGTAGAAACTTAATCACGCACTCTAATTGCTTGCGTGTGCGCTCTTCAGTAGCGAGAGAGGTTTCTAAGGCATCAATGCGTTTTAGCGCTGAAACAAGGTTGTAGGCGCTATCGTTATCAGTGGAATCGGCTTGTTTGGATGGGGTTTTAAACACGTCTAAACCTAAAATTATTTCGTGGTTAACAGTAAAGGCGTAACAATAATTCGTCTGGCATATCAAGATCAATGGTAAAAAGCATCCAAAATTAAATTGGGATGTTAGACATGGGCTGGTTAGACGAGTTGGACAGTTGGACATGGACTGATTGGGACAATTGAAAAAGTCCGAAAGAACAATGGTGACTTCTAGCTGCTGCCCTTCCGTGCCCGTGAGCGTGCCCGTGCCCGACTTGCTAAAGAGTTACGTAAAGTTGTAATATTTTTACGGTTTACGTCATTTTTTAGCGAATCGGGCACGGGCACGCTCACGGGCACGGGCACGGAAACAACTGTTGCTGACCAGTTCTTTGTAAAGCCGCTTTACATCACTATTCCACTTCCGTTATTCTAAGCCCAAAAGATAGATGAGGAAAAAATGGAAACAAAACAATTTGATGTTGTCGTAATTGGAGGGGGACCCGGAGGATATCCGGCCGCCATTAAAGCTGCACAAAATGGAAAAAAAGTTGCCCTTGTCGAAGCTAAAGAGTTGGGAGGCACCTGTCTAAATCGCGGATGTATTCCATCAAAAGCTTTAATCGCAGATGCCGAAATGTACCAAAATGCAAAAAACGGCACTAAATTAGGCATTTTGTCTGGCAGTGTTGGGTTCAACTTTGCTCAAATGGTTAAGCACAAAAACGATGTTGTTCTGAAAATGCGCAAAAGCTTGGAAGGGCTCATCGCTTCTAACCAGATCACAGTCGTCAAAGGATATGGAAAATTTATCTCGCCTAAAGAAATTAAAGTCATGGGTGAAGAAAATGTGATCCTTCAAACGGAAAAAACAATCATTGCTACTGGATCTGAGCCGCGCTACATTTCTGCTTTCCCTTTTGATTATAAAAAGGTTCATGACTCAACCTCTCTTCTCGCAGCTCAAAGCCTTCCTAAGTCGATTGTCATCATTGGTGGAGGAGTCATTGGCTGCGAATTTGCTTCTTTGTATGCAAACTTAGATGTGCAAGTCACCATTTTGGAGATGATGCCTAGACTCATTCCAATGGAAGACAAGGGTGTTTCAGAATTTTTAAGAAAGTCCTTTCAGAAGAAAAGCGTTGTGATTCAAACAGAGGCACGCGTTGCTGGAATCGACACCACTGAAAAAGGTGTCTCTGTACGGTTGGAACAGGGATCCCCTGTCACCGCAGATATTGCTCTCGTAGCTGTTGGAAGACAGCTTAATACGACAGATATTGGTTTAGAGAAAGCTGGAGTCCTCGTTCAGGATAATGGCGTAATCCAAGTGAATGAACAGATGGAAACGAATGTTCCAGGAATCTATGCCATCGGCGATATCACTTCAAATCGTTGGTGGTTGGCTCACGTCGCAACACATCAAGGTGTCGTAGCTGCCAGCAATGCGATAGGCATTCCTGCACACATGAATTATCGCGCGATCCCCTCTGTTATTTTTACAAATCCCGAAATTGCTACAGTAGGCTTAAATTTAGAAGACGCTTTAGCACAGGGATATCAAGCCACTTTAGGTGCTTTCCCCTTTCAAGCATTAGGAAAAGCGCAGGCAGCGTTTCACACAGATGGATTTGCACAGATAGTCCTAGATAAGCGGACAGGGCAAATATTGGGAGCTCAGGTGGTGGGATATGAAGCGTCTACTTTAATTGCGGAAATGACAGTTGCGATCGCTAACGAATTAACAATTGAATGTATTGCAGAAACAATCCATGCTCACCCCACAATGGCGGAAGCATGGCTTGAGGCTGCGCTAGTAGGGATGGGAACGCCTCTACACTTACTTCCAAAACGAAAAACGTAATCGCTGCAATTCAGGTGCTATGGTAATTCACGATCAATTTGACACAACTCCAAAAGTCAAAATTAAACGACTGAACGTTCTCCCACCTAACCATGAAGAGGTTGATGAAGAGAAAGCTGTTGGTCCTGGTCGCTTTCCCTCTTGGTTGCACCGCAAAATGCCAAAAGGGAATGCCTTGGCACAAACAGGTAAAGTGCTAAATCAAAAACGACTGCACACTGTGTGTGAAGAGGCTAAATGTCCTAATCTGTTGGAATGTTGGTCAAAGAAAACAGCAACCTTTCTTGTCATGGGAAAGCATTGCACACGTAGCTGTGGATTCTGCGATATCGATTTTTCCAAACAGCCAAAAGCACTAGAACTTGATGAGCCACAACGCATTGCCGAATCGGTGCTAGAGCTTGGGCTTAAACATGTGGTGATCACAATGGTGGCACGTGATGACCTGCCTGATGGCGGGGCTGTCCACCTTGCAAATATCGTTACTGAAGTGCGTCGTCAGGTTCCTGGAACTACTATAGAACTCCTGACATCCGACTTTGGAGGCAATTTAGCAGCTTGGGATGTTATCCTCAATTCGCAACCAGAAATCTTTAATCATAATATTGAAACAGTGCGAGAATTGACTCCACGAGTGCGCCATACAGCTACATACGATCGCACCCTCGATTTATTACTGTATGCCAAAACATATCGAAAGCATCCTGGTATGCTTGTGAAGTCGGGAATCATGCTTGGACTTGGGGAAACAGAAGAACAAGTGGAAGCGTCAATTAGAGATCTGCATGCGCATGGATGCGATATCATTACGATGGGACAGTACCTGCAGCCCAATCGTCATAAATTGCGCGTAAAAGATTTTATCCCTCCAGAACAGTTTAAAAAATTTGAGACTTTTGGATATCAATTAGGCGTGCGTTACATGTACTGTGGACCATTTGTGCGGTCAAGTTATAACGCAAATGTTGTCATACAACAGGCGAATCAAACACAAGTGATAAGTAGCGAGTAAATTATGACATTTGAAGATGAAGAAATGAATGATGAAATAGAGCAACTGCCATTGAGCGATGCGATCGATACATTGATTTTAATGCATCGAGATGTGCATTACGGTGGCAAATTTCCGATCATGATTGAGTACTACGAGAATGGTGGAAAAGGCATTGTGCTCGATTTTGAAATTGCACGCATTCGCGAACTGCAACTAGCAGAGAAAAATCTAGGGCAAGATCTTGCCCCACAGGTCCTCTCCGGAGCTGATGCAGAAAAAGTAGCAAAAGCTAAAGAGGCCTATAAAAAGCTAAGAGATCTGTATGGAGTTCGCAAAGATGAAAAAGCGAGTGCGGTGTCACATTATCCAAGCTTGCTGGCAGATCTTATTTTATCTGAAGAGGAAGAGCCGAAAGCAGAGATCGCTGCTATCGTAGCAGAAAAAGGAGCTATCGTACCTGCTTTGCTGGACTTGCTGCGTTCAGAGGACTTTCATGATCCCCTATTCCCTGGATATGGTCTGGGTCCCTCTTTGGCTGCAAAATGTTTGGGGTTAATTGGAGACAAGCGCGCAATTGTTACGCTGTTTGAGACGATAGGAGAAGAGGATTTTGCATTTGAAAACCTCGCTTTAGAGGGCTTGAAAGCAATTGGAGAACCTGCCCAAGCATTTTTGTTAAAAGTGTTGCATGGACGACCAATCACTTACGATAATGAACGCGCTGCTATAGGTCTTCTTCAGTTTAAAGATAGCCCTGAAGTCGCGGCTGCATTTTTTAAGATGCTCAAAGAAATCGACCTTTCTCAACATCAAATTTTGGCAACCTATCTAATTTTAGGTTGTGAAGGTGTAACTGATGAGACAGATCGACGCGCATTTATTGCATTAGGCGATGCGCTTAAAACTCCGAAAGTGCTGAAACAAGATTTTCATACCATCGCAGAGCACTGGAAAGGGAAATCTTAATGATGGATGACAAGGAATTACAATCTCTCAATCAGCAAGGGTTAATTCCTGGTCCAGATGAAGATGCGACGTCGTTTTATGCACGTGTTCAATACTGCCTAAACCTAAAAACAGAACTGAAATCACAGCTGGACCTGCCCTTCAGTATTGATTCAGAAAGCGGTAACTCCTTGATTCGTTTGGTCTCTCAAAAAACAGAGGAGTTTTATGGAATGAGCCCGACATGGGTTCCTGTAGTGTTTAGCAACCATAAGCTCTCTCCATGGCATGGAGGCTGTGCTTGGATCTTTCAAGCTACTTCTGAAAGCCCTTTGGGAGCCTTTTTTCAGTTGCGAAAAGCGTTTAAGTACTCATATCGCTATCTAGGACTATATGATCGAGATGAACTTGTTGTTCACGAAATCGCACATATCGGACGCATGGCATTTCAGGAACCGAAATTTGAAGAAATTTTAGCATACAGAACCTCAAAAAATCGATTTAGGCGCCTATTTGGACCTATTGTGCAGTCTTCGCGAGAAAGTCTATTATTTGTAATGGCCCTTTTTGTGAGTCTGGTATTTAACATTTTTGGTGCTTTAGAACACACCTACAGCCCATTATGGTTTAATATCCTGCCATTGTCATTAATTGTTTATGGAGTTTGTCGCGTGATGCTGCGTCACTACCAATTTTGCCGCTGCTGGCGCAACTTAAAAGAGCTTCTAGGAGCTCGCGAAAAAACAAATGCCGTCATCTATCGCTTGCGTGATCAAGAAATCATCGCTTTCGGAAAAATTTCCCCATCGACCATCCAGGAGTACATCAAAACTCAACAATCCCTTCGCTGGCGTTTGCTCACCAAAGCATACTTTACTCAAGATTCCATATGAAATTACTCCTCTTTATACTTACCTTTTTCGTCTGCTCACAATCGTTTGCAATCATCACTCAAGTCAATGATCTCGAACTCATCGAACAAACAACACAACAGCTTACTCCGCAAGATTTAGTTTTGTTTGATATCGACTGGACCATAATCATTGCAGAAGATCCACTTCTACGACCCTGTGGAGCTCATCTCCTCGCTAAACTTAAAAAAGAAATTCTCGACAAGGATGGTCAAGTTGACCTTCATCTAAGCCGCATCTGGAATGAGTCAAAATACACACTTGTTGACCCTAAAATCCTTACCCTTATCCACAACCTACAAAAGCGCAACATTCCCACAATGGGTCTAACAGGCATTCGTACAGGTAAAATGGGCGTAATCCCTAACCTAGAAGACTGGCGCCTAGAACAGCTACAACAACAAAATATCGACTTTTCCCATTCCTACCCCACCATCACCTTTCCCGAATTTCCTGCCCCCCCACCTATTTTCAAGCACGGTGTCCTTTTTACCTCATGGAATTCCAAAGGCACCGTCCTCGTAGGCCTCCTAAAAAAATTAGACTTCACCCCCTGCAAAGTAATCTTCGTCGACGATCATCTCGAATACATCGAAACCGTCGAAGCCGCCATGCATGATCTAGGCATCGAATTCCACGGCTTCCACTATAAGGGGGCTCTGCCCCCTTAACCCCCGCAAAAGGGCCGTTGGCCCTCTTGACACCTTTTGTAGTGAAGTTTCTAAAGAACAGCCTTCTGGTAACCCTCAAACTAAAAATAACGTAGCTAAGTCCCTTTTGTAGCCTCCAAGCAACCAAGACCGTTAACATCAAAAAGTAACTTTAGTTTTTCAGGACGGCCTGGCTACCTTCTTTTCGATCCAATCGTTATCGTGGCCAGAATTCAAAAATGCATATTTCTGTTGTCTATTCGAATCGAAGAATTTTCAAGGTAGACCAGACTGTCTCGGTATGGACGGTTAGTAGCTAAAGGGATTCACAACTTAATTTAAAGGAGCTTTGTTCCTTATCCCACAAAAGGTGATGACGCTTTTGACACTTGAGAGTGTTTACAGAAGAGCTTTGATGCTGCTCATTAATTTTTAAAATAGGGATTCTGCGTAGCAAGAATCCTTATTTTTGAACGTTGACTGAGAAGATCTAAGAGCTTTCTTAATCCCACTATAAAGGGTGTCAAGAGGGCCCACGGCCCTTTTGCGGGGTGAAGGGGCAGAGCCCCTTCTAACTAATAAGCTGTTGAATTTAGTCTCTTAGATACTTATCGAGCATGAGGTATAAGGCGGCTTGTTCTTCTTCTTCGAGGTCGGATTCGTCTTCTAGTAGGGGTAGGAGGGCTTCGCATTGGAGGGTCATTTCGGTTGCGCGGTCGTCGATGATGTCGTCAAGGTTTACGGATTCTAGGTGGTGTTCTGTGAGGGCTTCAACTTTTTTGAAGTCTTCTTCTTGGGGTTCGATGCCGACGAGTTTCTCGCGGTAGTTTTGGAGTTTATTGCGTAGGGATTTGGAGGTGGTTTTTAGTTTATCGGAGAAGTGGTCTTGGACGGATTTTTTTGTGGATGTTTTTCCAATAGTTGCGGTTGTTGCTGTTATGCCTACAGAGCGTTTTTCGGCATTTTCTTGTTTGTTGTAGGCATCGCGAGCAAATTCCCAGGTTTTGAGATCTGTTTGGAGGGCCATAGTGATTAGGAATAGGCGTGGGTCGATGCGTTGGTCTTTGAAGGCTTCTGGAACGTATAGGGTGACCATCCAATCGCTACTTCCGATAAAGGAGCAGGATAGTTCAGCGATCGGTTCGTTTGTGAGAGGGCTCAGTAGAATGTATCTCGTGCGCCAGAAATTTCTAGTGGCATGAGCGACAATTTCGCCTGAGGCTGAGCATAGAATGAACTTTGGGCAGCCCCAAGAGGTTTTTTCTTCGACGATTCCTAATGGTTCGTCGTCGGCATCCGTGACATCAAAGATAGCGCCGAAGCTAAAAAAGCGAATTTTGGCTGTAGCTTGAAGGCGATCGTTGTTATCATAAAAATTGTATTCGGGAGTCAAGCTAATCAGTTTGCGTTTGACCATGCCCAAGCGATACTGTTTGGATCCCATTTCAAAAACTGAGACCCAGTTATGTTCTTTGTGTTTTATGTGAAATTGGTTCGGTACTTGTAGCTGAGTGCTGCCTGAAGACCAGAGCATTTGAGAAGTTAGGAACAAACAGAATAATGCAGCTGTGAAATGTTGAATCATAAAGTCCACTTTTGTTAGATGTGGTTGATATTAAGAAATAACACCTTACCAATTAACAACAATAATACCAATCAAAACTTTCTACGTTGTTGTGCATTACCCAGATTTAATTCACCGCGGTATTTGGCTATTGTGCGTCGGGCACAGGAGATTCCAGATTTCTTGAGTAACTCAGAAATGGTGGCATCTGAAAAGGGGTGGTGGCAGTCTTCATCGTTAATCAGCTGTTGAATCATATTGCAGATAGTATGGGCGGAAACATGATCTCCCGTTTCACTTGTGTAACTTTGGCTGAAGAATTCGCGTAGGGGCACAACACCTCTTGGACAAGCGATGTATTTATTAGAAACAGCCCGTGTGACAGTCGATTCACTTAGCTCCAATTCTGTCGCAATTATTTTCATTGTCATCGGAACTAATTTACCGTTTGGGGAAAGCAAAAAGGAAGACTGATATTTAATTAATAGTGTTGCAATGCGTTCTAGAGTGGTGTTGCGTTCCTGGACATTGCGTAAAAGCCATTTTAGGGAAGTGAGTTTTTGCATTAAAAACTCCTTCGTCTCTTTAGGAGTATTTGGATCTTCCAGCATGCGTAAGTAGGACGGATTTAATCGTATGCTGGGCATGTAGCCGTCATTCACCATGACCTTTAGGAGTTCACCCTCTAAAAGGATGGTGACATCAGGAACAACAATCTGTGTGGTGTGATGTGAAAACGCAGTGCCAGGATGCAAATCTAAGTGAGCAATTTGGTGGATGGCCTGCTCAATATCTGTTGTAGAACACTTTAGAGCATGTTGAATGATAGGAATGCGATTGTGCAATAAATCGTCATAATGGCTTTCAATAATAGTGTAAGAAAGTAAATGTTGCTTGTTTAAACAGCGTAATTGAATGAGTAATGATTCTTGAAGGCTTGTGGCGCCTACTCCAAAAGGTTCGAACGTTTGAATGATTGCTAAAATAGGTTTTAGGCGACTTTCTGGAAGGTTATAAAGGAATTCTAATTCATACCAAGACGTATTTAAAAAGCCACTTTCATTGAAATTGCCAATTAGAATTTTTGCAGCTTCTAACTCTTCAGTAGTGTCAAAACTCTCCTGAGCTTGTTGCATGAGATAGTCGTAAAGACTGGGGTGATCGCAAATGGTTTGCTCAATAAAAAGCGACTGCTCCAGCTCTTCACTTCGCGACAAGCGTCGGTAATCACCACTTTCGGAAAAATGCTGTGTAAAATCTTCATCGAGACGTTGTAGGATGGTCAGATCTTGGTCGCTGAATTTTAGGGAATCGTCCTCTTCCGTGTTATTTTCTAGCGTTTCCTCGTTGTCTTCTTCGTCTTCAAAGTCTTCCTCATCGGTAACAATGGGATTTTCCGTTAGGCACTCTTCAATTAAAGGGGTTAATTCCTGAGTAGGCATTTGCAAAATCTGTAATGCTTGCTGCATTTGAGGAAGCATGACCAAGCGCTGAATCTGCTGAAGTGTTTGTGTTTGGTCAAACTTAAATTGTAGATCAGGCATTCTGAATTCCTCGTTTTCTCTCTCATAGCTGGTGAACCCTCCAATGACAAGAAAAATTTTGGCGATTCGATCTAACTTGGTTTTTCCTTGAAACAGAGAGGAAGTTGTGGCAACCTAAGAGGAAATAAAGATTAGCAATGCTTAGGAAGGCAATTATGTCAGTAGAGGATTATGAGGAATTTACAGAAAGTCAACTTAAAGTCCTTGATAAGTACGTCACACACACTAAAAGTAACATTTTTGCTTTAAGAAACCTTCCAGAGGTTATTAAGGGAGCTCTTTTTTCGCGATACTCCCGTTCTAATCTAGGCTTGCGTTCTCTTCTTCTAAAGGAATTTGTCTCTAACAGCGATGAATCTGCGTTTTCTAGTATTGTGGGAACGGATGAAAAAAACGAGCCCATAGCTCAGCAAGCAGCCATAAAAAAGGCTCAGAACTTCTACGATCGCATTTTAGATGGCTATGGTGATGATTCCATTGGAGAGTTGGGAGGCGCACACTTAGCGATCGAAAACGTTTCCATGCTTGCTGCCAAAGCAATAGAAGACAATCGCATCGGAGGCTCACCTCTTGAAAAATCGACCCGTTACATCTATTTCGATCAAAAGGTTAAAGGGGACTATCTTTTCTATCGCGAACCGATCCTCATGACTTCCGCGTATAGAGACATCTACATCAATACATGTAACATGCTTTTCGAGACTTATAGCCGTCTTATTCCTCCTCTAACAGCAATGATTGAAGAAAAAATGCCTAGGGATCCAAATAACTCTCAAGCTGCCTACACAGCTGCGTTGCGCGCAAAAGTACTCGATTGCCTCCGCGGGTTGCTTCCTGCGGGAACGCTGACGAATATGGGAGTCTATGGGAATGGGCGCTTTTTTGATTACCTTATCAACAAGTTGCATTGTCATAACCTGGCTGAAATGCAAGACATAGGTAAAAAGACCTACGAAGAATTATCTAAAGTTATCCCCTCTTTTGTCCGTCGCTCTCAACTCTCTCATCGCACACATCAAAGCTTTTCTGGATTCCACGATTCGATGCAAACAGAATTGCAAATGGTTGCTGCACAACATGCTGCGCGTGATCAGCAATTTGTTGAACCGAGCAATTCAGAGCGTGGAGTGCGCTTAATCGATTTTGATTCACATGCCGTGACAAATGTGTGTGCAGCCCTTTTGTACACGCATGGAAATCGCAGCCTGGCGGACTTGCAGAAATACTGTGCTCAGTTATCTGAGGAAGAAACTTCTCGAATTTTGGATGCTGCGTGCTCCATGCGCGAAAATCGCCGACATAAGTCTCCAAGGGCTCTAGAGCATGCTGAGTTTACCTTTGAAATAGTGGCAGACTTTGGTGTGTACAGAGACTTACATCGCCATCGCACCCTGACACAAGAGAGACAGTTATTAACGTGCGACTACGGATTCCATGTTCCACCAGAAATTATTGGAACAGCTTTGGAAAATGATTACTTAGCAGCGATGACAAGGGCTAAGGAAGTGTATGATGAGATCGCTTCGTCACTTCCTGAAGAGGCGCAGTATGTGGTTCCAATGGCTTACAACGTACGTTGGTACTTCCACGTTAATCTACGTGCCATTCAGTGGCTGTGTGAACTTCGCTCTGCAGCAGCAGGACATCCCGCTTACCGTTTTGTGGCTCAAGCGATGGCAAAACAAGTCATCCAAGCTGTACCCGCTTTCGAACGCTTTCTTAAATTTGTTGATTATGAAGGCTATGATTTAGGACGTCTCGATCAAGAGCAACGAAAAGTAGATAAACAACTCAAAGTCTAAAGGAGGATGAGTATGAGAACTTCAAATCCCGCACTTCGCGACGATACATTTACAATCCAAGGAGCTTCGCGCTTTGGAGATGTCATGACAATGCAAGGTGTTGTTGTTAAGACAGCCCTGTTGTTGCTTTTAGCGCTACTGACAGCAGGTTGGACCTGGGTGCAGTTCTATAAAAATGCAAGCAATCCCTCAGCAGTTTCTCCATGGATGATTGGTGGAGCTCTTGGTGGTTTTGCTCTTGCATTAGTGACAGCATTTAAACCAGCTTGGTCATCGATCACAGCGCCACTATATGCACTTTTTCAAGGGCTTTTTATTGGCGGCTTGTCAGCTATCATGGAATTATCGTTCCCTGGCATTGTGATGCAAGCAACGATTTTAACATTCGGAACCCTTTTAGCTATGCTTGCAGCCTATCAATCAGGCTTCATTCGCGCTACAGATGGCTTTAAAAGAGGAATTATAGC
Organism: Parachlamydiaceae bacterium; assembly: GCA_013821265.1. Lineage (GTDB taxonomy): Bacteria > Chlamydiota > Chlamydiia > Chlamydiales > Parachlamydiaceae > JACDHD01. The sequence goes on along the minus strand of JACDHD010000010.1, from coordinate 10,866 downwards.
TGCAACAGGTGGAATTGCTATCTTATATCTAGCTAGCTTCGCGCTTAGCTTTTTTGGCATCCAGATCCCTTTTATTTTTGGCAACGGCGCCATAGGTATTGGATTTAGTATTGTTGTTGTGATCATTGCAGCGCTAAACTTTGTTCTGGATTTCGATTTTATCGAGCAGGGTGCTCGTCGTGGTGCTCCAAAATACATGGAGTGGTATGCAGGCTTTGCTTTGATGGTGACGTTAATTTGGTTGTACATCGAATTCTTGCGTCTCCTATCAAAGCTGAGAAGTAGGTAAGAGGGAAGAAAAAGATGTCCATTTCCGTGCCCGTGCCCGATTTCTAAATATTGAATTGGGGTTAGGAAACGTTAAGAAAATCACATATGTACGTTGTTTTTTTAGCAAGTCGGGCACGGGCACGGAAAAGGATGTTAAAGCCCCTTACCCATCGACTGCCCCATGAGGCATTTGATTTCATGCCCTGCAGCTGTTGCTGCAAGCAGATCTTGATCAAATACGATTCTACCTGGCTCAAATAGTAAAATGAGCGAAGAGGCTCCAAATGAGAAAAACCCCTTCTCATCACCTTTTGAGTGGGAGGCATTAGGAGTGTATGTCTGATTAATGCTGCCTACATTGGTTGCCCCAATTTCAATAAAAAGCACCCTACCAAATTGTTCAGAGTGCAGTTCACAAATCGCACGCTTATTTTTGGTAAAGATGTGAATGTCCTTTTTGATGGCAACAGGATTGACTGAATACAACCAACCGTTAATCAAGCGTGTCTCACCAGGAATGCAGTCACAAGGAAAATGGTAGCGATGGTAATCTGTCGGACATAAACGTCCCATGACTATCGAGCCTTGAGTATATCTAGAAGCCAACTGTGCATCCTCTAGCAGCGAAGTTAAATCAAACTTTTCCCCTTTTACAAAAAAACCTTCAGCTTCACTGATGTTAGGATGAAATAGGTAACGGCCATCAGCAGGGATAATGGCATCTGCGGCTGCTAGAGGTCGTGCTTCCGGTTTTAGCTTACGGATAAAAAAATCATTAAAAGAGTCAAATTGATCCACTTGCTCAAAAAATTCAGAAGGATCCACGTGGAACATTTCAATGAAAGGGGCAATTTTTCTCTTCGTCCAGCGCTGCTTTTGCCAAAAACCATACACAGCAGAAAAAATAGGATTTTTAACAAACATGTGAAGAAGTGGCATTCCAAGGTAGCGACTTGTTGCTTCATCCCCATAAATGAATTTTAAAGCAGCCGCTGCATAAACGTGCTCGATTTCCTCTTTCCCTGTCGTACGGTCAATGTAGATAATGGGGTCCATTCTTCTTCCTAAGGTTGAGGAATTCCGCGTTTTACAGCTACCTGTGAAAACAGAGTCAATTCATTGATGAAAGCTGGTTCAAAAGTGGCTGTTAAATGGGTCTCGTTGATTTTCGCAAGGACGCGATGGGCTGCTCGAGCTGTCTGCAACAGCAAATCCATATCCTCTGTGCGTATCAAATACTGTTTTTGCAACTCTTGATAACGTACGAGAAAAACTTTCAATTCCTTCTGTTCCTCTAAACTTTTTGTCGTTGCAGCAATAAGTGTTTCGACCAATTCAATTTCATTTTGGTTTAATCCTTCTTCCGCCCTCGACGTTTGCAATCCAAATAAAGAATTTGTTGAAAGGAGTAATCCAATAATTAAGCCATTTTTCATGAAAAATCCTACTTTTTATCTATAGAGATACGAAAAAGAATACCAGTTCGCGAAATACCAAACAGTAGAAAAACATGGAAGGAATATGAAAAAATTTGACTATATGTTTAATGATAGATAAAACAAAAAAAAATGAGGGCTTCATGCGCAATTCTTTCTTCCTATTCATTGTCATTACACTTGCCTATATCCTACCATGCAACGCTGCCTATCCAGCTGGATTCATTCAAGATCTAGAACAGCTAACTTCCATTAAAGCCTCTTCTCGTGGAAAAGCTCCAGTCCAAGGCCCTCCGGGAGTCACAGGATCTACGGGATTGACAGGGGCACCAGGAGCGCGCGGAAATACAGGCCCTACTGGTCCTGCAGGAGCAATAGGGCCTGCTGGAGGCCCAACAGGGCCTGCAGGTTCAACGGGGGTTACGGGTGCAGCAGGTTTAATAGGTCCAACAGGGCCAGGTTCTTCTGGGCTAACATCTTTTGCTGCCAGGAACATCGTCATTCCCGATACAATTGTGCCGGCTAATGATCTTGTTGCATTCGATGTTTCAGCAGCATTAACTCCAGATATCACCTATTCTCCAATTACAGGATTTACTGTCCCTGCAGGTACGTATGAAGTAACTTTTGGAGCCTCTGCAAGGACATTGGATGAGTCTGGTACTAACCCTCAAGTTTCTCCCACTGACCCAGGCATTCTTTCTCTAACATTAAACGGATCAGATGTTTCGGGCGGACAGCTTTCCTTAACTACTCCATTCCAAATGACTTCGATAACAACGATTGTAACTGCAGCTGCAGGGGATTTCTTGGCAGTAGAAAATCAGAGTATGGTGGGTTTAGTTGGAGTATCGCTGACTCTATCTAGTGATACCGTCACGTTAGTCCCCAGTGGCAGCGCAAATGCCTACATTACAATTAAAAAAATCCAATAGGGTCATAACATGTTTAAATCCAAGGTCACTGGTTTAATTTTCGGATTAAGTCTTTCGATACTCCCACTAACTCTTCAAGCGGAAACATACGATGATTACTCTACTTTCTACGACGGCTATTCTCAAGATTGCTGTTGTGATCAAAATAATTGCTGTTGCAACGATTGCTGTGATCCAAATCTCCTATACGTACAACACACTGAAGGTCGTGGCATCGGTTATAATGAAGGATACACCACGTTAGGCCTGTTTTACGCTCCATACGCCCTGCAGTGGGACGAGAATGTGCAACTCTTCTTAGATGTGCGTGGCCATATTTTTAACAACAGGAAATGTGCGGCTAATGCCGGTGGAGGAATCCGCTACATTGCACCATGTCTAAACAAAGTTTTCGGATTCAATGCCTACTACGATTACCGCCAAGATCAAGGCGATTATAATCAGTTTGGCCTAGGTGTCGAAATGCTCGGATGCGATTTCGATCTGCGCGCTAACGGTTATCTTGTTGTAGGTTCACACACACACATCGGCCCCGAAAGACGCTTCGATTTCGAAGATGGATTTTTTGCCAACGTACGAAGTCGCGAACAATCCTTCTCAGGGATCGATGCAGAACTATCCTCTTCACTTCGTCGCTGGGGAGTCTTCTGCTGCTGTGACTGGGATATCTACGGCGGAATCGGTCCCTACTACTACCGTGGAGGCGGATGCGAAAGAAACATCCTCGGCGGTCAATTCCGTATCGGTGCCCGCTACCTCGACTACCTAACCCTTGAAGTCAGAGCCGGCTACGATAACATATTCCGCGGCACAGCCCAAGGCACCATCGGCCTCAGCATCCCCTTCGGCTACGACGACTGCCAACCCTGCTGCAACAGCAACCTAAAATGCCTCGCAACCCAACCCGTACACCGCAACGAAATCATCGTCACCCGCAAACGCTGCGTCTGGGACAGCAACTTTTAAGGGGACTCTGTTAAGGGGACTCTGTCCCCTTAAAACCCCTGCCAAAGGGTATGAACCCTCTGGACTCCCATTATATTGAAGTTCCTAAAGAACAGCCTTTTCGATCCCTCATTTCCTAATTTGGAGTGCAGTGGCTTGCCACCGCTTTCATAAACATCGTCTTATCGATGTCTCATCGAAAATGTGTTGTAGCTGATACGTCAAGTCGAAATCCAAGAAAATACCGCAGTTCAAATCTGCATACTTTTTATCTTTTGCGTTCGTCGGAACGTGCTTCTGGACGAGGAATAGGGCTGTATTTGATTCTTAAAGCCTCTATCTGATTGTCACGATCGCACAAATCAATTTTCAACCGTTTTTGTTGCTCCTCGGAAAGAGTCGGAGAAAGTCCCCGAAAAAAATGATCACGATCGACAAGGTCATTGTATTCATCGCTTTCTGCATTGCTTTCGATGAATCCAACTCTATGGGATCTTCTAAAGAGATACAAATTGCTTGGTTTGCTGTTTTGGAGAATATCAGCGAAAAATTGACTAGAGCGTGCCTTGAAAATTTGTTGTTGCAAAGGGGACAAATTCGGATAGTGTTTTCTGAACATACCGTAATCAAAACTAGCAGCTTTTAATGTTGCAGCACGCAAAGGATCTATCGCACTGATCACCGTAACCACCAAAAAAATAGTCATCCACACTGGAGATGTTAGTGTAAGAGCGCTACAAACCAAAAAATCAACACTATGGTTTTTGAAATCATTACACGCTTCACGATCAGAACGACAAACAGAGAAAACACACCTAAACACAGCAACAATAGTTTTGCATAGCGTTTCTAAAGTAGATCCCAGCGCTGCCCAGGGAAAAAAAGACATTAGACCTAAGTCCCAAAATACAGAAATGGTTCTTCCAATAATAGGTGTGGTGGCAATATCTCGAGTAGCACGCCAACATTCATGGCATACGGTGACATAACCTTCAATAATCATGCTTTGCGCTCCATAGGTGTATTTGAAACGACTGGGCGTTTTGCGGGTACTGCAGGTAAGAGAGAGTTCATGTAATCCTTGATAAAATCCTTAGTTTTATTTCTATCGAATAAGTCTTTTTCAAATTGGCTTTGTAGGCGCTGTGGAACGCGAGCATACGCCTTCCGGCAAAGGATTTGACGCCATTGTAAGTTTTCGAGTTCTTCTGCGTTGCTTTTAAAAAAATGTAAATTTTTCGGATCATACTCTTTGCAAAAACGAGCAAGTTGGTACTTAAATATTTCCAGTTGAAGTTTCGATAATTTGCTTTTGTGAGCGGTTAGGAAGCTGGCAGAAGCCTTTTTAGCTCGCTCTACCTCTATTGGAAACAGGAAGCGATGGTATTCGTCGTAAATGCTTTGAGTCGTCACAGAGCGATTAGACAAAAAGGACTTAAGTTTTACTTTTTCTTGAGGAGTCATTGAAGAAGAAATCAAGTTATAAAACTGTTCTCGAAATCTTAGATGCTTGCACTCACAATCTTCAGGAGGCCTTGTAAAGAATTTCCAATTGTTTTCATTATTTCCTAAAACAACATCCATTTTAAAGCGATTTGCTTGGTAGCTGAGCATTTCATACTGAAATGGCGTTAAAGGATGGTTACGTGCAAAGTGTGCAACATCAAAAGGAATGGCGTGCATTGCACCAGATTGTAAAGGAAGTAAAGCCCCTGGAATAAGACTCACAATCCTAATGACAACACTTAAGGGCATCCAAAGCGTGGATTTGATCGATGCGGCACACATCCAAGAAACGTGTTTTAGATTGTTTGCAGTGCGTTCAGAACGAGAAATGAGATGCGCACACCCACGAGTAATTGTGCGTAGCAGCAATTCTATAGTGGCCAAAGGCAAGATAATTGGTGAGGAAACGATGAGAGCTATTTCTCCTACTAAACAAATGACTCTAGCTCTATTGGGATTCGCAACTGAAGTATCCCTTACCTTAACATAAAAATTATGCTCCGCTAAAAAATAGCAATTATCAATTGTCATACAATCCTTTAAAAATTAATAAATAGAAGTATAAATGATTAAGAATTACTGCGCAAACAATTAATTGTTAATTGTTTGTGTGGCGAAAAGGACGAAAAGGACGAAAAGGACGAAAAGGACGAAAAGGACGAAAAGGACGAAAAGGACGAAAAGTTTTATATTTACATGATTAAGCTGTAAATGCTTTTCTCATTGGTGAAATAGATTGTGTAAAGCTAGCGCTAATGTCCTTTGCGTCGTTTTCGTCCTTTGCGTCCCTTGTCCTTTTCCAAGCCCCTTCTTCTTACCTGAGACTACGAATCCTTTTTCTTTTTGTTTTTGCAGACGTCGCAGTTAAGTGTGGGTTGTTCTAGGGCGTAAGAGATGCTGGTGAAAAGGATGCAAGAGATTAAGATGTATTTTAACATAGTGGGACTCCGGTTAGATTTTGGTAAAAAGATATTACAAATTTGGGAGATTTCTATGAATAGAAAAGGTGCGGTGGAAGTTCGAATGGACCGTTGGGAGCTTGGGAACCTGTTTTGGATTTAAATAGGAGTTTGGCTTGCTGTTGGAGGGATTGTTGGACCTGTTCAATGCTATTGGGTCCAGAGGCATTTTTTAGAGGGGCAAAGCATTCTTCTCTGGGGTAGAGGATAGCGTGAATGCTGTTGGCAGATTTAAGAACATCGAAGATGAACGTTTCAAACTTCCAAGCCATGGGAGCGGTTGGGTGTTGTAAATTACCTAGGGAGTCAACATAAGGAACAGCCTTAAAAGCTAGGTGTAAAGGCATCTTTTGCGTAGTGAGAGATTTGATAAAGGACATATTGAAACAAAAGAGGCTTAAGTTTGCGCACAAGTGTTTGAGACTACCATTATCTGTGAGGGCATTGCGTTCTGTGTCAGGCATTTCGGAGTACTCTACAACGCGAACTGCGTTATTCTCTTTGACGACAACCCCGACTTTTTCTTGAGCATCGCGGCGTTCGGTGCATTTTAAAGTAACATCCACGCTGCGTCGCATGTGTGAGCCAACTAACTCGACATCAAAAGGGTCAGCTAAAGGGTTGTCTATAAGGACGTAATTTACGCATGTAATGCCTTTTTGGTGCCACTTGGACCAGATGGAGCTTTCATAAAAGCATTTTAAGGAGTATCCATTTCCATCAGGGCCGACAGCAATTTTATCTTTTTCTTCTAAGAATAAATTGCCTTCTTTGTCAAGCAGAGGCAGTGTGCTTTGAGTGAAAAAAGATACCTGATCTTTGTGTAATCCAAAAAAATGGTGAGATGCAAAGAAGCGGCGTGTTTCATCGTCATTTAGAGGTGAAGTCATGATTGCAAGTTGGAGAGGTTGTCCAAAAATATCGCTGGCGGCTTTGACTTTTTCGACAAAGAATTGAAAAAGGCTTTTGAGGGTAACAGGAGTGATGGGAAACATGCCTTTAGGCCCCTTAAAGCGCAAGCGGGTGCCCTGTCCTCCTGCAATGAGCAGACAGCCCACTTTTCCTTCTGCGATTAATTTTCGTCCCAACTCATAATCGTCTTTATTTCCCTTCTTAGAGTAGTCTAGAAATGGCTGTAAGTCAGTTTGTGGAACTTTATGATTGGCTTTAAGAAGGGCTTGCTGTTGAAGCAACGTCTCAGAATTCAGCTGCAACACTTGCTGTTGTAGCTGTTCTTGTTGATCAGCGTTTAAATCGTCCCAAAAGCGCAACAGATGTTCTTGTCCTATTAGGGATAATTTTGCGAGTAGTTCTTGTTTTAATTCGTTAAGCGCCATAACTGCCCCAATACAATGTTGACAATGCGTCCTAAGATCATTTCTCGATTTCCTCGTGCATGAAATTGCCACACAAAAGGCGGTAAACCTTTGCGGCCAATAGCTGCCCATACGGTTCCTACAGGCTTCTTTTCCGTGCCGCCGGTAGGCCCTGCTATTCCTGTGATTGCAATTCCAAAATCGCTTTTTGTTTCGTTTAACAATCCCTCAATCATTGCGGTAACAACTTCTTCACTAACAGCTCCAATATCCAATAAAAGCTGCTTTGGAACATGCAGAAAGTGTTCTTTGAGCTTGTCGGAATAGACAACTAGGCCGCCAAGAAAGTATTGTGAGGCGCCAGGAATCTGAGTTAATGCAGCAGCTAGGCTGCCTCCGGAACAAGATTCAGCCACGCTTAACGTCCATTTATTTTGAATAAAGCGCTCGTGGATCGCATGCGACAAACGGCCTGAGGGGGATTCAAATGAATTATCTTTAAATTTATCGAGAATGATTTTGTAAGGGATATCCAATAAGTTTTGCGCTTCTTTTTCTTCAGAAGCCAAAGTCGAAAAATGCACCGAAATGTAACCTAGGGAGGGATAGATGCCGCATTCAATGTGTGGATATTCTATTTCGATGCGACGCAGCAAGGGATCAACCGCACTTTCAGGTAGTCCTACAAGATTAATGACCTTTGAGTAGTGGCGTGAAACATTTTGAAATTCCTGTTTAATATATGGTAGTGCTGCTTCTTCCAGCATCGCACGCATCTCTACGGGGACTCCAGGAAGCAAGATTAAACGAACCTGTTCATTTTTAAAAACAAATCCAGGAGCTGATCCTATTTTATTTCGCAAAATTAATGCTTTGTCGGGCACTGTTGCTTGATCTTTTAAAGTCGCATCAATAAAGGATCCATAACGCTGCTTAAGTTCGTTGGCGATGCTTTCGTCGTAATGAAATCCAGAGTGAAATAAGCTTGCTGCGACTTGACGTGTGACGTCATCACAGGTTGGGCCTAATCCTCCGGTAGCAATAACTAACTGATTGCGTTCTAAGGCTTCTTTTAGACCACTTTCCAAAATTTTCTTATTGTCGGGAAGAGCAGAGTGGCGGTTTACGCGAAATCCTGCACGCATGAGCTCTGAGCTTATATGAGCCGCATTCGTGTTGACAGTGACTCCAGAAACCACTTCGTTTCCAATGGCGATAACTTCAATGTTCATGGGAATTCTCCTTAATACGGACACGTATCCCTTGCTCACGTAGCTGAGGGTGTTGATTTATCCATGCAAAGCAATTTTTTCCTAAGCGCATAGGGACGTTGATCTGTGTGTCTCCAACTAAAAAGGGGGTGGGTAGAGTATTATGTCTCACCCAACGTTGTAATCGATGAAAGAGAGCTGTATTAGGAAATGAAGGGCTATCGACTACAGATTCAGGTTGCTGTGTAGCTGCATCCTGGAATAGTTGTGGATAGGAAAATTGGACTCCCCACGTGATACTAGAAGAGCCAAACGTCATGGAACGAAATTTGCCGTCAGCAAATGAATAATTTAAATGATGCGATTGCAATTGGATAACGGGTTTTGCTACTCGAATAAGTTGTCGATCTTCTCCGACTGGAACCACGTAGAGGAGGTCTGGATCAGCCGTAAACACTGTTGAAAAATAGGAACGGTATTCAGATTCATCAAGAAGGCGCCCTTCCTGAAGAGCAACTATATACTCACGGTAGTGCTGTAGGAAGGTTGTTGCAGAGATTAATCCTTCACCGCGCTTACAAATATTGCTGGTTTGGTAGATGGAAAATGGCCCCATAGAATCAAAGAGTGCTTGCATTTCCTGTGGATCGATAAGAATAGGGCTCAGCAGCCATTTAGAGGCTTGCATCGGAGGGCGTCGACTATCACTCTTTAAGTCCATATTTTCTGTCTTCTATGAAGGATAAAATAAAAAGCCAAGCAATCCCAATAAAAATAGCAGAATCAGCGACATTAAAGACAGGATAGTCGTAGCCCCACAGGACAAAATGAAACATATCGATGACATGTCCATAGATGAAATAGTCCACGATGTTACCAAGAGCCCCAGCAGTTATGAGAATCAGGGGAATATCCCATGTGCGTCTTTTATTAAAAAAGAAAAAGTAGCAAAGAAGCCCAATGATCAGAGCGATGCGAAAGAAAACCAGATAGGCTTGCCAATTTGCTAGCATCCCCCAGGCAGCGCCTCGATTTGTTTCGTGGTTAATAGAGAATTCGATTCCAAAGAAATTATGAAAAACAGGAATGCCCCCGTAGGGGTATCCACGGCTGTATCCAGTGGGATGCAAATGGCTTTGAACCCAATATTTTGTTAGGAGATCGGCAGCCAAAACTAAACAACCTATAAAGAGAGCCACCCAGCGATTATACTTGCGCACTAAAGCAAGCCTTTCTCTAGCATGTCCTGAGCTTTAGCTGTCGTTACAGCATAGGGAACGGCTTCTAAACGTCCATAAGGAATTTCATCACCTGTGATATCGCACACTCCGTAAGTTCCCTCATCAATTTTTTGAAGAGCGCGGTCGATGTATTTCAAAATGCCATACTCTTGACTGGTTACTTCGAGACTTATCGTGCGGTCAAAGTCATCAGTCCCTTTATCTGCTTGATGCTGAGAGTATCCCCCAGATTCGTCGGGGTTTTTGACGTCTTCGGTAGATCCACGAAGAGAGCGTTGAATTTGGAAACGCATGCCTTCCAATTCTTTTTTAAATTTTGCAATATCGGCTTTTTTTAGCGGCATGAATGGGGCTCCTTTTCAACTCGGCTACATACAGGGAGGGGCGAGTTTTTTTTCTTTTTTCATTTTTGCTCAAAATACACAAATCTATTGGATTGGTCAAGGTAAAGTAAGAAAAGTCTTACTTATGTTTTTGTCCTTCCCGTGCCCCATCCTTTTAGCCATAAGTCATCAAAGTCTCCGTTTTATTTTTTACCACCGAGACACAGAGGCACAGAGAGCAGCACAGAGAGCGAGAAAGAATTTTCATTCTTGAATGTGTTTTCTGTAATGCTATTCTAACTTTTTTTAAAAGCTGAGGCTTTTAAAAAACCAGCATCCGCATGGGCTATCGCCCAAGCGGAGTAGTTTTTTCATCTTACTCGTTACGTCGGTGAGAAAATGCGAGTTTACTTTGTAACATACATGTATTTTTTAAGAACACGTTTACACCTTTGCGAAGCAAAGTAAGTGCGAAATTGTCGCCAGACAATTTTGCCTTGGCTGGTTTTTAAAAAGCCTCAGCTTTTTAAAAAGATATCGAAAAACCTATCACCATTTACCCGAGGGTCAAAAAGCCTTCTTTTGCTCTCTGTGCTGCTCTGTGCCTCTGTCCCAAGTTCACCCATCAAATCATAAAATCATAATATTGATAATTTTAATTTCAAAACACCTACGAGACAAAAGAAGGTTCGCTTTTGCGAAAATGAATTTGTAGTGTCAGAAT
>JACDHD010000111.1 GCA_013821265.1 Parachlamydiaceae bacterium | reverse complement strand
AAACGATGTGGAAAGGCATGGCACGAATGGTTGATTTTTCGTTGGCTTGGGAAGCATTTGGTAGGTAAAAAATGCTCTTGAATAGTCTGTCAGATAGAAATTGGAGACTTATGGGTAATAGGATGCGGGCACGGGCACGGAAGAGCAGCAGCTAGAGGTTATGACCGCTCTTTCGTCCATGTCCAACTATCCAATTCGTCGTCTTTATCCTTTTATTTCTCTCACCACTTTTTATTTTACTTTTTATAAACCATTTACTATCATATAAATAAACCTAAACAACTTATACTAATCTTATGTACACACGCTGTATTTCAAGCAGTTTAGCATCAATTTTATTAAATTGGCGCAACCCTGATGGAAGCGAAACCAGTTGGCAAGTCAATCCACCTCCTGTCATTTTACGACGTGAACATACCTGCTATCTTATTAAACAGCGCTCTCTAGCAGCTTGTGGACTCACCTTCCTAGCTACATTAGCAACAATTGAGCTTCTTGTTTATGGCATTTTATCGCTAATCCTTAAACGTTATTTTCCACTTCGATTCCCTACAGTACAACCTTTGTTGCACAGCAGTGCATACACCTTGCCATGGTTGATCACAGCTTGTTTCACAAATATTTTTTATCGCAATATCCACACACATGAATCACAAGCTCGCAACTGTTTTGCAAGATTAGTCCCAGAAATCGGCCTCCATTTTCTGCGTCTTCCTGATAGCCAGTACTGCAGAGCACACCCTATTCCACCTCCAGCAATCCCCAGAGCTGTTTCTATCCCTCGTCGTGCAAGACAACCTGAAAAACCCTTTGTCTTAAAAGAATGGGCAAAAGAAAAAATGATACAAGGAATTCGCCAATCAAAAGAACCAGATCAATTTAAAGATGCCGCTATCTGTTCCGAAGGAAGTTTCCTGATTTGGATCCATATCCAGTACTACTTGGAATGTTTATTGGAGTTCGATGCCCCTTCCCTGGCAGAAGGAGTTCAAAAACCAAAAAAATTACAATGTACTCCAATTGATTGGCAAAAACTATATAGCGATCCCATCGCTCTTTTTGTAAAAGAGCAATGTAGACAAACCCCGAACTTCCTCGCAAATATCAACTTTGAAGCAGAACCGAGGCTCATCTATGGTGAAAATGATAAGATGGCTCCGGAATGGGCAAAACCCCATCTAGCTAAAATTAAAAATTTTTATAGCCTTCTACTTGAGCTTGCAAATGACTCCTATTGTGGTGAAATTACAAAACTTCCGTTCGAACAATTATTTAAAGAAATAAACTTTTGAACTTGGAGCATTTTCTAAAAGACTCAAAATTTTCTTGAAGTTGACGTAGTTTCTGATTACAGTGCGGATATGTCATCAAATTTAAGCCAATTGCAAATGAACTACAACCAGCAGCAAGACCGGTTAACACTTATTCTGCATACGCAGGATTTTTGTGAATACCGCTTTTGGTTGACCCGTCGTGCCACAAAGGCCCTTTGGGAGATTCTTGTTCAGCTATTGGATAAAACACCCGTCCAGCACAGCCAAGAGCAGCAAAAGATCGGAGAACAAATTCAACGAGAAAAAGAACAGCGCCATGCGGCTGCAGAAAAGTATGGCACTCATGTGAGCCGCTGTCCTCTAGGAGAAGAGCCTCTTTTGTTAACCAAATTCATGGCAAAACCTGCGGACAACGGAGTCTCTTTTCTCCATTTAGAAGATGCTCAAGGACGCTGCATTGAATTTGGCGGCGATAACACCATTATTATGGCTCTTTGCCAGTTGATTAGTCGCTCAGCCAAACTTGCTGATTGGGATCTACATCTGACTATGGATACCTAATCTAAAAAGCGTTCCTTTTCCGATACCGTAGGAAGCGTACACGCATCGCTAAACCACTGTTTGCGATGGCGCGCAACGAAACGATACAACCAATCAAACAGCCAACTAGGAAAAAATGATAACACCCCAATAACCTTCCAGAAACCACCTAAGAGCCAAGAAATGCGAAAAGCTGCCTTGCTCATCACATAATATTTTCGCGACTCTAACTCATAATCCTCAACTAAAACCACACTGTCATTTTCGACCAGTATCTGATTTAAAAAACGCTGAGCCGTCTTTCCTTGTAAGGAAGCAAACTGAAATTCTCTTTTTTTATCTGCATGTAGTAAAAATTGAACGACGCGATCGCACAATCCGCACTCTCCATCATAAAAAACTAAATGTTGTCTTTCCGGTTTTTCCATTGCGCCTCATGTAAATTTCAGGTACCATTACTCATCATTCACTCTTCTGGAGACCTAGTCACCATGGACTGCAAAGTACTCACTTTGGCAGAACTCGCAGCTGCTACTCATTCCAAGCTCATTGGCAATCCCAATCACCGTATTCACGGCGTTGCAGATCTCGATTCAGCCTCACTCAGCGACGCGTCGTTTTTAGCTAATCCACGCTACATGCAAGCCATGGAAAAGTCAAACGCTGGAGTCGTCTTTGTCTCTCCAACCACCACCCTTATCGCAAATCGCAATTTCCTAGTGAACGAAAATCCATCACAAGCCTTTCAAACCACCATTGATCTCTTCTACGAAAATGCAATGGAGCACTCCGGTTTCACAGGTATACACCCCACTGCTGTCATACACCCCACAGCCAAAATAAACCCAAACGTCACAATCTGCCCTCACGCCGTCATCGATAAAAACGTCACCATCGGCACAGGCTCCTTCATTGGCTCTGGATGCTACATTGGACCAGGTACCACCATCGGCACCGACTGCATTTTGCACCCACACGTCACTGTTCGAGAGCGCTGCACTATTGGCAATCGCGTCATTCTGCAGCCCGGAGTCGTCATCGGCTCCTGCGGTTTTGGATACCTCACCAGCGCCCAAGGCAAACACACCAAGCTCAATCAAGTGGGCAACGTCACCATTGCCGACGATGTCGAAATTGGAGCCAACACAACGATCGATCGTGCGCGTTTCAAAACCACACATGTGGGCCCAGGGACAAAGCTCGATAATCTCATTCAAATTGCCCACGGAGTCGAGCTAGGACCTGATAACATCATCGCAGCCCAGACAGGCATCGCAGGATCCACAAAAACAGGTCGCTGCTTTATGTCTGGAGGACAAGTTGCCATCACAGGCCACATCGAGATTGCCGACGGAGTCATGGTCGCCGCAAAAAGTGGTGTAACGAAATCGCTGACACAATCAGGAAAGTATAATGGAGTCCCCGCACAACCAATTCAAAAATATAATCGCAATACAGTTATGCTGCGCAACATCCAGACGTACGTAGATCAGATCAAGGAACTGCAAAAACGCATTACTCTGTTAGAAGGTACTAAGTAATCGTCCCCATGCGGCCAGTTTGCTGTCCTTTCCCGTGCCCGTGCCCGTGAGCGTGCCCGTGCCCGATTTGCTAAAAAAAACGTAAATTTATGTTGTTCGTTACCGTTTCCTCGTTCTAACATTTAGGAATCGGGCACGGG
>JACDHD010000110.1 GCA_013821265.1 Parachlamydiaceae bacterium | reverse complement strand
AAAAGAAAAGAATTAAATAAAACATCAGATCTACTTTGTTTGTTAGCAAATCGGGCACGGGCACGCTCACGGGCACGGAAAAGGACAAGGAGTCAGAAACAACCCTAGCCACGAAAAACAGTGAACGCTTCTATCGGCAAGGGATCAGTCGCTGTTAAAAACACCTGACCCATGGTCTGAATGAGCTCCAAAAGCCTCTCTCGACGTGATCGATCCAAACTGACTCCTACATCATCGATTAGCATCAACGGGGGTTCGTCCGTTAACTCGTTGAGGCATCTCCATTCCGCAAGACGCAATGCAGCAGTACAACTGCGCTGCTGCCCCTCACTCGCAAAAAAACGCACTTCCTTGTCTCCAATTGCAATTAAGAGGTCGTCCTTATGAGGTCCTGTCAACGTATAGCCCAATAACATTTCGCGTTTACGCTGCTTCTGAAACTGCTCCATATAATAAAGCCTTGTCGCTGCGATGTCATCCATTTGAGGAGCTTGTCCCTTATACTGAAGGTGCAAGCTCTCCTTTTCTCCACTCAGGATTTGATATAGGTCTGTACATGCTTTTGAGAGCTCTCTTACGACCTTAAAGCGTTGCTGAGCTAGATATGCGGCCGAATGCGCCATCTCATGCTCCCAACTCTCTATTGTCAACGTATTGCCAGCACGCAAAAGAGCATTGCGTTGCCTCATAGCGCGATTATACCGCATCAAGTGATGCACATATAAGGGGTCCACCTGCGCAATCTGCATGTCCAAAAAATTTCGCCTAAGTCCGGGACCTCCCTTTACTAAAGCAACGTCATCCGGAGCAATAACAACCCCCTGCAGGATACCTAACAGGCTGGTTGCGGAGGAAAAATGGGTCTGATTATACAGGATTTTGCGCTCTTTCTCATTGCCGTGAATTTTTAAACTTTGAACCACTTGATGGCGCTGAAATGTTGTTTCTAAATAGAATGCAGGAGCTGTAAGTTGCACCAGATCCTTAACATGAGGCGTACGAAAAGAGCGCCCTGTCATTAAAAAATGGATCGCTTCTAAAATGGTGGTTTTCCCTCGCGCATTAGCGCCATAGATGGCATTGATGCCTGGAGAAAACTCAAATGAGGTATCAGAATAACAGCGAAAATGATGCAGGTAGAGCTTGCTTAATGCCATTATTCTTCATTAAGACGCATCGGCATCAACACAAACAGGGAACCAGCACTCTGATGTGCTTCTGGATCTGTGATGACCCCTGGATTATATGAATCGGTGACACCTAAGTTTACTGTTTCAGTATTAGTATGTCGTAAAATGTCTAAAAAGAATGTGGGATTAAATGCAATCTCCAGCAGTTGTCCATGGTAATTAACAGGCATGCTAACCTTGCCCTCACCAATGTCGCTGGTGTTAGCATTAAGGCGCAATTCCCCTTGAGAAAAGGAGAAGCGTACAGAATGCATGCTGTCTGCAATGAACAGCGCAATCTGTCGTAGTAAGCTCATGAGCTCTTCACGATGCAATGTCAAAACAACTTGAGATTTTTCTGGGATCACACGTGTCACATCGGGATACTCCCCTTTTAACAACTTCGCAACCATCACCGTATCATCAGTTTTAAGAGCAATTTTATCACTGTTCAAAAGAAGCGTAGCCGGTTTGTCATCATCTTTTAGATTCTTAATCATCTCCTCAGCAGCTTTTAAAGGGATAATGTAGTTCCCAATAGCTTCTGAATTGGAAGTGGCCATGTGTGAACGCGCTAAACGCTTTCCATCCGTTCCTACAAACGTAATCATATCACTGGTGACCTGCATCAACAAGCCAGTCAAGGCATAGCGATTGTCTTCACGAGAAACTGCAAAGGTTGTGCGGAATAATTTTTCCTTCAGCTCTTTCTGTGGGAGCTGAATCTCCACAGCTCCAGACATTTCTGGCATGGAAGGAAACTCTTGGGTGCTCATCCCGTGTAGCTTGAAACGGGAACTATCAGCAACGATATCTGTAATGTCCTTCGTCGTCGTCACTTCAATGTTGACCGCTGTCAATTCACGAGTAAGCTGTAACAATCTTTTAGCTGGTAATGTTGTAGACCCTGCTTCCAAAACCTTTGCCTTGGCACTGCAGCGAATGGCAACAATCAAATCTGTAGCTGTGACAACGATTTCATCTCCCACGGCTTCGATGAGAAAATTAGCCAACGTCGGAAGAGTTGTTTTTACCGGCACGACATTGAAACATCTGTTCATCAAGTTGTTAAATTCTTGCGTTGAGATGACAAACTTCATAGATGATTCCTTTCAAAAAGCTCTTTAAATTTAGATGAATGTAAAGATTACGTGACCCCTCCCCTGAAGTCAAGCGTTTTATCATGCGTTTTATATGGCGCATTTAGTCCCCTTTTCGTTATCCTGATTACAATCGCTAAAACCCAAATAATCATATGCATAAAACAAGCGGCGACCTGGTCTCTAACCGTCGCGCCACACACGATTACGAAATTCTTGAATCCTTTGAAGCAGGTATCGCTCTTCTAGGAACGGAAATCAAATCCCTACGAGATAATGGCGGCAGCCTCCAAGAGGCCTACGTTCGCGTCATCGGACAAGAACTATGGCTCATCGGATGCACCATCTCCCCCTACCGTTTCGGCAGCATAAATAATCACGAAGAACGCCGCGATCGCAAACTCCTCATGCATAAACGCGAAATTGAAAAACTACGCACTGCTACACAAGAAAAAGGTCTCACCCTCATCCCCATCTCTTTTTACCTCAAAGAAGGCCGCGTCAAAGTACGTATCGCCATCGCCAAAGGAAAGAAAAGTATCGATAAACGCGCCAGCATCAAAGAACGCGACGACAAACGCTACATGGCCAAAATGCTCAAACAACATCAATGATCAAAATAAAAATTATCTCTGTAGGAAAAAATAAAGAAGAATGGCTCGAAACAGCCCTCAACGAATATGTCAAACGCCTCACCCCCATCGCCACCCTCTCATTCCAATGGGCAAAAGATGATCAACACCTCCTCGACATTGCCCTCAAAGAACCCCTCCTCATCTGCCTAGACCCCCAAGGCTCCTCCCTCTCAAGCGAAGAATTCTCCTCTTTCCTACACCAAAAACTACAACTCGGCGGCTCCCGCCTCACCTTCATCATCGGCGGCGCCGATGGCCTCCCAACCACCCTTAAATCCTCCCCCCTCCTCAGCCTCTCCAAAATGACCTTCACCCACCAAATCACCCGCCTAATCCTCGTCGAACAAATCTATCGCGCCTTCGAAATCGCCCGCGGCTCTCAGTACCACAAATAAAAAGAAAAGAAAGTAAGTAAGGGGGCGCTGCCCCCTTAACCCCCGCAAAAGGGCCATGGGCCCTCTTGACACCCTTTGTAGTTAAAGCAAACGTCTATGTAGCTCTGAACATTCATCAAAATAAAGCCTTTTTAAGGGGTCAGGCCTGCAATTCTGCAATTTTCTTTAGGTTACATAGGTAAAGGTCAATTTTTTGAAAATTGCAGAATTGCAGGCC